>CBESWV010000125.1:0-10842 GCA_965533305.1 uncultured bacterium | reverse complement strand
CAGGCACTCACTTATGATGTTGTGCGGAGATCCGGCCGGCCGATTGTGAGGCCGCGAATCGTAAGATTATAAGTGAGTGCCCGGTACCTTTTTTGTAGATTCGTCTTGACAACGACCCGGAGAAAACGAGGCGAGGACCGCTGAAGTGTGCGAATTCACCCGGAAGACGAGAAAATTTCGTTGGCCAAATATGGTCGATGAGACAATCGATGTGTCCGCCACCCCATCAAACGAACCGGAAGGGCAATGTCATGACTCTCTCTCGACTGCTTCCCTTGATTGTTTGTCTCATGCTTGCCACCACCGGCTCGGCTGAGGATGCCTCGGCGATCCCGGCGCCCCCGACGATTGTGCTGGCCGATCTGCCGGACCCATACCCGTGGCCATCACGGATCTTCAACGAAGAACCCATCGCGCTGGAGTTCAAGGTGGATCTCGACCTCCTCGCTCCGTTGGGCAACAAGACGGGTAACGGAGCCATCTGGTTCTCCGACTTCGCAAAGAACATCGGCGAGCGTCGGGGTGAGGTTGAATCGGCTCAGACAGACACTCGCATGTGGGAGTTCTACGGTAAGGAACGAAAGGTGCTCCCCCGGGATCATCCCCTGCTGATCGAAGCCGAAACGTGGGTCGATCTCGCGTCGTGGTCGTTTTACCCGGAGGTCTGGCCCTGGCAGGGCGGTTCGACACCCATCGCCAACCTCCTCTTCGCGTTGCAGCTCGGCAGGTCGTGGGTGGCTCGTGGCCAGGGCGCAGACGACCCCGAACTCGCCCTCGCGGATTACCGCCGAACCATCCGCCTCGGTCGCCTGTTGTGTCAGGACGACGTCATCTTCATCCAGAATCTGATCGGCGTAGCTCTCATTCGGAACGGCGCCGAGGCGATTTTCGACCACTCGCGCTCGCTCGATGACGGCGCCACCGCCGCCCTCGCGGCCCTGGTGATCCAGGATTGCACGGCGCTGCGTCTCGAGCAGACGAGGCGGTTCCAGAGGATCTCAGTGTTTACGGACTTCATCGCCCGGATCGATGAATCGGATGGAGAGAGCCGAACCGAGCTCCGACTCCCTGACGGGCGATTCGAAATCATCGTCGAAACAGCCACCGAAGACCCGTTCCGTGCTCTCAGGATGGAAGCGGCGATTCCCCTGTGGATCACCAGCCATCTCGGAACTCCCACCCAACGGGAAACCGCCGAGAGGATCCTCATCGGACTCCAGGACGATCCGGACCCGTTGGTCGCCGCTGCTGCCAGGGAGGTTGCGGGACGGACGTTCAACGCCGACGAAATCGAGGCGCACTGGGTCGGAGGGGCGGCGGAATCAGGTCCGTGAGCCGAAGATGACTCGATCGAGAGACATCCGCCCCGGGCCGAGGCCGAAGAGGAGGATCGAGATCACCAGATAGACCAGGGCGAGTTCATAGGAGGACCCTCCCCCCGACGCGACAAAGGGATCCCCCCACTTGAAGGCGTGCATGAAGACTGCGATCGCCATGGTGGATGCCAGAAACCGTGCCGGGCACGGATGTTACGGCGACTTCAGATCAAGTCGGGATTCATCGACATCACGTAGTAGATTCCATTGATATTCGCAATCGTGTCGCGAAGGAACTCCCTGACCGCCTCAACCGAGTAGTCATCATCACGCACGTCCATGATCTCTCTTTTGAATGAGAGGATCAGTGAGTCTTCTGGAGATTTATAGAGAGCAAGTCCCCCAAACACATTCCAATGCCGGCTCTTGTCCGTGCCGTCCTCCATATTGCCCGGCAACAGAAAGTTGTCGAGGGCGAGGGACGACGGCAGGACTTCGGGAGGGATGCCCTTGACCCATCCCAATGGTATTCGCACCGCTTCGTCCAGAAGGCCGACTGCCGCCAACTTGTCGCCTCCCATTATTCTCAGGGCCTCGCGGAAGAGGAGAATCATGGGCAGATTGTGATTGCGGAGCTGGATATCCGTCATCTGCGGGGAGGTCCGGGAAACCGAACGTAAATACCGCCTGTCGTACTGGGCGAAAAGGATGAGGCTCTTGAACTGATCGTCGCTCGTCAGACTCTTGTTCTTCTGCCACTGGGCACGGTCGAGGTAGTTCTGAAGATCCAGGAACTCTCGTGGTGAATCAAGCTCATCGAGCTTGATCTCGATTCCCAGATCGATCTGCAAATAGCGTTCGACTCCTTCAAAAACAGCCTCATGGGAGCCGGAGCCTTCCTCGAAGGCGCGGAAGCTCTCGGAGATGAGGGTTTCCTGGAGATGATCACGAAAAAACAGGATCTGGCGGATGAAATCCGATTGACCGGTCACAGAAAGGGTCTCGGCATCTTCTACCAATCCAACGAGATGGAGGAGAAGATCGTAGAATCTCCCCTCCTCGAAGAGTCCTGCACAGATGGCGAGTTTTGACGCGGCATACTCGCGTTCGATCTCTGTGAGGTCCGGTTCCCGGCGCTCCCAGGCGAAGGAAAAACGAAGAGCTTCGTCATAGATTTCCTGGAGCAGACGACGCTCGTATGGCATCGCCTCATCGGAAATCGCGAAGTTCCTCAGGAAATCGAACGGTGAGTGCTCGGTCACCGGGTGGGGCAGGGAGAAGACGGGTCGGGAAACGTACTCAGTGCGCGGAAGGTACTTGAAAAGCTCCCTGGGTCTTGGGTAAGGGATTCCAGCTCCACGGGCTTGCTCCAATGCAACGTATGGATCGCCTAACCTGTACAACCGATTGAGAATCAAAAGGTCTTCTGAATCTATGGCGTCATTGCGATTGACATCGATCATGTGCAGGTCATCGGCCGTGACCGCAAATGGTTGTCCCAACACCACCGCCAGTTGAGCCTCATCCTGGCCGTTCCATGCGCGATCACCGTTCAAGTCGCCCAGCATTATGAGATCCGACGAGACGTCTACCCGTTGAACAGGAAGGAACCGGTAGATTGCCACTGCGCCTATCGCCATCAGGAATACCACAATGGCGATCACTCTCAAGGTCTTCTTCATCTTCCTTGGCTCCAGTTGATGTGCGCCACGTATCCTTCAATGACTATAGCTCCTGGTGGGTACCACGTTCAATAAGGGTGCCTAGTGGGTGGCACCGTTAGAACCTAGCCAGCGGGAGGGAAATTGGACCTCCGAGTGCTCAAAATCGTTAAGTCGTTGGGTCTGGCACTTATCCCTACTGATGAACACCCGCCGAACGCGACGGACTGTGACCCGCGCCACCCCACCGATCTTCCGTTCCGGCTAAGTTGGGTGCCGCTGGCCGAACGAGGCGAGTGCCGAGAAGCACGGGCCAGGCTCGATAAACTTCGTCGAAAGAGCCGAGATTCCCTCGTGGTTCGTCCTAAGTTCTGAAACATACGAGGAGGGCACGATGAAAGCACAAGGAACGGTTCTTCGCCTCCGGATGCGCCCGTTGACGGTCGCAATCGGCATCCTGATTTCTTTCGGTTCGATGGTCGCAACCGGCGCGACTCCTGATGCGCCGAATCCGGCGGATCTCATCACGCTCGAGCGTGTCGACGGCGTCGCACCAGACAGTGTTGCGCTCGGCGATACTCGGGAGGCGCAGCCGATCTCGCTGGCCTCCGCCGACCTCGACGAGGATGGGATCACCGATCTTGTCGTGGGCGCAGACCTCGGCGAGCGCGGTGCGCTGATAATTTATCCCGGCAATCGGCACGCGGTCTACCCGCACAGCAGTGCACCGGTGCTGACCGACGACCCTTTTCATGCGGCCATCACCTCCATCGCGACGTCGGCCTCTCCCGATGTGCTCGAGATCGGTGATTTCGACGGCGACGGTCATCGTGATCTGATCACAGGAGGTCTCGGATGGACCTCGCTCGAGGTCTTTCGAGGTCTTGGCGACGGCCATTTCGAGGCACCGACGATCATCGGGCTCGCCGGCCGACTCACCGCGCTCGCGGCGGGCGAGCTCCATCGTCGCGACGGTGTCGCCGACCTGGTCGCCGCCATTGTCGGCGAATCAGGGCCCGCACTCCTGATCCTGAGCCATCCGACTGGTGCGCTGAACGGGCCCGCCCTTCGGCTGCCCTTGCCGGCGCCGGCGGGTCAGCTCGTACTCGGAGCGTTTGATGACGACCCGGCGGGTGATCTTGCCGTGGTGGCCGGACAGAGGCTGTGGATTCTCCCGGGCAACGCCGGCGGAAGTGCGACCAGCTTCGAGGCCGTACCACAGCCCGGGGCGGTACTCGCCGTGGCCGGCGCCACAGGGAGGCTCGCCGTGCTTTCGCAGACCGGCGATCTGGCGCTCATGCGCCGTATCCGCTCCAACTCCAAGGCTGCGGGCGAACCCGCCTGGGAGATCACAGCAGTCGCCCGGATCGGCGAATCGGGATTCGAGCCCGGCGCCGGTACCTGGCGAATAACTTCGTGTCGGCTCTCCACTGCGCCGACACCGGATCTGCTGATCCAGGATCCGACCACCGGCGGCCTGCGGCTCGTCCTGACTTCGTTACCTGAGGATCCGCCCGATCACATCGTGGCGCTCGCTGCTCCGGGATCACAAACGGCCGCCGACCTTTCGAAGCGCGCCGAAACAGCTCCGAATGGAGAGTCTTTGTTGAAGTTCGGTTCGCCATCGGAAAACCTTGTGATCGACCTGGGAGAGGTTGCGGCCGTGGTTTTGCCAATGCGGCTGAGCCCGGACGCCCTCGACGATCTCGTGGTTTTGTCGGATCGGGAGACCACACCACAGGTACTCAGGTCCGGTCCTCGATCCGTATTCACCGTCGATTCCACCGGTGACAACGACGACAACGCGGTCGGCGACGGCATCTGCGCCACGGCGACGGGGATCTGTACCCTGCGAGCCGCGATCACGGAGGCCAATTTCGCCGCCGATCTCGACACCATCGAGTTCGCGATTCCTGACGACAGCGATCCGGGCTGTGACTCGGTGAGCGGGATCTGCACGATTCAGGTCGGGGCCACCGGATTCACAACCATCATCCATCCCGTGGTCCTTGACGCAACCACCCAACCGGGCTTTTCCGGCACTCCGCTCATCGAGCTCGACGGAACTCTCACCGGAGCCGACGTTACCGGATTCGCGGTGTGGGGGGGCAGCACGACCGTGCGCGGTTTTGCCATCAATAGATTTGCCAACAACAGCGATGTTCTTGCCTGGAATCTCGGCAACAACATTATCGAGGGTAACTTTCTCGGGACCGATCCGACCGGAACCATCAACGTCGGGTCGCTCAACAGCCTGCACGTATCGGGTATCACCGGCACGACCGTGGGCGGCACCGCTCCGGAGGCGCGCAACCTCATTTCCGGCAACACCGGACCCGCATTCGCCCTCAACAACGGCGCCTTCGGCAACTTCGTCGAGGGCAACACCTTCGGTCTTGACGTGACGGGCACCGTGGGTCTCGGCAACTCGGGCAATGACCTGCTGGTGATGAATGCATCGACCGGCAACACCATCGGCGGGACCGCGACCGGCGCCGCCAATACCATCGCAGCCAACCAGGCGGCGGACTTCCCGAGCTTTGGTGTGGCCTACGCTTCCTCCGCCAATCTGATCCAGGGCAATCGCATCGGCACCGATGTCAACGGCGCCGAAATTGGAAACCTCGGCATCGCCTTGACCATCGTCGATGCGGCGGACAACACCATCGGCGGCTCCGCAGCGGGCGCCGGCAATGTCATCGCCTACAACGGTTCTGGCGTTGACCTGCGCGGCGACACAAGCATCGGCAACTCGATTGTCGGCAACTCGATCCACTCCAACGATTTTCTCGGCATCGACCTGTGTGCCGACGAAGATCCCGGGACTGGAAGCTGCCTCGATGTCGAGGATGTCACGCCCAACGACCCGGGTGATCCCGATACGGGGACCAACAATCTGCAGAACTTCCCGGATCTGGTTTCCGTCGACCGGGTGGCGGCAACCGTCGACGGGACGCTGGACTCGATCCCGTCTTCGAACTTCAGCATCGATCTCTATTTCAGCGCCGACTGCGATCCCAGCGGCCACGGCGAGGGTCAGACCCACGTCGGTTCGACCCCGGTCTCCACCGATGTCACCGGGATCGGTTCGTTCGCCTTGGCCTTGCCGACTTCACCGGTGGCTGGAACGTACCTGACCGCGACCGCCACCGACGTCGGGGGCAGTACCTCGGAGTTCTCGTCCTGCCTCGAGATTCCGCCGGCAGCCGATCTGAATCTCGAGAAGAGAGATCTGGCTGACCCTGTCAACATCTCGGACAACCTGATCTATGTCCTCGATCTGACCAATGACGGTCCGGATGCAGCCACCGGTGTGGTGATGACCGATGTACTGCCGGTAGACACGGTCTTTTCGACCGCATCGCCGTCGTGCGCGCACACCGCCGGCACGGTGACGTGCACCATGGGAGACCTCGTGGCCTTCGACTCGGTTTCGGTGACCATCGAGGTGACGGTGCTCGATCCTCCCGGCGGAGAGCTGAGCAACACCGCGTCCGCGTCCGCGACCGAGTCGGATCCGGATCCGGCCAACAACTCGGCGACCGAAATCACCCGAGTCGATGCCTCGTTGATATTTGCGGATGGTTTCGAAATCGGCACCACCGGCATGTGGTCGGAAGTGGTGCCATAGGGGAAGGTACCTCCCACAATCGATTGGTGATCGACGGGGGTGGACCGACTCGACCGATGCAAGAGACTCACGTATTGCTTTGTGACTCTATGTCCCAAAAGGTGCCAGATGAGCCTCCTGCAAAAATCAGGAATCGGACACTGAGGTCTTCCGACCCTCGTCGCCATCAGGCCGGCGAGACGCCGGCCCTGCAATGGATCTCAGCCCTTTGTAGTGCTGGCGTCTCGCCGGCGCACACGTGGTCTCTATCTGTCCGACGAGTCGACAATTCAGGGTTCGCTCGACGACCAATGGGTCATGTCGCCGCTCTCGAAGCCGTCGCGGAAGATCGCGGTGGCGCCCCCGGGCGGAGGCAGGGCGAGAATCTCGCCCGCGGTCAGCGCCCGGTCGTAGACTCGCACCTCATCGATGAGACCATCCCAGGGCTTCGAGGAAGCGACCGGCGGGTTGCTTCCGATCCAGACGCCAACGCCGGGGTCGGCGGAAAGGCTGCCGGTCTTGGGGGTGCTCCCCACCGAGATACCATCCAGAAAAAGCTCCATGTTGGATCCGTCGTACACCGCCGCTGCGTGGACCCAGATGTTCTCCGGGAGGCCGCCGCTGCCGGCTATCAGGGTGGTTGTCGTCCCGTCGGTCTTGAGGCGGAATCGGAGAACCGCCGAGGTCCCACTGCCGATGGTGCTCAGCATGAACCAGTGGTCGGCCTCCGCCGTTCCGGTGGCCTTGGAGAGGATGCGGCAGTCGGAGGAGGAGCAGTTGGCCAGGTTCCTGGACTGGATCCAGGCGGTGATGGTCAGGGCGCTTCCGGCAACGTCGAAGGCGCCGACATCGACATGGTCGTCTGCACCGTCGAAGTCCAGCGCCGAATCGCTCGTCCACCCCGTGCCGTTGACGAGTGTTCCATGACGACCGTTGCCCGAGGCATCCGCGGTGGCGGTTCCGAACCCCTCGTTGAACGGCCAATAGGCCACCAGCCCAGCCGTGGGGTTGCCCTCGATATGGACGAAGTCAGCCTCGGTTCCGGCCATGATCACGTTGCCCGCCAGGTCCTCGATGCCGTTGACCGTCAAAGTGTAGGTCACCGCCTCGGACAGCTCCGAGGTGGTGAGCCTGACGGTCCTGCCGTCGCCCTCCAGAAGCGCTGAGATGACCCCGATGCCGTCGGAAATGAAAAAGTTGCCGGCGAGTTGAGCAGTCACCGAATCGACCGTTTCGCTGAAGACGACGGTGACTCGATGAGAATCCCCCACCGAGAAGACGGAGTCGATCTCAGGCGCCGTGACATCGCCGAATGTGATGGCCAGATTCTCGTAGATCACCAGACTGCGCTTGGTCCAGCCGATGGAAACGATGTCGAGGTCTCCATCCAGGTCCATGTCCACCAACCGGGTGCCGTCGTGGTGATCGATGACAGCCGAATCTCCGGGGTCGACGATGTGGGTGGTCCACGAGCTGCCGATGCCGTCGTTTTCGTACAGGAAGACCTCGCCATTGCCCTGGTGGGCGCCTCCCACCACATCGACATCGCCGTCGTTGTCCATGTCCGCGGCGTCGACGCTGAAGTAGTCGACGTCACCGGCGATGACGTGCTCGACCCAGGTGGAGCCCTGATTCTGATTCTCGCCCCAGACCAGAAGCTGGCCGAACTCCACTCCGATCACCGCGTCAAGATCCTCGTCCTGGTCGATGTCGGCCAGCACGACCCGATCGGGGACCCCGCTGCTGAGCGGAACTCCGGTCTGCGTCGAGAAGGCGCCGGGGGTGTCCTGGCGCAGCCAGTCGGTCCCCAGATGGACGTCAATGTCGAGATCGCCGTCCACATCGCCGATGGGGATCTGCTCCTGATTGGTCGTTGGGCTGATCTGACTCAGCGGCCAGGCAGCAGTGGTCGGGTCCGCCGGAATCGAGAACATGGAGGTGCCGGCGACGCCGTTGTGCCAGGAGAGGAGGACCTCCTCGGTCCCCCCGGCAACCACCTGACCGACCGACACGCCCTGGAGGAAGTCCCCTCCCATGGCGCTGTTGGTGATGTCCAGGATCGAGAACTGTCCGAGACCGTTGTTTTGGGCCCAGTGGAAGTCCTCGCCCGTCACCTGGCCGTCGGTTCCCAGGATGTCCTGATCGCCGTCGTTGTCGATGTCGTGCACGGCGGCCATGTTGTTGAGCGGCACACCGATCGTCTGCCGGGCCCAGACGCCCCCCAGGGTGCCGGGGTTGGGATACCACCACCCACCGGTGATGAGATCCGGCAGATCATCGCCGTCGAGGTCGCGACCATCGACGAAGACCACCTGCCACGGCAGAGTGGTCTCAACGATGTGACGCTGCCATCGATCGAGGGCCAGGATGCCTGCAACGAGCTGGTTGTGCCACACCTCGATCACCGCCGAATTGGGTGCGCCGTCGTTCCAGTTGGCGCCGAAGATGTCGAGGTCGCCGTCGTCGCCGATGTCGCCGATCCGCAGGTTGTGCGATCCGCTCGACGCCACCACGACCTGGGTCCAACTCAGCCCACCTCCGTCGTTTCGGTAGACGCTGACCTCGTCGGGGTCGGAGGACTGGTGCATCTCGGCGGTCACCAGATCCAGGTCGCCGTCCCCATCCATATCGCCGACCTTGAAGGTGTGCATATAGCTCACGGAGGCGTCGATGGAGTGCTCCGTCCAGGGACCGTTGACCGGATCGGCGGCTTCGTACCAGGACATGCGGCCGCTGCTCTCCGACGGGGCGAGGATGACGTCCAAATCGCCGTTGCCGTCGATGTCGGCGATCTCGACGCCCACATCCCCCGCCCAGTTGCCGTCGATCGAGTGCGAGATCCAGGTGGTGGTGTTGACCTGCTCGACCCAGAAGCCGTTGTGGGCCACGTCCAGGTCGCCGTCATCGTCGATGTCGCCGAGCGCCGTCCCTTCGCCGTCGTTGGTATTCACTTCGATGCGGGTCCATGACAGAGGAATTTCATGCCGCCACAACGAGGTGTCGCCGCTGCTCTTGCTTCGGCTCACGACGTCGAGATCTCCGTCACTGTCGATGTCTGCGACCTGCACGTCGTGGTGGTTGGCGCCCTGCGCTCCAATGAGGTGCTCAATCCAGGGATCCGTACGCGGATCTCCGGTTGGGCGCGGGTTCTCGTACCACTGGAGGCCGGTGGAGTTGGGGATGATGACATCCTGATCGCCGTCGTCGTCGATATCGCCGGTCTGCATGTCCGTGGTCCACGAGCCGGATCCGCGAATCGGGTGCTTCGTCCAGTCCGGGTACTCGTACCAGTACATCCCGGCGCCGGACGAGCTCGCGGCGAGGGCATCCAGAAGACCGTCGCCGTCGATATCGCCCAAGGTCTTGCAGTGAGGGTCGGTGGGGTTGGCGGGATCGATGATCTGGTGCTCGAACGTCAGGATCTGGGAGGAGGCCGGAGAAATCCCGATCGCCGCTATTGCGGCCAGGCACAGCGTCCGGGATCCCGGGAACCGAGTCAGGCTTGCAGACACGACTCCGCGACGGGTATGCGCAGTTGTACGAGGCCATTGGCGAGATATGCGGTCCAGGATTCGTCTTGTGTGCGAGAACATATTCGAAGGCTACCAGCCTATCGGATACCCGAGGCGTGCTCTTGGTCACACTCCACGAATATGGGCACCACGATTGGGCCTGGCACTTATCCAACCCGGATCAGTTCCTCCCTGCATTTGAAACGTGGTGTGCTGCTTGCGAAGTCCCCTCAGTCGTCCCAGTGATTCGGCAATGTGTATCCGTCCAGTCACCACCCGATGGGGTGCTCCGCATTCCCGTCTGCATCCAGCCCCGGTCCGGCTCCTGCCTGGACCCATCCGACAAACGCTCCCGGCCCGGCGAAGTTGATGAGGCCACAAACAGTGTTGTTGGCGAAAAACTGCGGGGCTCCAGCGGTCAGCAAAACGCCGCCGGTCCCACCAACATCGCCACAGACCGTGTTATGGGTGAAGACGATCGAGGGCACAATCGGTGGCAGAACGCCGAACACGGAATCGGCCACGGCCGGAAGTCCCGTGCCGGTCGGCGGCCCCTTGATGATGTTGTGGGAATACAGATGTCAGGAAACCGTGCCAGGCACCCACTAATGATGTTGTGCGGAGATCCGGCCGGCCGATTGTGAGGCCGCTAATCGTAAGATCATAAGTGAGTGCCCGGCACCTTTTCCAGGGACAGCCTTGGCACGGGCTCGGTGATCCGGCCGGGCGAGGTGCAACGAATC
>CBESWV010000124.1:0-11006 GCA_965533305.1 uncultured bacterium | reverse complement strand
GGGCCAAACGACACCCGAAAGGCGCCGCCAATTCTATTCACTACACGCTCCTAGCCCACATCATCTCGCCGTGACTGCGGCGATGGAGTTGAACCAATGAAAATCCTCGTCCTCAACAGTGGATCGTCTTCGGTCAAGTTCCAGGTCATCGAAACCGACCTCGAGCGGATGAACGCGCACGAAGACCAGACTCTGGCCACCGGCCTGGTTGAGAAGATCGGTCTCGACGACTCGCGCCTGGTTCTCAAGGTCCCGGGCAACAAACCCGTCTCCGACTACCGTGAGGTCCTCGAACACCGCGCCGCCATCGAGTGGGTGCTTCGAATCCTCTCCGATCCCCTGCACGGCATCCTTGACGCGGTCGATGACATCGACGCGGTCGGCCACCGGGTCGTTCACGGGGGCGAGGCGTTCGCCTCTTCGGTGGTCATCACCCCCGATGTGGTGCAACAGATCGAGGACTGCTCGGTCCTCGCGCCGCTCCACAACCCGCCCAACCTTCGCGGCTACTACGCGGCCCACGCTGCGCTTCCCGATGTGCCTCACATCGCGGTCTTCGACACCGCCTTCCACCAAACCATGCCGCCGCACGCCTTCCTCTACGGCATTCCGTTCCAGCTCTACACCAAGCACGCTCTGCGCAAGTACGGTTTCCACGGTACCTCCCACCGCTATGTCGCCTTCCGCGGCTGTCAGCTTCTGGGTTGGGAGAGGGAAGAGCACAAGCTCATCACCGTCCACCTCGGCAACGGATGCTCTCTCGCCGCCATCGACTACGGAAAGTCGATCGACACCTCCATGGGCTTCACCCCACTCGAGGGGCTCCTCATGGGGACCCGGACGGGAGACATGGACCCCGCCGTCGTTCCCTGGCTCATGGCCATGGAGGAAATGACCCTCCACCAGGTCAATACCATGATGAACAAGCACTCCGGTCTGTATGGCGTCTCGGGAGTCTCGTCGGACATGCGCGAATTGATCGAGGCCCGTGCCAGCGGCCACCAGCGCGCCGATGTCGCCTTTCGGATGTTCTGCTACCGGGTCAAGAAGTACATCGGCGCCTACGCCGCCGCCATGGGTGGGGTCGATGCGGTCTTCTTCACGGGCGGCATCGGCGAGAACTCGCCGGAGGTCCGTGAGTGGGCCCTCAGCGACCTCGAGTACATGGGAATCGAGATCGACCGGCAGATCAACGACGGTCTGCACGGCGGCGAGGGTGAGATCTCGACCGACGGTTCTCGGGTCAAGGTGCTGGTGGTGCCGACCAATGAGGAGAAGATCATCGCCCGCGATGTGGTCCGGGTGCTCAACGGCATCATGCCGACCTGGGAGCCACCGGAGACCGTCAGCCCGTAGTCGGGGGGGAGTGAAGAGTTCAGAGTTGAGAGTTCAAAGTTGAGGCTCTTGGAAGATCCAAGAACCCGTCGTTGAGGAGTTCCGACCCTCGTCACCGGCAGGCCGGCGAGACGCCGGCCCTACAATGGACCACAGCTCTTTGTAGTGCTGGCGTCTCGCCGGCACAAAGACCACTCACCATCAAAAAACGACGGTTTTTGCAAGAGGCTCGGTTAGGGAAGAGAGGAGTGAGTTGCTCGACCTCCAAACTCTCACCTCCAAACTCTCACCTCTGAACTCTCGACTGTCGACTGTCGACTCCTCATCCACACTTCAGCGGCCGCGGTCGCCCTGGTCATCCCGCTCGGCGTCGTCGACCGGCTGACCCAACTGCGCCTGCCGCTCGGCCTCGATGGCCCGGCTCGAGCTGTAGATGTAGCTGAAGCCCGACGCGATCACCATGACGAATGAGACGTAGAAGCAGGTCTGAAGAACGATATTCGGGACCGGCATGACATTGGCCATGAGGACCACGCTGACGGTCACGACGTGCATCACCGTCGTCAGCTTGCCGGCCCGGTTCGGCGGGAAGCTCTTGACCCCCTCGAACATATAGAAGACAAAAGCCATGAGCATGATGACGAAGTCGCGGAAGAGCGTCAAAATCGCGAGCCAGAGCGGGATCACTACAGCCTGACCGTGGGGAACGGCCAGCGAGATGTAGGCGGCCGTCAACAGAACCTTGTCGGCCAGCGGATCGAGGAGGGCGCCGATCCTCGACTCAAGATTGAAGGTGCGGGCGATCCACCCGTCCAGGACATCGGTGAATCCGGAAATCACAAAGATCCATACCGCAAGCTTGAATTCGTGGGCAAAGACTGCGAGTACGAAGAACGGCACGATACCTATCCGCAGCAGAGTCAGAAAGTTCGGCAACGTGAGCGGTCTCAGCTTCTCCTCGACGGAGGCTCGAATCCGCTCGCGACGCTCGGTTGAAACCACAGTGTTCTTCATGGGCTTTTAGGTATTCTTCTCCCACAGCAACCGCAAACCGTGCAGGGTCAAATCGCTCTCAACCACATCGATGAGCGGAGCGTGCTCCGCGAAGACCGGGGCAAAGCCGCCGGTGGCGATCACCTTGGCGCCACCGAGCTCATCCAGTATCCGCCGGGTCACCCCGTGAATCAAACCGAGATAGCCGTAGAAAAGGCCAGACTGGATGCTGTCGATGGTGCCCTTGCCGATGACCCGCGGCGGCGGCGCCATCGCGACCTGGGGCAACTTCGCGGTCTTGCCGCCAAGCGCCTCGGCTGTGATGCCCGGACCCGGCGCGATCACACCGCCGATATACTCGCCCTCTGCCGACACGACCTCCCAGGTCACCGCGGTTCCGAAGTCGATGACCACGCACGGACCGCCGTGCTCGGCAAAAGCCGCAACGGCATCGCAGAGGCGGTCGGCTCCCAGTTCCTGTGGCGCTTCAACCCTGAGAGGCATCCCTGTCCTGATTCCGGGTTCGACAAAGAACGGCGTCTTCTCAAGATAACGCCGCACCCCTTCCCGAAGCCTCGGATCCATCGGCGGCACAACAGACGCAACCGCAACCCCGATGAGATCTGCCGGAGCGACGTTCTCCCACTGAAGAAGCTGACGAAGCCACATCCCGACCTCGTCGGCGGTCCGATCGGCGTGCGTTGTGAGCCGCCAGTGGCTGCGCAGCCGCTCGCCCTCAAAGAGTCCGACGACGGTATTGGTGTTGCCCACATCCAAAGCCAGCAGCAGCTCGCCCACAGGTCTTCCTCCACATGCCAAATCCGTGATCCATGAATCCGGCTACAATGCCGGCTGCGTGTACGACGAATCACGGTAGGCGGATATTCTATATGAACACGTTCACGATCGATGCACCCAACGGCCCGGTCTCGGGATTCGAGGCCGGAAACGGTCCTCCGGTCGTTCTCATCGCCGGTCTCGGTTCAACCTCTCGAATCTGGGGAAACCTCCCCGCGGTGATGGGCCGGCACTTCCGAGTGATCGCCATCGACAACCGTGGGGTCGGCGGTTCGACTGATGGCGGCCGGTTCAGTCTTCGAGGCGCAGCCGAAGACCTTGAAGCCGTTCTGGATGCTCTCGCTGTACAACGGGCGGCCCTCCTCGGGGCCAGCATGGGCGGCGTCATCGCCTTGACGGCGGCTCTGAAGATACCCGATCGGATATCCCGGCTCGTGATCGCTTCGTCGGCGGCACGACTGTCCGTCCACGGTCGGCGACTCCTCGAGACCCTCCAGGATCTGCTCGTCTACGCGCCTCCCGATCGTGCCGGCGCCGCGCTCATGACGCTGGCGTTTTCCCCATCATTCCACGAACGTTTCGCCGGATTCGTCGAAGATGCCGACCGTCTCTACGGCCCCGATGAGTCCGACCTGCCGGGCATTCTGGTCCAGCTCGACCACCTTCTCCAGGGCTGGGACCTGAGCCACGATCTACCCTCGATCGATCTCCCGGTTCTGGTGTTGTGCGGCGACCGCGACCCCGTAGTCGCTCCCGAAGACACCGCCGAACTCGCTGAACTCATTCCCGGCGCCGAGCTCATCCGGATCCCCGGCGCGGCCCACTCGGTGCTTGCAGAGGGGGGCGAGCTGGTCCTCGAACAGGTGACCGCGTTTCTCGCGGAAGAACCACGAGAGCCCATTATCGTATAAGATGTCGCCCGCGAATGGCTCAAAAACCGTAGTCGGAAACCAGTTTGCCGCCGGGAGAACTGACCCTTGTTCCCCGGCCTGCACCGAAAGGACACCACCATGATTTGTCGACACGCGTCGATCATCGCCGGGTTCGTCGCCCTGGCTCTCCTCACCGGTTCCCCCCTCCTTGCTCAGGAAGCCAAGGTGCCGGTCACCGAGATCACCCTCGAAAACGGAATGAAGCTGCTCCTTGTCGAGCGGCATGATTCGCCCAGAGTCTCTGCCGGATGGGCCGCCCACGCCGGTTCGGTCAACGAGGAGGTGGGAGTCACCGGGATCGCCCACCTTTTCGAGCACATGATGTTCAAGGGCACCAACACCATCGGCACAACCGACTACGAGGCCGAGATGGAAATCATGGCCCAACTCGATGAGATCCGGGGCCAAATGGATGTCGAATACACCGCCCTACGAGAGGCCAAGCGACGCGGCGAGGTCACCGGAAGCATCTATCTGCCGGAAAATCAGACGCCTCGATTGGCGGAGCTCCGCGAAAAGATGAAGGAGCTCCAGGAGGCGCAACGCGCCTACATCGTCAACAACGAGTACGACAAGATCTACACCAACGAGGGCGCCACCGGACTCAACGCCGGGACCAACAACGATGCCACGGTCTACTTCATCGACGTGCCCGCAAACCGGCTCGAGCTGTGGTTCTGGATGGAGTCCGACCGGCTGCTCAACGCGGTCTTCCGCGAGTTCTACTCCGAACGCGATGTGGTCCGCGAGGAGCGCAGGATGCGGGTCGAGTCCAACCCCACTGCGAAGTTCGAGGAGCAGTTCGACTTCATGTTCTGGGGCTCGATTCCGTATCACCACCCCGTCATCGGCTGGCCGTCGGATGTGGAATCCATCAACCGCGCCCAGGCGGAGCACTTCTTCGACACCTTCTATGCCCCGAACAACATCACCGCGGCGCTGGTGGGCGACTTCGACACCGATGAAGCCGTGGCTTTGGCGAAGAAGTACTTCGGCCGGATTCCGCGAGGCGAGAAAGACCCACCGGAGATCATCACCGAAGAGATCGAACAGATCCAGGAGCGCCGGATGACCGCGACGGCGGACACCAACCCCTCGGTTCAGATCCGTTGGCACGCGGTGTCCTTCGTGCACGGTGACAGCTACCCGCTGGATGTCCTGACCGAGATCCTCAGCGGCCGGACCGGACGGTTCTACAAAGCCCTGGTCGAGGAGAAGGGCCTCGCGACCGGCGAGCCCTACGCCTATCTCTCGGCACAGAGGTTCGGCGGCAGCACCGAGGTCGGCGCCGAGCTTGTCGAGGGCGTGAGCCACGAGGCGGTGGAGGCGGCGTTGCTCGCTGAGATCGAGCTGCTCAAGAAAGAGCCCGTCTCCGAGCGCGAACTCGCCAAGGTCAAGAATCAGAACCTGGCGGACTCGTTCCGACGGCTCCAGTCCAACTTCTATCTCCTGCTCCAGCTCCTCTTCTATGATGTGCTCGGCGATTGGCAATACCTCAACACCTCGCCCGCCGAGATCCAGGCGGTGACCGCCGAAGACGTCATGCGGGTCGCCAACACCTATTTCCCAGATGAAGGCACGAACATTCTCTGGTATCACCGGAAGGCGGGATCCGACGAAGATCCCGAACTGGCCGCTCTTTCGGGCCAGTCCAAGATGATGGCCAAACAGGCCATTGCGCAGATCAATCAGAGCACCGATCCGGCCGAAATCGAGCAGATGCTGAGCCAGATTCAGACCATGAAGGGGCAGGCACCCCCCGAGTTTCACGTTGCGTTGGACCTGATCATGCAGCGAGCGCAGGAGCGTCTCTCCGCCCTCGCTGAAGGTACCGGGGAGGAGGAGTGATATGCGACGCCCACTGATGCTCACCATCGTTTGTGTTCTCGCCCTGGCCGGGTTTGCCACGGCCGACAGCGACATTCCGAAACGCCCCGAAGATCTCGTGTTCGGCACCATCGACTGGAACATCCCCGACGCCGCCGGGCTCCGCTCGGAGCTCAGCAACGGCACGCCGGTTTACGCCATGCCCGACACCCAGTTTCCGCTGGTCAATATCGCCGTCTATTTCCGCGGCGGCCGATATCTGGCGCCCGTAGGCCAGGAGGGGCTCTCCACCCTCGCCGACGAGGTCTGGCGAACCGGCGGCGCCGGTGAACTCACCGCCGGCGAACTCGATGAAGAACTCGATTTCCTTGCGGCATCGTTGCGCACCAATATCGGTGACGTCACCGGCTCGGTGAGCCTCAACGTGCTGACCAAGGACCTTGACGCCGCAATGGCCCTGATGATGGATGTCCTCACGAAGCCGCGGTTCCAGGAGGACCGTTTCATCAAGGCCAAAGACGATCTCATCCAGGCAATGAAGACCCGCAACGACAACACCGCGAGCATCGAGGGCCGGGAGTGGAAGCGCCTCATCTACGGTGACGACTTCTTCCTCAACCGGCTCTCGACCCAAGCTTCGGTCGACGCGATCACGGCCGAACAGGCCAGGAACTTCGCTACTTCCTTTATTCGAGCCGACAACATTGTCGTCTCGGTTTCGGGAGATTTCGAACCAACCGCGATGAAGGCCCTGTTGGAGCGGACCATCGGAACGCTGCCCAAGCTCGATGCCCCTCTGCCCGCCATCCCACAGCCCGATCACACACCCACCCCCGGGGTCTATGTGGTCAACAAAGAGGATGTCAACCAGGGTCGCGTGAGCTATGGGCACATCGGCTACAGACTCGGTGACCCCGATGAGTTCGCGCTGATGGTCGGCAACGACATTCTCGGTGGTGGTGGTTTCACCTCGAGAATGATGAAGACCATCCGGTCGGACGAGGGTCTCGCCTATGGCGCGTACTCAACCATCGGCTTCCCCACCACCTATCCCGGCACTTTTCGCGCCCTCTTCCAGTCCAAATCGTCCACCTGCGCCTATGCTGCCGAACTCGGGTTCAACATCATCGGTGAATTGCGCACCGACACGGTGACCGATGAGGAACTCACGGTCTCCAAGAACCAGGCCATCGAGACCTTCCCGAAGAGCTTCTCTTCGGCGGCCCAGACGGTCTCGGTCTTCGCCATCGACGAACTCCTCGGCCGGTCGCACGATTACTGGATGAACTATCGGGACAAGGTCAAGGCGGTGAACGCCAACGACATCCGCGAAGCGTTCCAGAAGAAGGTCCACCCGGAGAAGATGATCGTCCTCGTGGTGGGCAATATCGGCGAGATCATGGCGGGTCACCCCGATCACGAAGCCAGTTTCACCGAGTTCGGCTCGATCACCGAACTCCCCCTCCGAGATCCCATGACGTTGGAGCCCATCGTCGAGTAGATCGGTCCACGATTCACCCAATCACGCCCGGGCTTCGGCCCGGGCGTTTTTCTTTCCCGATCCCGTTCCCGTTCCCGATGAACGGTACAGCGGCAGAGGCAGCCGGCAGAGACAACGAACAGCGACACCGACCACGTCTCGCCGACGCTGTCGCCGGCAACTGACGCTGTTTGCTGCCAACTGCCACTGCCACTGATCGCCGCCACTGGTTGCCGCCGCTGTCCCTGTCAGCTGATTCTGCCCCTGCCCCCGTTACCCACTCTGCGCGCGAGACGCGCGCACAACAACGAGACTCGGCCTGTTGTGGTGCGGGCGTCTCGCCCGCAAGATGGCGTTGCGGTCAACTGAGCCGACAGGCCACCAACGATCCGGGAAAGGGATCGAGATCGGGATCGGGATCGGGAACGGGAACGGACGTGGGCGCGAGGGCCGACTATAATCACAGATCAAATGAAACGACTCTTACTCTGCCTATTGATCTCCCTTGCCCTCTCAGCCGGCTGCAGCGACACCGGCCCCCCCATCGCCGTCGGCACCCTGGAGCGCTATCGGATCGAGCTCCGCGCCGAGCGCCAGGAGCCCATCCTCAGACTTGCCGTCAAAGAAGGTGACCGGGTGGCAACCGGTGATGTCATCGTCGAGCTCGACAGCCGGCGGGTTGTCGCCCTGCTCGGCCAGGCAGAGGCGAGCCGCGATCTCGCCGCGGCCCGTCTCGCCGAGGTGGTCCGTGGCTTCCGCTATGAAGAGATCGATCAGGCCAAGGCCCAGCTCGCCGAAACCGAGGCCTCGCTGATCCAGCTCGAACCCGATCTCGCCCGAGCCAAAATCCTGGTCCAGGAGGGCATCGAGCCGCAATCGGTCCTGGACACCCAGGAAGCCAACCACGAAGCCGCGATGGCCCGCCGCGACGCCGCGCGATCGTCACTCGAGCGATTCCTGAACGGCGCGACGGTCGAGGAACTCGATCAGGCAGAGGCCGAGGTCGCCCGCACCGAGGCCGAGATCGCAAAGCTCGAGATCGATGCCGAACGGATGGTCATCGTCGCCCCGCGGGATGGGACCATCGAGGCACTGCCGTTCCGGGAGGGAGACGAGCCTGCCGTCGGATCGCCGGTGGTGGTGCTGCTCGCCGGTGGCGCTCCCTTTGCCCGCGTCTATGTCCCGGCGGAACTACGCCCCGGCGCGGTCGCCGGAACCACGGTCTCGATTCTGGTGGACGGATTCGCGTCGCCATTCGAGGGGCGAATTCGAATGATCTCCGCCGAAGCCGCGTTCACGCCGTATTACGCGTTGACCGAACGGGATCGCGGTCACTTCACCTATCTCGCCGAGATCGATCTCGTCGGCGACGCGGCCCTCGATCTGCCCACCGGTCTCCCCGTCGAGGTGAGCTTCTGAGCGAACTCGCCATTTCGACCGCCGGCCTGACCCGCCGTTTCGGCGCCCTGGTGGCGGTGGACCACCTCGCCCTGGATGTTCCCAAGGGGAGGATCTACGGATTTCTCGGCCCCAACGGCTCGGGCAAGACCACCGCAATTCGCATGCTCTGCGGTCTCCTCGAACCCTCCGAGGGCCACGCCCTCGTGCTCGGCAGGCGGATCCCCGGCGAGGCCGAGAAGCTCCGCCAGCACGTCGGCTATATGACTCAGAAATTCTCGCTCTACCAGGACCTCACGGTGGACGAGAATCTCCGTTTTGTCGGCAGAATCTACTCCCTGTCCTCCGAGCAGTGGCAGCGACGAATCGCTCTCGCTCGCGAGAAATACGATCTCGGTGCCATCGGCGGCCAGCGCGCGGGCACCCTCAGCGGCGGTCAGAAACAGCGGCTCGCCCTGGCCGCTGCGACCCTCCACAAACCCGATCTCCTTCTTCTCGACGAACCCACCAGCGCGGTCGATCCGGAGACCCGGCGGGACTTCTGGGATGCACTCTACGATCTCGCCGCTGATGGAACGGCCATTCTTGTCTCGACCCACTTCATGGATGAGGCCGAACGCTGCCACTTTCTCGCCATCCTCGATGAGGGGCACAAGGTTGCCGACGGCACCCCGGAGCAGCTCAAGAACGAGATCGCCGCCACCGTCGTCGAGATCGAGCTCGAGGAACCCAGACGCGGCCACCACGTTCTCGCCGAAACAACCGGTGTGGTCAGCATCGCCCAATTGGGCGCCCTGCTGCGCGCCCATGTCGAGCCCGGCGCCGGGGATCCGGTTGATGTGGTGAGTCGTGCTCTTTCAGGCGCCGGGGTCGACGCCAGAGCCCGCGCCGTCGATCCGACGCTCGAAGACGTCTTCATGGCGGTGACCCGCTGATGCGGTTCCTCAAGCGGATCTTCGCCATCGCCCTAAAAGAGGTGATCCAACTGAGGCGCGACCGCCTGACTCTGGGGATGGTGGTCGGGATCCCGGCGCTTCAGCTCATCCTCTTCGGCTACGCCATCAACACCGATGTCCGCCACCTGAAAGCCGCCGTCGCCGACCAGGCCGGGACCCGGATGTCCCGCGAACTCGTCGCCGCCGTCGAGGCATCCCAGGTGGCCGACATCGTCGCCACGGCCAACACCGCAACCGAACTCGAGGCTCTGCTTCGTCAGGGCAGGGTCTCCATCGGGATCCTCATCCCGCCCGACTACGAACGCCGGCTCGCATCGGCCGACCGGCCGACCGCTCAGCTCCTCGTCGACGCCACCGACCCGACGATCCTGGCCACCGCCCAGGGGCTCAAAGCCCTCACCGTCAACAATCCTCTCCGGAGGCCACCGGCCTCGATAGCACCGCCGACCTTCGAGGTTCGCGCCTACTACAACCCAGAGCGGCGCTCAGAGGTCAATATCGTTCCCGGGCTCATCGGCGTCATCCTCACCCTGACCATGTCGCTCTTCACAGCCGTCGCCGTCGTCCGCGAACGCGAGAGCGGCACGATGGAGTTCCTCATCAACACCCCTGTTAGACGCTCCGAACTCATGATCGGCAAGATCATCCCGTACATCGTCATCGGCCTATTGCAGGTGACCATCGTTCTCGGGCTCGGCGTCACTCTCTTCAGGGTTCCTGTCCGCGGTTCGCTGGTGGATCTTTATATTGCATCGGCGATCTTCATCGCCGCCACCCTCGCCCTCGGTCTGCTCATTTCCACCGTCGCCAAGTCGCAGTTCCAGTCCATGCAGATGATCATGTTCTTCTTTCTGCCGAATATCCTTCTCTCGGGCTTTATGTTTCCGTTTGAGGGAATGCCGCGAGTGGCGCAGGTCTTTGCCGAGTTCCTACCTCTGACCCATTTCTTACGGATGGTCCGTGGGATCATCCTGCGCGGCGCCGATCTCGCCGAAATGGGACACCAGATCTGGCCGCTACTGGCCTTTTTTGCGGTGGTCATGACCGCATCGATTCTGAGGTTCCAGAAGCGATTGGACTAGGAGCGTGTAGTGGATAGATGGCGGATGGATTTCGGATCAGCGCGAAGTCCACCACGATCGGAGCATCATACGGCGTTCGCTGATTTTACCGCTCGAATATGCCCGTCTCGGGGCTCAGCGGGTGAAATCTCTCACAAGGTCTTGCTCCCATTCCTCGGACAAGGCACAATGACGCGACCCGACGAAGTCGGGTCCAACTCCAAAG
>CBESWV010000123.1:0-11061 GCA_965533305.1 uncultured bacterium | reverse complement strand
CCGATGACCGCGGCGAAGGCGGCGCCGTGGCCGATCCCGAAGGTGGCGATGGCGACCGCGATGGCGAGCTCGAAGTTGTTGGAAGCGGCGGTAAAACTCAAGGTCGCCGATCTCGAATAGTCGGCGCCGGCCCTCTTCGCCATGGCGAAGGAGACGAGAAACATCACGACGAAGTAGATCAGCAGTGGGATGGCGATTCTGACGACATCGAACGGGAGTTGCACGATGACCTCGCCCTTGAGCGAGAACATGACCACGATGGTGAAGAGCAACGCCACCAGGGTTATGGGGCTGATCCTGGGGATGAAGACCTCGTGGTACCAGTCCTTACCCTTCAGGCGGATGAGTGAGAACCGGGTGACGACGCCGGCGGCAAAGGGGATGCCGAGGTAGATGGCGACGCTCGTGGCGATCTCGGAGATGGTGATGTGGACCGCCGAACCCTCGAGCCCGAAGAGGGGAGGCAGCACAGTGATGAAGAGATAGGCGTAAAACGGGAAGAAGAGCACCTGGAAGATGGAGTTGAAGGCCACCAACCCGGCGCAGTAGTCGGTGTCGCCACCGGCGAGCTCGTTCCAGACGATGACCATGGCGATGCAGCGGGCAAGCCCGATGAGGATGAGCCCCACCATGTACTCGGGCATGTCGGCGAGCAGGGTGATGGCGAGGACGAACATGAGCACCGGGCCGACTACCCAGTTCTGGACCAGCGACAGCGCCAGGATCTTCCAATCTCGAAAGACCTTCCCCAGTTCCTCGTAGCGCACCTTGGCCAGCGGCGGGTACATCATCAGAATCAGCCCGATGGCGATGGGAACGTTGGTGGTGCCGACCGAGAAGCGGTTCCAGAATCCGGCGATGTCGGGCCAGGCCCAGCCCGAACCGACACCCACCGCCATGGCGATGAAGATCCACAAAGTCAGCCAGCGGTCGAGGGTCGAGAGGCGTTGTCCGGACTGACCGCCGGTGCTCATGATCGGTCGGTTCCCGGTGTTCTCATCCCTGACTCTCGAACTTGGCCTTTGCCGCGTCATAGCCGAGGCTGCAGAGATCGGCCACCGGGAGCTTCCGGAGATCGGCGACCCACTCGGCATCCCGTTCGAGCTCCGGATCGCCATCGACCGCCGCCAGAGCGGCCTCGAGCCAGCGTTTCGCGTGTTCGTCGTCGGAGAGTGAGAAGTGGACCCAGCGACCGTCCTTGCGCTCGCTCACCAGACCGGCCCGCTTGAGCTCCTTGATGTGGAGCGACACCGTCGACGGCGCGAGACCGAGCACCTCGGTGATCTGGCAGAGGCAGAGCTCACCCGACCTCAGCATTGCAGTGGTGCGCATCCGGGCCGGGTGGCCGAGGGCCCGGGTGGCGGCGATGGCGGCGTCGAGATTTGATATCTTCATTTCGTTACATTGCAAAATGTAGTATTCTCGAAGTCGGCTTGTCAAGCCCTTTTGGAGTTTGGTCTTGGACTGGAAACCACAACGCAAACCGTTAATCCTTGTCGTGGCGGTGTTCTTGGCCTGTTTCTGGCTTCCGGTGGGAGTCGGCCGATTCGACGGCGCTGTGATGGAAGCGCTCCACCTCGTCAAGTGGTACGCCCGAGAGCACGTCCTGCTCTGTCTGGTCCCGGCGTTCTTCATTGCCGGAGCCATCGCGGTCTTTGTCAGTCAGGCGTCGGTGATGAAATACCTCGGCGCCCGCGCCAACAAGGTGCTCGCCTACGGTGTCGCCTCGGTCAGCGGCGGCATCCTGGCGGTGTGCTCGTGCACGGTGCTGCCGCTCTTCGCGGGGATCTCGCGGATGGGGGCGGGGCTCGGCCCGGCGACGACCTTCCTCTATGCCGGACCGGCGGTCAACGTCCTTGCCATCGTGCTCACCGCGAGGATCCTGGGGCCCGAACTCGGAATCGCCCGTGCGGTGGGCGCGGTCGTTTTCGCGGTCGTCATCGGTCTTCTCATGCACCTGATCTTTCGCCGCGAAGAGCTCGAGAAGGCGGCGGCTCAAGCGGCGATGCCCGAGCCGGAGGTCCTCCGGCCGCTGTGGCAGAACGCGTGTTTCTTTGCGGCCATGGTGGCGGTCTTGGTCTTCGCCAACTGGGGCCGACCGGTCCTCGACTCCGGGCTCTGGTTTGCGATCTGGAGCATGAAGTGGCAGCTCACCGCGTTCTTCGGCGCCATTCTGGGCGCAATTCTGGTGGCGTGGTTCGGTCTTCGGTGGTGGCTCGCGGTGTTGGTTGCAATACCGACCGGAGCCGCCGTCCTCCTCGTGCCGGGTCACCCCGAGATCGCCGTGACCGTCGCGGTCGTGGGTCTGTCGTGGGTCATCGGGCGCTCGCCTGGCGAACTCGAAGACTGGCTGGATGCGTCCTGGGGTTTTGCC
The DNA here is from genome assembly GCA_965533305.1 of uncultured bacterium. GTDB lineage: Bacteria > Acidobacteriota > Thermoanaerobaculia > Thermoanaerobaculales > Sulfomarinibacteraceae > JAHECW01. The sequence continues at coordinate 8,687 of CBESWV010000123.1, read as the reverse complement.
AAACAGATTCTTCCCCTCCTGCTGGCGGGCGTGGCTGTTGCCGGTCTCCTACTCGGCCGGCCCGGTCAAGAGGGGCTGATTCCATCGACCTGGGTGAGTGCCGCGGTGGGAGGAAACTCGCTCCTCGCGAATCTCTTCGCCGCAGTTGCCGGCGCCTTTATGTACTTCGCCACCCTCACCGAGGTGCCCATCATCCAGGGTCTCATCGGCAACGGCATGGGCAAGGGTCCGGCCCTGGCTCTGCTGCTCGCCGGACCGGCTCTGTCGTTGCCCAACATGCTGGTCATCGCCAGCGTGCTCGGTTGGAAGAAGACCTCGGTCTTCGTCTCCCTGGTTGTGGTCATGTCGACCATCGCCGGGGTGGTTTTCGGATCGTTGTTTGCGTGATGGAGGAACCCATGAGGAATATCAAGATTCTCGGGATCGGGTGTCCGCGGTGCGATCAACTGGCGGCAGCCGCCAAGCAGGCCGCCGACCAGCTCGGATTCGAGTACGAAATGGATAAGATTAAAGACATCAGCGAATTTCCGTCATATGGTCTGATGCTGACGCCGGGTCTGGTGTTGGACGGCCAACTCATCGTTCAGGGCAAAGTCCCGACGGTGGACGAGATCAGGGTCCTGTTCGAGAAGGAGGCGTGATGCATCGTTTCAAGATTGGTTGTGCCGTCTTTGTTTCCGTCGTTGCGCTGGCGGGGATCGGTCTCAACCCGCCGGCCGTCGCGGCAGGCGAGGCGGAGAAGGTCGCGGCGACCCCCGCGACGGATTCCGACAGTGGCATCGTGGCCTTCTACTTCCACGGCAACAAGCGGTGCTCGACCTGCCGCAAGCTCGAGGCCTACTCGGAAGAGGCCGTCACCGGTGGATTTGCCTCCGAACTCAACGGGGGTGAGCTCGAGTGGAGGGTCGTCAACACCGACGACAAGGCCAACGCCCACTTCATCACCGATTTTGAGCTCGTGACCAAGTCGGTTGTGTTGGTCGAGTATCGAGACGGCGAGGTCGTTCGCTGGAAAAACCTCAAGCTCGTGTGGCAGCTTGTCGGTGACGAGGACGGATTCGTCAGATACGTCCGCGACGAGACCCGAGACTTTCTCGCGGAGGGTTGATGGAGTCCGGTTCGCTGGCGGTGGTCTCGGCCCTCTGGCTGGGAATCCTGACCTCCATCAGCCCGTGTCCGTTGGCCGCCAACATCGCGGCGGTGTCCTACGTCGGTCGGCACGTCGGGAGCCCGCGCCGGGTTCTGCTCGCCGGCGCCCTGTACACCGCGGGGCGTTCGCTGGCCTATCTGGTGCTCGGAGCGGCTGCGGTGTGGAGCCTGATGTCGGTGGTCGGCGCGTCGAATTTTCTTCAGAGCAGCTTCAGCCGGCTCATCGGTCCCATGCTCATAGTGGTCGGTCTCTTCCTTCTCGGGCTCTTCAGCTTCAGTATCCGCGGGGCTGGTGTGAGCGACTCCATGCGGGAACGGATTGACCGGGCCGGGATCTGGGGCGCCCTACCCCTGGGCGCAATCCTCGCTCTGGCCTTCTGTCCGGTCTCGGCGGCGTTGTTCTTCGGATCGCTGGTTCCTCTTGCGACGCAGAATCGGTCACCCATTCTCCTGCCGGCCGTCTATGGCATCGGAACCGGTCTTCCGGTGGTGGTCTTTGCCGTGTTCATCGCCCTCGGGGTCGGTTGGATGGGCACCGCGCTCCACCGGCTTCAGGCATTCGAAAAGTGGGCGCGTTTCGCAACCGGTATGGTCTTTGTCGGGGTGGGAATTTTCGAAACCCTGCGTTCGACGTTGTATCTTATCTGAGAGACGTCGATGCACAGCCAACCGAGAACCGGCTTCCTGAAAGGACTGATCCATGAGCTTTGAACCATCCAACTCCAGCCGCCTGGACGCCCCCGAGGTCAGGATCGGCGAGGACACCCGCGCAGCCTTTCTGACCCGGACCTACATACACCTCTTCGGCGCCATCATCACCTTTGTGATGATCGAGGTGGCGCTCTTCTCCAGCGGTCTCGCCGAGACCATCGCCCGCGCCATGCTGAGCGTCAACTGGTTGTTCATCCTCGGCGGTTTCATGGTCGTCAGCTGGATCGCCAGTCGCGCCGCGTTCTCCGCCAAGTCCACGGTGGCGCAGTATGCAGCTCTCGGGGCATTTGTCTTCGCCGAAGCGCTGATCTTCGTACCGCTGCTCTACATCGCTAATTCTTACGCTCCGGGCGCCATCGAGAGCGCCGCCACGGTCACCCTCATCGGCTTTGCCGGGCTCACGGCGGTCGCCTTTCTCAGCCGCAAGGACTTCTCCTTCCTCGGTGGCCTGCTCAAGTGGGGGATGGTGCTAGCACTGGTGGCCATCGTCGCCGGGGTGATCTTCGGCTTCAACCTGGGCACCTGGTTCTCGGTTGGAATGGTGGGTCTCGCGGGCGCCGCGATTCTCTACGATACCTCGAACATCATTCGGCGTTTTCCCGAGGACAAACACGTCGGGGCCTCGCTCCAGCTCTTTGCCTCGATTGCCTTGATGTTCTGGTATGTCCTGAGCCTCTTCCTTTCGCGGGATTGAGGGCGAGAGTCTCCCGTTGAGCTCCTTTGTCGGCTGGGACAGCCAGCCTCTCGATGACTGGGCCCAGGTCCACCCACCCGGCTACATGGTCAAGTTGGATGGGCGGAAGACCCACTTCGTCAAAAAGGGCGAGGGTTCTCCGGTTATCCTGATCCACGGTTTCAACCTCGATCACAACACCTGGATCGAGAACCTGGATGTGCTCGCGCGGTACTTCACCGTCTATGCGGTGGATCTCTGGGGTTCCGGCTTCTCCACCCGCGAGCCCCTCGACTACGGCTTTGAGCTCTTTGTCGAGCAGATCAAGCAGGTGATGGATCATTTGAAACTGGCCAGGGCCCATCTCGTCGGCCACTCGATGGGCGGCGGAACCGCGATCGCCTTCAGCGCCGCCCATCCCGACCGCGTCGACCGCCTGGTATTGGTGGATTCGGTGGGTATCTCGAGACCGACTACTCTGCGGGAGCGGGTCTTCCGTCTGCCCTGGTTGCCTGAGTTTCTCCAGAGTCTGCCGACCGATCTCATCCGAAGAAAGAACCTCCTCGATTTTTGGGTCCACGATGGCGAGTTGTTGACCGATGAGATCTTCACTGCCCTGACGGGATTCCAAAAAATCGAGGGCAGCACCCGGGCGACCCTGGACATGCTTCGGCGGGACTTCTTCAACTCCATCGATGGCGAGATCGACCGGCTTGGCGAACTGTCGATCCCGACATTGCTCCTCTGGGGTCGGCATGACATTGCAGTGCCCATCGAAGCCGGTTGGACGATGCACGGCCGGCTTCCGGGCTCACGCTTCGAGGTCTTCGATCGCTCGAGCCATATGCCCAACTTCGACGAACCAGATCGATTCAACGAACTGGTTGTGGGGTTTCTCCAGGGCTGACCAGAGCCTCAAACGCATGTTCGGCAAGGCCGGTGCCCGCTTCGCTCATGAAATCAAGTGCGACATCGACTCCGGCGGTGTGAAGCTCCTCGACCTCGTCGGGGTGACGGGCGGAGGCTGCGATGACGCCTTGATAGCCGGCCCGGCGGACTCGTTCAACGACATTGAGGTTGGCTCTGTGCTGGCCCATCGCCAGGATTGCAACCAGAATTTCACTCCCGATGTCGACCCGGGCCCAGAAGTCGGGGTCGCTGGCGTCGCCGAAAATGACGTTCTTTCCCGCCTGTTGGTGGAGGAGGACCTTCTCCTCGTCAAAGTCGAGACCGATGACGGCCTTCTCAGTCTCCTGCAGAATAGTCTCGTATGCGGCGGTTCCGACCCGGCCCATCCCCAGGATCGCGATCTCGGCGCCGCCGATCGCCACCGGCTCGTCCTCCGCCAGTGGCCTGTCGTTTTCGATTCGTTTGAGCCATGAGCACGACCGTTCATAGAGGATCTGCGCCTTGATGTTGAGCGGTGACGCGAGGACAAATGAAATCGCCAGCGAGATCGCCATGATGACCATCCAGTCAGCCGAGATCCAGCCGGCGGAAACTCCCGCATATCCCACAATCAGACCGAACTCGCTGTAGTTGGCGAGCGATAGCGAGCACATGGCGGCGTTCCGGGCGCGCAGGCGAAACCGGGTCAGTAGAACGTAGAAAAGCGCTACCTTGATGGGAACCAGAAGAACCAGCAAGCCGGCGATTCCCACATCGGTGAAGGTGGGCACCCCCGACAGACCGATGGTGAGGAAAAATCCGACCAAGAAGAGGTCCTTGAAGGAAAGCAAAGCCTTGGAAAGCTCACCCGCCTTCGGATGGGTCGAGAGCATGACGCCGAAGACCAGCACACCGAGATCGGGTTTGAGACCAACCGACGAGAAGAGCCCCGCCCCCGCCAGGGGCAGCAGCCACCCGAGCAACACCAGGAGCTCTCCGTGGCCTGAACGGTCGAGAAGCAAGAACAGCAACGGTTTGAGCACCACCAGACCGATCAGAGCGAACGCCCATACTGATGGAGCCTTTCCCGCCGAAAGGGTCATGAAGACAACTGCGAATAGATCCTGCACGACCAGGATACCGATGGAGATTCGTCCGTGGCGCGAGTCCGACTCGCCCTTCTCCTTGAGGATCTTGATGGCGAAGACGGTGCTCGAGAAGCTCATAGCGAAGGCGATGAGGGCGCAGACCGCAAAATCGAGGCCGGCGAAGACCGAGAAACCCGCGGTGGCGAGTCCGAAGAAGAGCACGCCGAAGAGCACGACGGTGAGACCCATGTGAATGGTTGCGGTGGCCCAAATCTCCGGTCTGAGGAGGCTGCGGAGACGCAGTTTCAACCCGATGGAGAAGAGCAGGAGCCAGACCCCGTAGTCGGCGACGGTCTCGAGGGTCTCGGTGCTCTCCACCCCCATGGCGTTGAGTACAAAGCCCGCCGCCAAAAACCCAATCAAAGGTGGAAGCCCGATCTGTCTGACCGCGAAACCGAGAGCGAATGCGATGGCGATCCAAATGGGATCCATGGTCTGCCTCTCCTGGGAGCCGGGTGGTGTCGTCCCTTTGTGTGGGCGTTTCTATGCTCGTGGATGGAATGGGCGATTGTCGAGGCGGTCTCCGTCGATGACGACCGCCGTCGATGGAGGAATCTCGCACCAGGCTTCCGAGAGCTGGCCGAATGGCTCCGAAACGATCACGCGGGTGTCGTCCGAGAATTCCGCCACCTGTGGGCTGAGTTCCTTGAGCGCTCGCATTTCTTTGCTGTGGAAGAGTGTTCTCGGTGTCCCCCCCGAGGCGTAGCGGATGCCCCAGAGCGTGTCGCCGTCGGTGATCCCGAGCGTCATCGTCAACGGGACCTCGGCTCCATGTCTCCGGCCCATCGCCTCGACCAGGTGAGCCATGCGTTCGCACGCGCCGACCGGGTCCGACTCCAGACCCAAGGTGAGGGCGAGGTAGAACATGATCTCCGAGTCGGTGGTGCCCTCGATGTGCGGGAAGAGTTCCGCCGAGACCTCGTACATCAGATCACGCCTCATCTCGCGATATCCGTGGATCACCCCGTTGTGGACAAAGAGCCACTTGCCGAAACGAAAGGGGTGGCAGTTGGTCTGCTGCACCGCGGTTCCGGTGGCGGCCCGGATATGGGCGATGAAGTGTCCGGACTCAATCTGCTCGGTGAGATTGCGGAGGTTGCGGTCGTTCCACGCCGGCCGGATGCTGCGATAAAGGCCGGGAACCTCCTTCGCGCCATACCAGCCGAGACCAAAGCCGTCGCCGTTGGTGGGGGTGACGCCCGAGTTCGCCGACAGACTCTGGTCGATGAGCGAGTGTTCCGGCTTGAGAATGACCTCGTCGACAAAGACTGGAGAACCGGTGTAGGCCAGCCATCTGCACATAAAGATGCCTCCTGCTGTTGACAATAGCAGCCTCGGAACGGGCGCTGGGGATTCATGGAATATCGGCAGGTTTGGTTCACCACCACCAAAGAAAGAACTGCTGTGCCGATGGTCGGTTCGCAAGGCCGACTGTCTTTATTGCGACCTCTGTGCCGCATCGCGTCTTTCGGGATAGGGTTTTCGCTGCTATACAACCTCCTGCCATCGTTGTAGGAGGGTAGTCACAAAATGAGGAAACGCATCGGTGTTTTCGGGTGGGGTGTTGTCGCCCCCAAATCGCCGGATATCGCTGCTTTCGAGCGCAATCTCTCAAGCGCCGCGAGTTGGCTCGAGCCCTTTGACGGGTTCGGCCCGAGTAACTTTCTCGTCGGCCGGCCGGAGTTCGACTTCGAGGTCTACCGGTCCTGGATCGATGAACGATTCGAACCGCGGAGGTTTTCCCAGCTGAAGGCCAAGATGGGCAACACGGTCAAATACGCCATCGGCGCCTTTGTCCAGGCCCTGGGTCAGAACCCCGGTCTCGAACCCCTGCTCAAAGAGCTGGGCCCGCAAGCCCATATCTATGTCGGCACCGCTCTGGGTGATTTTCCGCTTCACTTCGAGCATGCGATCCGCTATCACCGCGCCCAACGAAGGTGGAATCGATTCTGGTGTCGGGACGAGCAACACGGTGAACTCCGGGCCTATCGGGTCGCAGACGACGATGAGAAACGTCGAATCCGAGAGCTGGTGGACGCACCACAGGATCCCTCGCATGTCGATCCGTTGGGTGATGACTATGACGAGATCAGTGAACGTTGGGAGACCTTCTGGACCGCGCGCTCCGACGGTCTCCGCGGGTATCTGGACAAGCAGATCGAGATCGAGCGAGAGGGCATCATCGGCGACATCGACAGCGGCAAGAAGAACGTCATCCGCCACAAGGTGACGACCCGTCGCAAGCTCAACTCCGAGTACGGCTGTCCCACCGAACCGTGGAATGCCGTCGATCCCAATCTGCTCTGGAACATTCCAAATATCCCGGCGGCCCAGATCTCCATGCTTGCCCACATCACCGGGACGACCATCGCTCCGATCGCCGCGTGCTCGGGTTTCAGTGTTTCCCTGAAAATGGCCATCGACGCCATCCAATCCGACCAGGCCAAGGTGGCGGTGATCGGCATGACCGATCCCGAACCGCACGCCATGTCCGTCGGCACCTTCTTCGGCGCCAGGGTTCTGTCCCACGACGGGCAGGTCTCCAAACCCTTCACCGGGTTCAGAGGAACCCATGTCGCCGGCGGCGCCTGTATCTGGATCGTGGGCGATGCCGACTACCTCACCGAGCGGGGATTCAAACCCCTCGGCCTCGAGGTCCTCAGCGTCGCGGTATCGTCAGATGCGGATCACATCATCACGCCGTCGCAGGAGGGGCCACGCCGCGCCATTCAACAGGCGCTGGACGAGGCCGGCATTGCTCCGAGTGAAGTCGCTACGTGGGACATGCATGCGACCGCAACGCCGGGTGATTGGAACGAGCTTCAGAACATCCTCTCGGTGATCCCGGAGACCACGGCCTTCACCGCCCGCAAGGGCTCGTTCGGCCACGGGATGTCGGTCTGCGGCGGTTGGGAACTCACGGCCCAGCATCTCGGTTTCTCCAACGGTGAGCTCCACCCCGTCAATCTCACTGCTGGTGAGATCCACGACCAGATCCGCTCCTCCACCAACGGCCTTGTGCAGGATCAGGCGCGTCCGACGAGCGGCGACGTGGCCGGCAAGATCAACATGGGAGTCGGTGGCATCAACGCCTGTGTGATCTGTCGGAAGTGGTGAGTTCGACGACCCTTGGGTACAGGGCCTGTACAACGATCTGATTGCACAGGGTGCCCAGTCCCTGGTGGATGCCCTCATCGTGGGGGCCACGATCGAGGATGTCGACATCTACCACCTGCAACACATTCTCGACCACTCGGACTATGACGATGTCAATCTGATCGTTCAGAACATGGTGGCTGGATCGCGTAATCACATGCGCTCCTTCGTTGGCGCCCTCGAAAAGCGTCAGGAGACCTACGACGCTCAGTTCATCAGCCAATCTGAATTGGAAGCGATCGTGGCCTCGCCGATGGAGACGGCGGTGATCTACGACGAGAATGGTGACGTGCTGGCTGAGTGCGGACGCGGCGGGCGCGAAACCCGGTAGCTTCATCACCACCGCTGCGCGGTACGGAACCTCGGAATCTGAACAGACCCGGCTCCCACGGAGCCGGGTTTTTCATTTTCTGGAGGACAGGAGGAGCGGGGTGGCAATCAGAAGGGGCCCTTTGAAATTTTCATGGGTTTTTCCTCCAACAGGTGTTGACAGTCGAGACCGGCCGATCGCCGAGACTCCGCTCACAACACGATCGGCGTGATCCATCGTAAACAAACCCGCTCGGCGAGGATTATTTCCCTATCGAGAGTTTTCAGCCGGTCCCAGGGGAAGTGCGGATGACAACGCTCGAACACGCTGCCGGCCCGAGGATACAATCCGGGTGCAAGTACGACAAAACCCCCGCGGTGCGGGGGTTTTGTCATTGAAAAGAATGGTACGCCCGGCGGGATTCGAACCCACGGCCTATAGCTCCGGAGGCTATCGCTCTATCCAGCTGAGCTACGGGCGCACGAAACGAGAAATTTTGGGGTGAGCGAAGGGGATTGAACCCTCGACCACAGGAGCCACAATCCTGTGCTCTACCAACTGAGCTACGCCCACCACAATCTTGTGTGCGGTATGGTCCGCCTGAGAGGACTCGAACCTCTGACCCACGGATTAGAAGTCCGTTGCTCTATCC
>CBESWV010000122.1:0-11090 GCA_965533305.1 uncultured bacterium | reverse complement strand
GTCGACGAGGATCTGCTCTTCCTCGGCACCGAGTTCGGTCTCTATGTGACGGTGGACGGGGGCGGACACTGGCTCTCGCTCAAGAGCGGTCTGCCCACCATCGCCGTCCGCGAGGTCGAGATCCAGCGGCGTGAGAACGATCTCGCCCTGGCGAGCTTCGGCCGCGGTTTCTTCATTCTCGATGACTACACACCGCTTCGCGGACTCAGCAAAGCGAGCCTCGACGAAGACGCGTTGCTCTTCCCGGTCAAGAATGCGCTGCGCTATATCGAAACCAGCCGGCTCGGGCTCGTCCCGTTGGACAAGGCCTTCCAGGGCGACAAGTACTACACCGCTCCGAATCCGGACTTCGGCGCGGTCTTCACTTACCACCTGAAGGATGGGCTGAAGACCCGGAAGGAAACCCGGCACGAAGCTGAGAAAAAGGCCGATGAAGACAACACCACGGCGCCGTATCCGACATCAGACGCCCTGCGCGCCGAGGATAAGGAAAACGACCCGAGCATCATCCTCACCGTGCGCGATGTCGACGGCAACGTCGTTCAACGGATCACGGGTCCGCGCGCCAAGGGCCTCCACCGCGTGGCCTGGGATCTGCGCTACCCGTCGTCGCGGCCCGTTGACGCGAACCCCGGACCGAGCGCGCCGTGGGACTCGCCGCGGATCGGACCGCTGGCCATCCCGGGAACCTACTCGGTGACCCTGTCGCAACAGGTGGATGGTGTCGTGACCCAACTCGCCGGTCCCCAGAGCTTCGAGGTCGTCGATCTCGGCGGTGGGACCCTTCCCATTGAAGATCCTGCCGGGGCCCTCGAGTTCCAGCGTCAGGCTGCTGAGCTCCAACGGGCCGTGCTCGGCTCCGTCGAGGTCGCAGGCGAAGTCGAGAGTCGAATCAAGCATCTCAGGATGGCCATCCTCGACACCCCGGAAGCGGATTCGGCGCAACTCGCCGAGCTCGCGGCCATCGAGACCGAGCTCAACGGCCTGCTGGTCGTTTTGCGCGGAGATCGCAGCAAGGCGAGGCGTAACGAACCCGTCGATCCGTCCCTCGTGGGTCGTATCAACCGGGTGGTCGAGGGTCAACTCGGCACCACCCAGCCGCCTACAAACACCAGCCGTTCGGGCTACGGGTGGGCGTCGGATGCCTTTGCCGGGACCCTCGAGGCTCTCAGAGCCCTCGACGCCAGGCTCGGCGCCCTGGAGGACGCCCTCGAGTCCGCCGGTGCACCATGGACCCCCGGTCGCTTCCCGACCTGGCCGCGGGGGAACTAGCGGGCCCAATCACAACCGAAACCATGGGGCGGGGTTTTTCCTCGCCCCATTTATTCTCGGTGGGCGATCGAGCAAACCTATTGCTGCCCACAGATCACACAGATGAACACAGATGACATCGCGCCGTCGCAACCACTAAGGCACCAAGACACGAAGGGATGACGAAGGCGTCGCATCTGAGAGTTCGATGTGCAGGGGTTGACGGACAATCGGGGAAGGTTTCTGTTCTCGATCGCTATCGCTGCTCCCGCCGGTGAAGATCTCATCGGGAACGGAAACGGACGCCGGAAGGAACCCGAGATGTGACCGAGATGTAACCGAGATGAAAAATCTTGAAAATAGATGAAAAGCATTGCGCGGCGATGAAAACTCGTGTGTAGAGTTGTCCGGATGGAGGGCGAATGACGAAGAGAATGGTGTTTGTTTCGGTCTTGGTGCTCGCAGTGGTTCTCACGGTGGCGGGATCGGTGTCGGCGCGAAGCCTTGAGATCGGGTATGAGCCCGAGGGCCTTGATGAGCTGGAGAAGGTTAAGAAGAGCGTGTTCAGCACAGTGCTTGTCCGTCCCGATGTGGATTTCTCGCGCTATGGAAAGATCCACCCAAAGACGGTAGCTCTCGTGATCCGCGATCCCTCGTCCGTGAACCAGTTCTCCACCGGCCGGTTGCTCGTGAAGCGCGAGAAGGAGAGCGTGATTCCGGAATACGAAGAGGTTGTCGAGTTCAAAAGGATCATCGGAGAAGTCCTCGCCGAGCGCATCGGGGAAGAACTCGATCTCGAGCTTGTCGATACCGCCGGCCCGGGCACCTTGACGCTGCAGCCGGTGGTCACCGACGTAGAGATCAGCTCGTCGTCGAAAAACACCGCGGAAGACGGTCGGGAGCTGCCACAGCTCGACGAGGGCGTCATCGTCTTCGATCTGATGGACGGAGAGACCGGGGAGATCCTCGCTCGTTTCGCCGAGGAACGGCGGAATCGGCCGCCCAAGGCCGAAAGAAAGTCCGAGGGTCTGTGGCCCAACCTGGTCTACTGGGCCGATCAAGTCGCCGGCGACCTCTGCGAGCAGCTCAGCCGCTTCAGAAACGGAGCCTCGACCAGCTGATCCGAAACGAGCCGTGTGAGGTCAGTGCGGTGGTGGGCCGCCGGACTTACCCGCGGGTTGTGCCGTTCGATCAGCTCCCGGTATCGTTCTTTGGCGGAGGGTTCCACCCTCGCTCAGAGCTGTCGTGGCGATCGGCCGCACGGTCGGTCACCATGATCTGGTCGAGCTCATCGGTGCGGCCCCGAGCTGCGGCGACATAGCTCGTGTCCATCCCGCCGTCGCGCCAGTTTTCGTGCAGCGCCGAGAGGGTCTGACGGTCGTGAGTCCGGAAGGCCCGGGTCTGACGCTCGGCCTTAAACGGGTGGGCGCCAAGTTCGATGAGCGCCTGCCTCCCCGTGCTGAGAGACGACTCGAAAAGCTCGCGCTCGACGTGGTGGGCGCCGGCATCGAGAAGCTCGTAGACGTGGTGACGATCGAGGGCTCGGGCGATGATCCGACATTGGGGATGGTGGGTCGCCATGTGCTCCACGAGTTGATTCTGCTTTTCGCGGTCGTCGAGCGCAGCCACCAGAACGGTGGCGTCCTCCGCGCCCGCGGCGTGGAGAAGATCGGGACGGGTGGCGTCGCCGTAATAGGACCGGACACCGAACCGCCGGACCAGTTCGATCATGTCGGCATCGTAGTCGAGCACAACCGTCGTGTGACCGTTGGCGGTGAGCATCCGGTTGACCACCTGGCCGAATCGACCGACCCCGGCGATGATCACCGTGCCCGGTTCGTCGATTTCATCGGCTTGATCTTCGTCATGGCGACCGAATCGCGGCGCGATGAGCTTCTCGTAGCAGATGAACCCAAGCGGAGTCAGGAGCATGGTGATGGCGACGACGAGGGTGGCGATTCGGACCACGTCTCCGGCGAGCACACCCGCACCATCGGCGAATCCGAAGAGAACAAATGCGAATTCGCCGGCCTGGGCGAGAGCGAGACCGAAGAGCCAGAGATCGGCCCGTCTGAGACCGAAGATCCGACCGAGGATCAGGAGGACGATCAGCTTCACGGCCATCAGCCCCGCTGCGAGTCCGAAGATGGTCCCCGGCCGGCCGAAGAGGAGATCGAAATTGATCCCCGCCCCCACCGAGATGAAGAAGACTCCGAGGAGCAGCCCCTTGAAGGGCGCGATGTCGCTCTCGAGCTCGTGCCGAAATTCGCTGCCCGAGAGCACAACACCGGCGAGGAAGGTCCCGAGGGCCGGTGACAGACCGATTTGGTCCATGGCCAACGCGATCCCCACAACGAGAAGCAGGGCGGCGGCGGAGAAGATCTCCCGCAGGCGGGCCGCGGCGATGAAACGGAAGACGGGTCGCATGAGATAGCGGCCGGCGAGGATGATGGCCGCGATGACGCCGAGGATGACGAGTCCCTGGAGCCATCCAGGGAGATGCCCGAGCCCACCACCGTGGTGGGTGTCGGTGGCGCCGTGGCTCGCTTGATGGACCGCGAGGAGCGGCAACAGCGCGATCATGGGAATCACCGCGATGTCCTGGAAGAGCAGCACCGAAAATGCGCTCTGGCCGGGTGTGGTCTTCATCCACCCCTTCTCTTCGAGGGTCTGAAGAACGATGGCGGTGGACGACAGGGCGAGGATCAGTCCCATGGCCAGCGCGCTCTGCCAGGGAAGGCCCATGGTCAGGGCGATGGCGAGGATCGCGGTGGTGGTGGCCACCACCTGGAGCCCGCCGAGCCCGAGCAGCCTCGAGCGCATCCGCCACAGCATGGAGGGCTGGAGCTCGAGCCCGATGAGGAAGAGCATCATCACCACCCCGAACTCGGCGAAGTGTTTGACGTCTTCGGTTTCGGCACCGACGATCCCGAGGGCGGGACCGATGACGATCCCGGCGAGGAGATAACCGAGGACCGACCCGAGACCGAGCCTCTTGGCCAGCGGCACCGCCACGACCATAGCGACGAGATAGACAAAGGCGCCTTGAAGGAGTTCCATCACTCCACCTCCGTCGGTATGGTCATGAGTTCGTCGAGATGGTCGTCGAGGCTGATCTCCAGCTCGGCGCGATCGAGATCGAGTCGTTCGTTGGTCAGTGCCTCAAGGAGTGCTCGGTAGGCGCGAACATGGTTCGCGAGGCGGTCCTCGTCCGCCGCGTGACCCGCGGCGTAGAGCGCAAACGGCGGGAGATAGCGCATGCGGCAAAGCTTTGCAGTCTGTTCGAACGGAGCGAAAAGCTCCTTGAGTTCATACGCATAGCCGCCATCGCGGGAGTAGACCTCGCGCCGCGCGCCGGCCGAAACCGCATTGAGGAGAATCTTTCCTTCAAGGGCGGTGCCGCCCTCGCCATAGGCAAAGCCGTACTCGAGAACGAGATCCTGCCACTCTTTGAGCAGTGCGGGACACGAGTACCAGTAGACCGGGTGCTGAAAGACGATGACATCGTGGTCAAGCAACCGCTGCTGTTCGCGATCGACATCGATCTCAAAGGTCGGGTACTCGGCGTAGAGATCGACGATGGTCACACCCTCGAGCTCCCGCGCGGCCTTGGCCAGCACGGTATTGACCTCGGACCGGTCGGTGCGCGGATGGGCGAAGAGGACGAGCACTCGTTTCATTTCACACCCTCGTGAATCAAGTTGATCTCCGGGCCTCGCAGCCATGATCGAGGCGCCTCGCGCCTCGTTGACGACAAAATCACTGCGGATCGGCTTCCCTCCTATCAACTCACCAGGGGGCTTCGGCATTTCGAGGAGGGAGGGGCGGGTCGCTTCGGTGGTCCTTCGGCGGCGGGCGTGATCGGCGCAACGACAACAAAAGGGGCGGGATCGACTCCCGCCCCTTTACGGATTCTGATGTTACGCCGCGGATCTGCGGCGGACTATGCCATCTGGTCGATGATGGTGTTGAAGGTCGGGCTGGGCCGCATGGCCTCCTTCGCCATGGCGTCGTCGGGCAGGTAGTACCCGCCCACGTCCTGAGGTTCGCCCTGGGCTGCGAGGAGCTCTTCGACGATCTTTGCCTCGTTGGCGGCGAGGGCCGCGGCCACCGGTGCGAACCGGGCCTGCATCTCGGGATCCCTGGTCTGAGAGGCGAGAGCCTCGGCCCAGTACATGGCGAGATAGAAGGAGCTGCCGCGATTGTCGATTTCGTTGACCTTGCGGGACGGGAGGCGGCCGTTCTCGAGGTAGGCGGAGATGGCCTCGTCGAGAGTCTTGGCGAGGACGGCCACCTTGGCGTTGCCGGTGTTCTCGGCCACCAGCTCGAGGGAGGGAACGAGGGCGCAGTACTCGCCGAGGGAGTCCCAGCGCAGATGGCCTTCCTTCATGAACTGTTGGACGTGTTTGGGGGCCGAACCGCCGGCGCCGGTCTCGAAGAGTCCGCCGCCCTCCATGAGGGGCACGATGGAGAGCATCCGGGCGCTGGTGCCGAGCTCGAGGATCGGAAAGAGATCGGTGAGGTAGTCACGCAGGACATTGCCGGTGACCGAGATTGTGTCCTCACCGCGGCGAATCCGTTCGAGCGAGAATCGCATGGCGTCAACGGGCTTCATGATCCGGATATCGAGGCCGGTGGTGTCGTGGTCGGGGAGGTATTTCTCGACCTTCTTGATGATCTGCGCGTCGTGCCCGCGCTCCTCGTTGAGCCAGAAGATCGTCGGCGATCCGGTGGCGCGGGCTCTGGTCACGGCGAGCTTGACCCAGTTCTGGATCGGTGCGTCCTTGACCTGGCACATGCGGAAGATATCGCCGGGTTCCACCGTCTGCTCGAGGAGGGTTGCTCCCGAGGCGTCTACCACCCGGAAGGCGCCGTTCGCCGGAGCGGTGAAGGTCTTGTCGTGCGAGCCGTACTCCTCGGCCTTCTGCGCCATGAGACCGACATTGGCGACATCACCCATGGTGGCCGGGTCGAATTGACCGTTGCGCTTGGCGTCTTCGAGGATCTCGCCGTAGATGGTTGCGTAACAGCGGTCGGGGACCATGGCGATGCAATCCTGGAGCTGATCGTCGTTGTTCCACATTCTGCCGCCGTCGCGCACGACGTTGGGCATAGAGGCGTCGACGATGATGTTGTTGGGTACGTGCAGGTTGGTGATGCCCTTGCGTGAGTCGACCATGGCGAGGGCCGGCTGGGTCTCATAAACGGCGTTGATATCGGCTTCGATCTCGGCGGCCTTGTCGGCGGGCAGCCGGTCGAGTTTCTCCAGCACATCGGCAAGCCCGTTGTTGACGTTGGCGCCGATCTCTTTGAGCGCGTCGGCATGTTTGTCGAGGGCCGCGGCGTAGTAGACCGAGACTGCATGCCCGAACATGATGGGATCGGAGATCTTCATCATGGTTGCCTTGAGGTGGAGCGAGAGCAGGACACCGTCGGCCTTGGCTTCCTCGATCTGCTCGGCGTAGAAAGTGCGCAGGGCGGCGACGTTCATGACCGAGGCGTCGATGACCTCGCCGGCCAGAAGGGCGAGCCCGTCCTTCATCAGCTGTGTCGATCCGTCACCGGCGACGAACTCGATCTTGACCTCGGTTGGCGTATCGATGGTGGTCGATTTCTCGGACCCGAAGAAATCGCCTCCGGACATGTGGGTGACGCGGGATTTGGAGCCGGACTCGGGCCACGGCTTCATCATCTTGTGCGGGTTCTTCTGGGCGAATTTCTTGACCGCGACCGCCGGTCGGCGGTCCGAGTTGCCCTCGCGCAGGACCGGGTTCACGGCCGATCCGAGGCACACGGCAAATCGCTCGCGAAGCGCCCGTTCCTCGTCGGTCTTGGGCTCTTCCGGAAAATCGGGGATGTCGTAGCCCTTGGATTGGAGCTCGGCGATGGTGGCCTGGAGCTGCGGGATCGAGGCCGAGATATTCGGCAGCTTGACAATGTTGGCCTCGGGGGTCTTGGTGAGAGCGCCCAGTTGAGCGAGAAAGTCCGGGATCTTCTGGTCATCGCTCAGCTTGTCCGGGAAGTTGGCAATCACCCGACCCGCCAGGGAGATGTCCCTGGTCTCGATGTCGACACCGGTCCCTTTGGAATAGGCCTGCACGATGGGAAGCAGGGAGTAGGTCGCCAGCGCCGGCGCCTCATCGATTTTGGTCCAGATAATCTTCGGTGAACTCATTTTTTACCCTCTTGAAGCTGGTTTTGCCGCGATCCGGCAAGGTAGTCTAGCGCTCCCCCAGCCGATTGTCAGCCATTTGCTCCGAGAGAGCCGTGTCTTTGTGAATATTCGCACAATGCCTCCGCGATTGACCAGCCTTCTCCGGAGAAAAGGCCATCCGGATTCGACTGGCCTTGAGGCACCGGTACCTGCGAGAATGGCGGCGGTGATTTGATGATGCGATTCCTTCCCTTTTGGTTCCGAGCCGGACTCGGCTGTGCGCTCGTCGTTTGCGCAGGGGCGGGGGTTGCCTTTCCCCTCGATTCGGACACCTCGCTCTCGCTCTATCGTTGGGACCGATGGAGCGGCGATGATCTGCCGGCTCGCAGCGTCCGGGCGGTGGTCTACGGAAATGACGGCTATATCTGGTCACCATCCTACGGGGGTCTCATCCGCTTCGACGGCCAACGCTTCGAGGCCTTCAACCCGCCCGAGGGCTTCGGCAGCATCACCAACGGTTTCACCGCAGCGAGCCCGGGTACGGACGCGGGTCTGTGGCTCGGAGGCACCGGCGGCGGCGTCTATCGGTTTGTCGATGGTTTGTTCTCATGCGTGCTGAAGCCCGGCGATTCGAGGATCAACAACATCGTTTCAATTCTCGACGACGGCCGCGGCGGGATCTGGGTTGGCGGAACCAAAGGGCTGGTTCGATTGGGTCGAGACGGTTCGGGATGGACCGGAACCTGGGTCGAGGATCTGATCGATCTCGATATTGCGGGGCTCGCGGTCGGCGCCGGCGAGGTGGTCTGGGCGGCGACGGACCGTGGATTGTGGCGGCTGGCGGAGGATGGGCCGCCCCAGCGCCACCGCGGACTGGGTGATGTTTCGATTTCAGCGGTGACGGCTGGTGCGGACGGGGGCCTCTGGGTCTGGGTGGACGACCGGGGTCTTGCAACGGTCCCGGTCCTCGACTCCTCATCGGTCGAGATTGTCCCCCTCGAGGCGCTGACCGAGGTCAGTGTCCTGTACTTCGACCGAGACGGCGCCCTGTGGCTCGGCAACTCGTATTCGCTCCACCGGTTCGCGGGAGGACGCCTCGAACGATGGCCCGATCCGGTCGACGGCGGCGCGCTGAGCATCACCGAAGATCGAGAGGGAAACCTCTGGTTCAGCAGCTATTACCAGGGTCTGGTCCGGCTTGCGGAAGGCAAGTTCACGGTCTTTGCCACCGATGAGGGACTCAACCACGATGTCATTCACACACTGGTGGAAGACCGGGACGGTTCGATCTGGGTCGGCTCCGATCAGGGTCTGAACCGAATCCGCGACAGCTATGTGGTCTCGATCCCTCCGGAGCTGGGCGGACTCGAGGATCAGGTGGTGCTTTCTCTCGCGATGGACCCGGAAGGCGGGTTGTGGATCGGGACCTTGGACGACGGCCTCCACCACTGGGATGGGAGAAGACTCTCCCACGTAGGTCCCGAGCAGGGACTCAACGAACCCGGTCTGAGACGTCTCTTGAGCGACGGGGAGACGCTCTGGATCGGCTCGTTCAAGGGGCTCTTCGCGTACTCGGAACTCGGGATCAGACACTGGTCCCGGGATGACGGATTCCTCAATGACTTCATCCTCGCCATTGAGCGCGGGCACGATGGGACGCTTTGGATCGGCACCGACGGCGGCGGGCTCTACGCAATGAAAGACGGCCGGATCAGAGCGATCACGACCGAAGACGGTCTTCCCTCCATGTTTGTCACCGATGTCTATGAAGATCCGGGCGGCGCCCTGTGGCTGGCGACCGCCGCCGGTGTGTGTCGAATCAAGGATCAGAAATACACCACCGCCACGGCCGAAGATGGCCTCATCGGGCGGGCGTTCTTTCAGATTCTCGAGGATGACCAGGGCTATGTCTGGATGACGAGCGAGCAGGGGATCTCCCGGGTGAGCAAGGCGGATCTCGATTCGTTGATGGATGGCGGGCCCGGCCCGTTGGCGGCCGTCCAGTTCGATCGGGCCGATGGACTTCAGGCGGTCAAGATGACCGGCATCGCCAAAGCCATGAAGGCCTCTGACGGGCGTTTGTGGTTCTCGACCATGAGCGGCGCCGCGGTGGTCGACCCCTCTGATCTGGTCTTCAACTCGGTCCCGCCGCCGGTCTATGTCGAGGCCGTCATGGGTGACGGCCGGCCGCTGCCCATCGTCGATGACCATATCGAAGTGCCGGCGGGGATCAAGAACCTCGAGATCCGGTACAGCGGTCTGAGCTTTGTTTCGCCGGACAAGGTGCGCTTCAGATACCGAATCGGCGGATACTCCAACGACTGGGAGGAGACGGAAACCCGGCGGACCGCGTATTTCACGAGTCTGAAACCCCGCGACTACCGTTTTGAGGTGACTGCCTGCAACAACGACGGTCTGTGGAACGACCGGCCGGCGGTGGTCACCTTCACCGTCGAGCCGCACTTCTACCAGACATGGGTCTTCTACATCGCCTGCGCGTTCGGTCTTTTCTTCCTCGGTCTGAGCGTGGCGATGATCCGAGTCAGGGCTCTCAAGGGTCGTCAGCGCCTCCTCGCCGGTCTCGTCGAAGAGCGGACCCGGGAGCTTGCCATCGCCAACAAGGAGCTCGCCCGCCTGGCTCGTCTCGATGGTCTGACCGGGATAGCCAATCATCGTCGGTTCCGAGAGTTCCTCGACCAGGAATGGCGGCGATGCCTGCGGGAGGACCAGCCCCTCTCGATCATCATGATCGACATCGATCACTTCAAACAGTACAACGACCGCTATGGACACCAGCAGGGCGACGAGGCCCTATGCAACGTTGCCGAGGTTCTCCAACGCGCCTCTCGACGGCCCGGAGACCTCGCGGCCCGCTATGGCGGGGAAGAGTTCATCCTGGTCCTTACCAACACCGATCAAAAGGGTGCCGTTAAACTTGCCGAGTCAGTCCGAAACGACCTCTTCGAAGCTGAGATCCCCCACGATGGATGCGCCATCGGACGCATCACCCTCAGCGCCGGGGTCGCCAGCGTGACACCGGAGCGGGGCGCGGATCCCGATGGGCTGGTCAGCCGGGCCGATGACGCCCTGTATCGAGCCAAGGATGGAGGGCGGAACCGGGTCGAGGTGGACGTCTGAAGGCGGTGAGCTGAGGTGGCCGGCGGCGGCGAGGTTGTCGGCTGTGTGGATTCAACGAGAAACACCTACGGGAGACCGATGTGAAGAAGTGGACCTCGGATGCGATTCCCGATCAGACAGGCCGCGTCGCCATCGTCACCGGGGCCAACACAGGCATCGGTTTTGAAACCGCCGCGGCCCTCGCCGCCAGGCACGCCAAGATCGTGCTTGCGTGCCGCAATGCGCAGAAAGCCGGGGATGCCATTGCGAGGATCCGGGCGCGGACACCAGATGCTGATCTCGAGTTTATCGAACTCGATCTCGCGAACCTGGGTTCCGTCGAACGATTCGCGGGCGCGTTCGATTCGACCTGTGACCGACTCGATCTGCTCATCAACAACGCCGGGGTGATGGCGCCGCCACTCGGCCACACCGAGGACGGTTTTGAACTTCATTTCGGCTGCAACCACCTCGGTCACTTCGGTCTCACCGGCCGGCTCATGATCCACCTCGCGGCGACGCCGGGTGCCCGTGTGGTTACCGTCAGCAGCCTCACCCACCGGATGGG
>CBESWV010000121.1:0-11222 GCA_965533305.1 uncultured bacterium | reverse complement strand
CCTCCTTTTGGCGGGGCTTTTTTTTTGGCACCCGTGCCCGTGCCCGTGCCCGTGATGATCCACTCCCTCTCCCGACGGCAGCGGCAGCGGCAACCCGCGCTCGGCTGGCGTGCGAGTCAGGCCGAGATCGCGGATGCGAGATCGGCTCTGACCGCTGACGGGCGAGTGCTGGTCGCGGCGCGCGGAGCGCGACGTAAACGGCAGCGGCAGCGGCAGCGGCAGCGGCCCTGGTCCCTCGAAATCAGTGTTCCTTGTCAGGCACCGCAGAGCCGAGCCGGTCGTAGAGAACCGGCAGGACCATGAGGGTGAGCAGGGTCGAGGTCACAACGCCGAACACCACCACGACCGCGAGAGGCCGCTGAACCTCAGAGCCGACCCCTGAGGCCCACACCATGGGCAACAGCCCCAACGCCGTCGTTGCCGCGGTCATGAGCACCGGCCGCAGACGCATCTCGGCGCCCTCGACCACCGCCTCTCGCCGCCCCATACCCTCCGCCTCGAGGGTCCGGAAGAACTCCACCATCACCAGCCCATTGAGGATGGCGATCCCGAAGAGCGCGATGAATCCCACCGACGCCGAGACCGAAAGATACATCCCAAAGAACTTGAGCCCGAAAACACCGCCCACCAGGGCGAGGGGGATGTTGGCCAGGATCAGAAAGACCGGTCTCGCGTCCCGGAAGTTGAGGTAGAGCAAAATGAAGATGAAGACCAGCGACACGGGCACCATCATCTTGAGCCGTGCCATGGCCCGCTGTTGCTGCTCGAACTGACCACCCCAAGTGATGAAATTGCCCGTGGGCAGTTCGATGGTTTCGGCAAGACGCTGTTGCGCCTCGGCGACAAACCCACCGATGTCACGGCCGACCACGTTGAGCTCGACGACAACCCGGCGCTTGCCATCCTCGCGCGAGATCTGCGCCGGTCCTTCGACAATCTCAAAATCCGCCACCTCACGAAGCAGGACGCGTTCCCCGGTCGGCGTCGACAAGGGCAGATCGCGAAGATTGTCGACATTGGCGGTGTATGCCTTCGGCAGGCGCACCACCACGTCTGTCCGGCGGTCACCCTCGGGAACCGTTGTCACCACCTGACCGCCGATGGCGGTCTCAATGAGCGACCGGACCGCTGCAACGCTGATGCCGAGCCGTGAGAGTCGGCGCCGGTCCATCTCGATCTGGAGATAGCCGAGCCCCTCGACCGCCTCGACCTTGATATCCACAGAGCCTTCAACCTCGCCGAGGACACCGGCGATCTCATCGCCGACGACCGCAAGCTCGTGCAGATCGTCACCAAAGATCTTCACTGCGATTTGCGACTTGACCCCCGACAGCAGCTCGTCAACTCGCATTTGGATCGGTTGGGTGTAACCGAACTCGACGCCGGGGATTTCGACCAATTGAGCACGGATGGCGTCGACGAGGCCGGCCTTGGTTTTCGCGGTGGTCCACTCAGACCGCGGCCGGAGGATGACATACGTGTCACTCTCCCCGACCCCCATGGGATCCGACGAGATATCCGACCGTCCGGTCCGGCTGACCACATGGATGACTTCCGGCAACTCCATGATGGCAGCCTCGATCCGAGCCACCGTGTCGAGGGACTGGGTCAGCGAGACCGAGGGAATCTGGAACGGCTGCACCACGATGGACCCCTCGTCCATGCTCGGCAGGAACTCCGTCCCCAGGGTGGGCACGATGATCGCCGCAGCCACAAGCAAAACGACAGCGGCCCCGGCGATGGCCCAGGGATGGCCGAGCACCCACCTCAGGTGCGGCCGGTACATTCGCCGCACCACATCGGCCGGGTGTGGAATGCGACCGCCACCGAAGACCGGCGCCGGTTTGAGGCCAATGGAAGCCAAAACGGGGATCAGTGTCATGGACAGCAGCAGCGCACACCCAAGGGCGATGGAGATAGTGTAGGCCAATGGGGCGAACATCTTGCCCTCGAGACCCTGCAGGGTTGCGATGGGCAGAAAGACAACGATGATCACGGCCACGCCGAAGAAAATCGGTCTGGCCACCTCGACAGTTGCCTGCCGGACCAGGTCTGCGCGGTCTCGATCGGCGAAATCCTCACGACCGAGCAGACGCACCGTGTTCTCCACCAACACGATGGCGCCGTCGCCGAGCATTCCGATGGCGATGGCGAGGCCCGACAGGGTCATCAGGTTTGACGACATCCCGACCGCGTTCATGACCAGAAAGGTCGCTAGCGCCGCCACGGGAAGCTGGATCGCCACCAGCAGCGCCGACCGCACGTTGCCCATAAAGAAGAGCAGCACCAGCACGACGAGAATTGCACCCTGAAGAAGCGCCTTTTCGACGGTTCCAAGAGCAGTCCGGACCAACTCATCGCGATCATAAAAAGGCACGACCTCGACATCATCGGGCAGCGACTGGCGGGCGAGCTCGAGCTTCTCCTTGACGCCGTTCACCACATCACGGCCCGACCCCCCCTTGAGCATGAGAACGATGCCGGCCACGGTCTCACCACGCCCGTCGCGGCTGATCGCGCCTTGCCGGATCTCCGACGCAATCTCGACAGTGGCGACCTGACGAAGCAGCACCGGAACACCATCGCGATAGGCGACCACTGTCTCTTCGAGATCGTCGGCGGACCGGACCCAACCGTCACCGCGGACGACGAACTGCTCACCGCCGCGCTCGACAAAGGCGCCGCCCGCGACTCCGTTGTTGGCGGCGACGGCCGCGGCGAGCTCCTCGAGGGCGAAATCGAATCGACGCAAGGCAGCCGGGTCGGCCACCACGTGGAACTGGCGCACGTGGCCGCCGAAGGAATCAACGCCGGCCACTCCCGGTACCGTCCGCAGGATGGGTCTCAGAACCCAGTCTTGGAGGCTTCGCAGTTCCATGAGATCACGCCGGTCGCTTTCGAGGGTGTACTGGTAGACCTCACCCAACCCGGTGGAGATGGGACCGAGGTTAGACTGCGTGCCTTCGGGAAGCTCGTTGGAAACGGTGAAAATCCGCTCCAGAACCAACTGCCGGGCGAAGTAGATATCAGTACCGTCTTCAAAGACGATGGTCACCATGGACAGCCCGAACTTGGACAGCGACCGGACCCCGGTGGAGTACGGCAGCCCCGCCACCGACTGTTCGATGGGATAGGTCACGAGCTGCTCGATCTCGATAGGTGACAGGGTCGCGGCCTGGGAGATCACGGTGACCTGAATGTTGGTGACATCAGGAAATGCGTCGATGGGCAACTGTTTGAATGCGCCCCAACCCGCGCCGATCAGAAGGACGGCAAGGAGAATGACCACCAGCCGGTGGGCCAGCGACATCTCGATGAGTCGCTGCATCTCAGTCTCCCTCGCCCTCACCGCCGAGCAGGGTCGACTTGAGGAGGAAGACTCCTCCGGTCGCGATCCGATCGCCGACCGCAACGCCTTCGATCACTTCGTGAGCCACGCCGTCGAAGACCCCGAGCACAACCGGGTGGACTTCGTAGCTTCCTTCGGCCAGCTCGACGAAGACCACGTCCTCGCCCGCAACGTTGATGATCGCGGAGACCGGCACGGCGGCCGCGAGCCTTGCATCGCCGT
This sequence comes from uncultured bacterium, assembly GCA_965533305.1. GTDB lineage: Bacteria > Acidobacteriota > Thermoanaerobaculia > Thermoanaerobaculales > Sulfomarinibacteraceae > JAHECW01. The sequence continues at coordinate 7,651 of CBESWV010000121.1, read as the reverse complement.
GGGCCACGGCCCCCTCGACGAAGACCCCGGGATAGAGCGAGGTTCCTCCCTCGATAATCTCGGCCCGGAGCTTGATCGTCCTGGTCCCGGGATCGACCTGCGGCACCTTGTTGACCACACGCGCGCGTCCGACCCGGCCCGCCTGGCCCACCGGTGCGAAATCTACCAAATCGCCCGTCGCGACCCCGGCTGCCTGATCCGGCGCGATCTGCAGTTCGAGCTCGATTCTCTTGGGATCACCCATGACGAGCAGTGTCTGATACTCCTCGACCCACTCCTGATCCTCCACACGAAGCTCGAGAATCACGCCGCCCGCGGGCGCGACGATCGGGAGATGAGCGTCGGTCGCACGGTTGTCGAGCACCGCATCGAGCGCCGCCTCTGGGAAACCGTGGTCGAGCAATTCCTCGCGAGTGATGTTGAAATCAAGCTCGGCGGCATAGGCCTCCTGTTCGCGCACCTGGAGGTCGAGCCGGGAGATTCCCTCGATGGCGTAAAGTTCACGGCCCGATTCGAGCCTGGTCGCCGCCAGGGTTGCCCGATCCCGATCCTTCAGGAGTTTGGCCTGCATGATCAGGAGTTCGTGCGCGTGGAGCTCAACCAGCAGCTCACCTGCCCGCACTCGATCACCCGGAGCCACCCGCAGATCCTCGACCCGCCCCGGAATGACCGCCTTGATGGTCAGGGTCGACCCTGGAACCCGGATGACCTGGCCGACGACCCGTTGACTGTCACCAAAACTACGCTCGACAACCTCTTGAACCGCAACACCCGCGCGTACCCGCTGCTGGGCATCCAACTCCACCACCTCGGCGGCCGCCATCATCGACGACGCCAGCAGGATCAGTCCCATCGCCATCCAACGCATCTCAGTCCTCCTCGTGTACAACAGGGTCGGGCAGTGGAAAGATCGTCGTGTCGCCGAGCAGGACCGCAAGATCAAGTCGCGCCTGGAGCAGGGTCCTTCGGGCGTCGATGGTTTCCTCCACAATTCGATCAAAACGGCTGAGACCGTCAATGTAAGCGAGATAGCTGATCGCTCCGAGCCTGAACTGCTCGGCCATCGAGTGCACGAGCACGGGAAGATCATTGATCGCCGGTTCGAGCGCCCGGAGTCGGTCCGTTGCGCCCCGCAAAACGGCACGAGCCTCCTGCGCGGATCTCAGCACCTCGAGTTTCGCCACATCGAGCGACGCGTCGGCGGCATCGGCGCGCGCCCGAGCCTCTTCGCGTTGCCGGTGACCCGCGGCGCCGATGGGAAGCGGTACGGTCAGACGGAAACCCCAGGCGTCGAAGCCCGGGAAACCATCGATGGTGGGGATCCGTTCCCACTCGGCCTCGATCTCGGCCCGCCCCCAGGCGGTCGCCGAAATCAACTTGGCGGCGCTCCGCTCGAGCTCGGCGTCACCGGCCGCGAGGCGAAGCAGCGGGCCCTCGGCAAGCGCCGATGTCGTCACCGTCATTTCCCCGGACAGCTTCGAAATCGAGACCAGTGCTTTGAGGTCGCCCCGGCGAACCTCGCCCCACCCGGTGCCGCAGAGTTCACGAAGCGCGGCACGGGCCATTTCCACCTCGGCGCGCAACGCGGCCAACCGCGATGACTCACTGACGTGCTCCAGATCGAGCTGCCGAACCTCGGTCCCGGCGATCTCGCCGAGCTGAAACCGCGCCTCCTGAAGGTTGAGAGCGTCGTCGAGGCGGCTCAGCCGCGCCTCCGACAATGCCTCAAGTTCCAACGCGGCAGCAAGGGTGAGCCACCGGCGGCTGGCCTCGGCGGCGGCGCTCAGCGAGGCCACATCCCGTGCCGTGACCACCCAGCTCTCGGCACTTCGAACCAGGGTTCGCGCCTTGGAGATCTGACCCGGAAAATTGAACGGCGTTCCAACTCGAAGATAGTCGGCAGCATTGGGGCTGCGGCCCGATCCCCCCACGCCTTCGCTCTGCCATTCCAGGAACGGTGGTCCCGCAGCGGCCTCTCGCCTCAAAGCCGCCGCATCGGCGGTCAAGCCCGCGCGTTCGGCGCGAAGCCCCGGGAATCCACTGACCGCCGCTCGCTGGGCTGCCCCCAATCGAGTCACAACATTTTGGGTCGCATCCGCCTGCTCGGTGGTCTCGCCAATCGACCACCCGAAGGCTAGGACCACAGATACTAGAACCGTATACGCAAGAGCTCGCACTGGTCGCTCCTCCCCCACTCGCCGATGATCTCAACACGGCGACTTTTTAAGTATCCCCTCTCTGTTCCTAAGCCGCAAGAAGTCCATTGTTTTTAATTATTTGAGCAATCACTCAAATGCAAAAGAAACCGGCCCGATATCACCAACAGCCGGTCGTTCTCGCGGTACCATCATCCAATGGAGATCGAGGACAACGGATTCGAGTCGAGATCGCCTCCTCGTGAGATCGTTCTGGCCGCCGCGGCGACTGGACTGACGGCAGTCATGTGGCTCGCCGGCTGGATGGCTCCCCTCGACCGAAGCGCCGGCGACGCCCTCCTCCGATTGACCAACAAGACCACCACCGAGGCTCCGGTGATGGCGATCGTCATCGACGATGACTCCATCGCGAACCACGGGCCGCTGCCCTGGCCGCGCTCGTTGGTCGCCGAGGTCGTGGCGAACGGCCACCGGGCCGGCGCCGCGGCAGTTGCCCTCGATCTCCTGCTCGTGGAAACGGGAGAGGATCTCGGCGATGGAGAGCTCGAGCGAGCGCTCGGCGAAGGCCGGTCCCTGCTTGCCGCGGCCATCGGTCGCGATGGTGGATGGCTGCTGCCGAATTCACGCTTCGGAGGGTTGGAACGGGCCGCCCATGTCCACGCCGAAGTCGGACCCGACGGTGTGGCACGGACCATCGTGGCGACAAAACAAGCCCACGGGCTTTCCCTCCCCGCTCTTTCGCTGATGGCTGCGCGGATCATCCGGTCGGATATCGAGGTGGAGCCGGGGAAGATCCTCCGTCCCGATTTCCGACCCGCGCCGGATGTGGTGCTCACGCTCTCGGCGACTGATTTCCTCTCATCCCGGCAGCAGGATCATCTTCTCGCGGGGCGCCTGGTCTTCATCGGTGTCACAGCCACGGGTTCCGGTGACCGCCTGATCGTCCCAACCGGTTCGGGGACGGCACCGCTGCCAGGGGTGCTGGTTCACGCTTCGGCCGCGGCCTCGATTCTTCGAAATGGCCTTGTTTGGAGTCCGGGACCCTGGTGGACCCTGATCGGTCTCTTTCTGGTTGCTCTCACGCCGCAAGTTCTGCGGACCCGAAACGGCTCGTTTCAACCCTTGGCCACGGCAGCGATCATCATCGCCATCGCGGCTGTCGCCGCTTTCGCCCTTGAGTTTTGGCATCTACTGATACCGGCGCCGATTCTCGTAGTTGGAATGATCGTCTCCATCGTCCTCCGCGAGGGCGTTGAATCCCGGGGCGCCCAACGAGAGAGCGGTCGTTTGCTCGAATCGCTGCTGCGCCACCACGATCGCGATCGGGAATCCGGGGTGCCGAAGTCCTCGGCCGCGAGACTGGCCGCGCTGCGCGATCTCCAAACCGCGGTTCTCCAACAGGATGCCGCCAGACGCACTCTCCTCGACGGGATGCACGACGGCGTGGTCATGTGGGACGCCGACGGACAGACCGCTGTCGTCAACCCTGCGGCCGTTCAACTGTGGGGTGGCGAACCCGGTCGGGTCGATTTCGACGGTCTCAACATTGACGACGACGGCAGTCGAGCGACGGTCTTCGCTCGTCTCGGAACCGAGATCGCGATTGAGGTCTTCACCATCGGAGATGGCGGGATGGCACTGCTCAGAGACGTGACCGCCGAGCGCGAACTCGAGCGCAAACGGCGGGATATGCAGCGGCTGGTCTCGCATGAACTCAAGACGCCTTTGGCGTCCATCGCCGGGTTCGGCGCGACCCTGCAGCGATACGAGCTGACCGCCGAAGAACAGAAACGGGTCGCCTCCTTGATTCGTGGCGAGTCGTTGCGGCTCGGTGAAATGGTCGCAACCTTCCTCGATCTTGAGCGGCTAGGCAGTGAACAGTTCACCGAGCCCACCGAGACGCTCGACCTGGGTTCGCTCGTTGATGAACGATTGGAGATCCTGACCCAAGCCGCCCGAAGTCGCGAACAGAGGATCGTCTCGAATCTCGAGGCCGGGGTCGCGGTTCGCGCATCAGCGACCCAGATGGCGCGCGTCATCGACAACCTCGTCGGCAACGCCCTCAAATACTCTCCCGAGAACGGCACGATCGAGGTTGCCGTCAGCCGTGATCATGAAAGCGCAATTCTGACCGTTACCGACCACGGAGTGGGTATCCCCGACGACGCGCTCCCCAGGTTGTTTGAACGTTTCTATCGCGTCCCCGGAACCGAGGGCGCCGGATCCGGACTCGGACTCGCGTTCGTCAAGGAGGTCACAACCTGGCACGGCGGATGCATAGAGGTTGAGAGTATGGTAGGACAGGGGAGCACATTCATGGTCCGTCTGCCCGCGGAAGGATGAAGCGATGAAACAGCGAATCCTCGTGGTCGATGACGACGACGCCATGCGGGAGATGATGGCGTTGGCTCTCGCCAAGGAAGGCTATCGGGTCGAACGCGCGAGATCGGCCACCGACGGCATTGCCGCCATCGGAGAGACCGTCTTTGACCTCGTCGTTGCCGACATCTATCTCGGCGATGGGACCGGTCTCGATCTCGTCGATGCCATCGAGGAACGGCAGAGCGAAACCCGCGTCATTCTGGTCACCGCCCGCGGCAGCGTCGAGACGGCGGCCTTCGCCCGAAGCCACGGCGTCTTCGACTATCTGGCCAAACCCTTCGAGCTCGAGCACTTCATAGGGAGGGTCGAGGCCGCATTCGCCTCCTTCGCCGATGGTCCGGCGCCGACCACCGAAGGACCCCAATCCTTGATCGTCGGCAGCGATCCCGCCATCGTCGAGGTCTACAAGGCGGTGGCGCGGGTGGCGCCACTGGACCTGCCGGTGCTGATTCGCGGCGAGACGGGGACCGGCAAAGAACTCGTCGCGACCGCTCTCCACCGTTTTGGGGCCAACCCGGATGGACCGTTTGTTCCCATCAATTGCGGTGCAATTCCGGAGAACCTGCTCGAGAGCGAACTTTTCGGACACCGCAGGGGGGCCTTCACCGGTGCCGATTCGGATCACCCGGGCGCCGTCGAAATGGCCCGTGGCGGCACCCTTTTTCTCGATGAGGTGGGCGAGCTTCCGGCGGCTCTCCAGGTCAAACTCCTTCGATTCCTCCAGTCGGGAGAGATCCAGCCGGTGGGTTCGAAGCACCGGATCCAGGTACCGGTTCGGGTGGTGGCGGCAACCCACCGGAACCTGCGCAGCGAGGCCCGGGCCGGGCATTTCAGGGAAGATGTCTACTACCGGATCGCCGGTTATGAAATCACCCTACCGCCACTCCGCGAGCGCACCTCGGACATCCCGCTGTTGGTGGACCACTTTCGGCGCCGCCATGGCGAGGACAAGGTTCCGCCCGCCGGAAACGATGTCATGAATCTGCTCATCCGCCACCCGTGGCCCGGCAACGTCCGTCAACTCGAACACGTGGTTCAGAGGACCATCATCGACAGCGGAGGGCTGAGCGACAACGAAATTGTGGCGCAGATCCTGAGATCCATGGACGAGGGGGAGTCCACCACCGACAGCCTGCCGAAGGCGGGCGACGAGATCACACTGAAGGAACTCGAGCGCCGGCATCTGGAGGCGGTCCTGCGCCGATCGGAGGGCAATCGAAGCCAGGCCGCGAGAATTCTCGGCATCGAGCGGAAGACCCTCTATCGCAAGGCACAACGACTGGGAATCGACCTCGACCTAGAGGAGGAACCATGAGATACGCGACCATGATCACCCTGTTCACCGTGATCGTCATTTCGATTTCGGCAGCCGCGACCGGCGAGGGCGCCGCGACCGACGAAGGCGCCGAATCGATCACCTACGATATCGTGCAAGTCGAAGGCAAGCTCTTTCTCGCGGGCGAATACGACGAGCTGAGATTGAGCACCGGTGACCAGGCCGTCTCCGGAGATCGTCTGCGCACCGGATCGTCATCATCGGCCGCCGTCGGTGTCCCGTCTCACACCACGGTTTTTCGCCTCCAGGCGAAGACCTCGTGCACTCTGGCTCACGATCGCCCAGGTGTGCTGCTGCACCTCGAGAGAGGTCGACTTCGGGCTCTGTTCGGAAGCCACACCGGCGCCGATCCGAGGCTCGTCACCACGCCGTCGGCGGTCCTCGCCGTCCGCGGCACCGAATACGGCCTCAAGGTCAAGAAGAACGGCGACACCTCGATCGTGGTATTTGAAGGCGTAGTCGAGGTCATCGATCCGTCAGGCGAGAACCCTCCGATCCGGGTGGAGGCCGGGCAACAATCGCGGATCAAAACCGGCCGGCCGGCCAAGGCTCCCTCTCCCCATCGCCTCACGACCTTCGACTGGGACCAGGGCCGATCGACGCCAGCTCCCGGGATGGGTGTCGGCGGACCCAATTCCGGCTCGCAAAGCGGAACCATCGGATCCCAGGGCGCCGGCGCGGCGGGCAGCCAAGGTGGGTCCAAAAAGCACGGAGGGTGAGTCCGATCGACCCACCGTCTCCTTGAATTCGGTTCCCTTACGGCCTCATGTCCTGGCACGGCCCTTGCGCTATGGGAGTTCACCGGCGCGGAATCACCCGCACACCGGGTCGAACACAAGGAGGTCCGTTCCATGAAACGCTCAATCATCCTCATTGCTTCTCTGGCGCTGGTAGCCGCCGCATCCACTGTGATGGCGGGCGGCGGTTCCGGCCCCGGCGCCGATCCTTCTCAGGCATTTGACGTCCAGGGAATCGTTGTCGCCATGACCGGCGGTTCCGGTTCCGGTTTGCCCATGCTCACAGTCGACGACGCCAGCCTCGGGGTGGTCGATGTCGCCCTCGGACCGGTCTGGTATCTCCAGGCCGCGGAGTTCTCGGCAACCGCCGGTGATGAGGTGCGCCTCCTCGCCTACGCCTGCCCGACCTGCGCAGCCTCGGCGGTCGCCGCATGGGTCGACAATCTAACCACCGGCGTCTCGATCGACCTTCGCGATGAAGACGGACGCCCGCTCTGGACGCAGCGGCAATACCAGCGCGGGGGCTCCGGACGGGCCGGCCAGGGCAACGGCTCAGGTGGGCAGGGTGGCGGCACCGGTGGTGGATCCGGCGGTGGATCCGGCAACGGTCAGCCAGGCGGATCGGGCAACGGCACCGGCAGCGGCCCGGCCAACGGCAGCGGACTCGAAATGTCCCAGATCGACACCGTCACCGGTGAGGTGGTCGAATTCACGGGGCACGCCGGCTCCGGCCAGCCCATCGTCACCCTCGACGCCGACGGCGAGACCTACGAGATCACGGTCTCCCCGTATGGTCCCATCGAAGCATCGGGGATGGATATCGAACCGGGCTTGATCCTCACGATCGTCTTCGCTCCCACCCAATGCGAGGAGGACCCGCACTTCGTGGCGATCTCGATCCTCGATGTTGCTACCGGTGTTCTCGTCCAGCTCAGGGATCCCGAAACCGGATTTCCCATGAGCAACGGCGGTGGCCACAACCGGCCGAACTGGCCGTAACGATCAGAACTCAACAAGAAGCGCCCCGCCTTCCGGCGGGG
>CBESWV010000120.1:0-11305 GCA_965533305.1 uncultured bacterium | reverse complement strand
GGCAGGAGCACGAGATCTCCGTGCCCAGGCAGGAGTATCTGGCCGCCGGTCGCGAACGTTTCGGGATCGACTTCCGCCTGCTCTTGGAGGAGGGTCGCCATCGGATTTCGGTGGGTGTGATGGATCCCATCACACGACAGGATTCGTACGAGAAGATCGTCGTGAGCGTGCCATAGAAATTCTGAATTATGAGTTATGAATTATGAATGACATCGCACGCGGTGTTCGAGGTGACTGAGTGCCCTCTGCGATGGAAATTCAAAATTCATAATTCAAAATTCATAATTCAAAAACTATTCGTGCATCGACATCAGCCTCCAGGCGACGAGGCGTTCGTTCATCGCCCGAAGCCTGCGGCAGAGCAACCGGCAGAGCAGACTCAGAAACTGCATGGCGGCATCCGGGTCCATGGAGAGCACTTCTTCGAGCAGGGTCCGGCTGATGGAGAAGACGGTGCACCCGCCCGTGTGGGCGCGCGCATCGGCGGATCGAGGCTGCCTGTCGATGAGAGCCATTTCGCCGAAGACCTCTCCCCGAGTGAGGATGGTGAGGCACTCCTCGCCGGCGCCGGGGACCATTCGGGAAATCCGCACCGCGCCGTCAACCACGATGAAGAGGTTGTCGCCTTCTTCACCTTCGGTGACGATGAGTGAGTTCGCCGAAAAACTCTCCTCGTTCGAGTACTTGGCCAGGAGCCGTAGCTCCTGCGCCGATAATCCCTGCTCCCGGAGAATGTCGAGTTTGGCTTCTTCTCCGAGATGGATCGGTTGACCGGTCTTGTTCTCCTGGTCCGAGATCATCGTATCGGTCGGCATGTCAAAGAGTTCCGACATCTGTGCGTTCGACGCCCTGACCTTGTCGGCGAGGGTTTGCCAGAAGCTCCACAAGAGGCTGACGCCGAGATCTCGATCGAGCCTGATGGCCTGGTCGAGTCGGCCCGCTTCGATGTGAAAGAGCGAACCGTTGCCGATCCCTATCGCGGTGGCCGACCGCTCGAGTTTGTCGACATAGGAAACCTCCCCGAAAAGAGATCCGCTGCCGAAGGTCGTGAGGACCTGGTTGCCGATCGGAGTCCGTTTGGTGATGTGGGTCCGTCCCTCACGAGCCAGGTAGATATCGGTGCCTTCCTGATCTTCGGCGAAGATCACATCGCCGTTTTCGAAGGTGGTCGGTTTGACGACCTTGGCCAGCGCGATGAGTTGATCATCGGTGAAATGACGGAACAGACCCATGGCCCTGAGTTCGGTCGCGCGGGCAAGGAGGTTGTCCTGCTCGGTGGGGATCTCGCCGACGAGGCTCGCGCGCCGGCGATATGCGGCCGCGTTGAAGAGCCGGGCCTGGCTGAGTGCGACGTGGTCGCACGCCTTCTGCATGGCCGAGCTTCGCGTTCGGACGATGGCGTCCATGTCTTTGGGAGATCGATGGCAGAGTCGGGCAAGGGTTTCCACCCGACGCCGCTCCTGGTCTTGCTCGCGCTCGGAACGCCAGTTGGCGAGGAGTAACCCGTCGATGGCGCTGTCGAGGGCGGTGTCGTAACTCTCGGTCTCGATGGCGGCCCTCGAGGTCTCGACGGCGAGTCGGAAATCGAGGGGATTGAGTCGGCGGGCTTGAAGAAACTCGTTGAGTGCGGCCGCTGGGTCGCCGTGACGGAGATGGAGGAAACCGGCCGCCGTATATGCGAGGTAGTTGAATGGTGTCCGAAGTTTGGCGAGATCGATCATCTCGACGGCGCGGCTGAACTCACCGCGCCGCTCGAAAATGTGCGCCATCCCCAGGGCGTGGGACGCTTCGAGATTGCGGCGTTTGAACTCGCGATCGAAGTCGTCGGCCCCATCGAATTTCCTCAGTCGCGAGGCCTCGCGACGCAGCCGGCTGCCCTGTGGGGTCAGGGAGGATACGGTCTCCAGCAACTCCGCGGCTTCGGAGGATCGTCCGACCGCGTGGAGCCGGCGTGCCAACTCAACGAGACGCTCGACCATCGAGGGATGAGGGTGAATAGAGTCATCCATAGTGTTTCCTGGATCTTTGATTGTATAAATGATGTGGTTGACCGTCAATCGGTGAAATCTTCGATTGGAGATATGCGGGTTAGACTAGGTGAGATCTGGGCCCTGTCCGACAGGACCGTCTTGCCGGGCCGGTCAGTGATCATTCTCGATTCTCGAATGGATTCTGCTCTTGTGGTGTTATCAAGGAAACATCCGGCACGACGGGCCGGAAGGATTGGGGAAACGGCTACCTGATGAAGAAAACGATGGCGCTGGTGCTCATGCTCTTCGCGGCCGCCGTACAGGCGGTCGAGGTGATCGAACCGTCCGAGGTCGCTCCGGGTTCCAAGGGGATCTGCATCACCGAGATGGATGGCGGCGAAAGGGTGGAGATTCCTCTGACGGTCATCGGTACCGTCGGACCCTGGACCCCGGAGGGTGAGATCGTTCTCGTTCGTCTCGAGGACGAGAGGTTCCGGGAGACGGGGATCATCGCCGGGATGAGTGGATCGCCGGTGTATGTCGATGACCGATTGCTCGGAGCGCTGGCCTTCGGTTGGTCGTTCTCGAAAGAGCCCATCGGTGGAGTCACCCCGTTTTCCAGGATGGAGAGCCTCGCCGACGAGGGGGGTTTTCAAGCGGGTGCGGGGCTGGGCCGACCGTCGCTCATGGAAATGATGGAGGCCGGTAGGGAGAACAGGCTCGGTGATTTGCTCGCCGATTGGCTCCTGCCGGAGAAAAGTTCGGAGCTCCACCACCTGCCCATGGCGGTGACATCTTCCGGCCAATGGAGCCCCGCCGGTGGGGACTGGCTGTCGGAGAGTTGGCGCCGTCTCGGTTGGGTTTCGGTTCCGGGTGGGAGTTTTGACGATGCGGGCGGGGGGAGCCTCGCGCCGGGCGATATGGTCGCCGGGGTTCTGGTGGATGGTGATGCGGTCCTCGCCGCCGGCGGGACGGTCACCGAGGTTCGGGGTGATGAGGTCTGGGCCTTTGGCCATCCATTTCTCGGCGGCGGCGGATTCCGCCTGCCCATGGCGCGCGCCAAGGTCGTGACCGTTCTCCCGAGTCAGGTGAGTTCGTTCAAGTTCTTTTCGATCGGTGAGACCATCGGCAGTTTTTTCAGCGATCGGTCACGTGGGATCTGGGGCAGGTTGGGCGAGGCGGCCCCTATGATCCCTGTCACGGTCAACATTGATGACCGGAAATACGAGTTCCGCACGATCCGCCACCCAAACCTGACGCCGTTCACCGTGGCGTATCTCGCTCAGTCGAGCCAGGCGGCCCGCGGCCGGCTCTTTGGCGAGCAAACCATCGGGTTTCGCATCGAACTGAGTTACTCGGGCCATGATCCGGTCGTATATGAAGATGTTCTGGCTTCCGGCGATGCTCCCGCCCAGGCGGCCTCGATCGCGGCCGGTCTCCTCGCCTATCTCGAGAGCTCGGTCTTTGAGATCCCCGATCTCGAAGCCATCACCATCGATCTGGAGACCGAGGAGCGGATCCGCGGTGCCGAGCTGATCGATGTCATCCCTCAACGGCGAACGGTTTCTCCGGGAGAGACCGTCTCGGTGCGTCTCAGATTCCGACCGTACCGGGGTGAGGAGTTCATCCGGGAACTCGCGATCCGGGTTCCTGCAGGGGTCCCCGACGGGCGTCTCGATCTGGTTGTGGCGGATGGGGCGTCGTGGTCTCTCTATGACTTCGGGATGCGGCCGTTGATGCCCGGTTCGTTTGACGATGAGCTCGAATTGGTGAACAGTCTGCTGCCGTCGACGACCGTGGTCATGGTCTTCGAGCGCCGGCAGTCGGGAGTGGCGCTTTCGGGCGGCAGCGTGACCATGCCGCCGAGTATGGTGGTCCAGTTGCGCGGCGCGCTCGGTCCCGGTCTCACAACAACATCGTACGCCGTCGTGGCATCTGTCGAAGAGACTATGGATATGCCGGTCTCGGGTGCAGAGAGGATCGAACTGAAGGTCCTCAGCGAAGGACGGATGGATCGTGCGGAGGTTCCATGAATCGATTGAACCGGGTGGCCGTCATCTCTCTGGTGCTCGTGCTGAGCGCATCCCTGGGTTCTGCAGCCCAGACTCGACGTTGGATCTCGGATACGGCCAAGGAGTTCCTTGAGGGCAGGGGCGATGGGGTTGCCGTCACCACCGACGGCCGTCTCGGGGCCATGGATCGATGGGAAACGGCGGTTGCTCTGGATGAACCGGTGGTCGTTGCCGGTGGTCTTGACCGCGACGGATCGCTCATCGTCGGCACCGGTTTCCCGGCGAATCTCTACCGCATCAAGGGAGGGCGATCCGAACTCCTCACTGCGATTCCCGGAGAGCAGGTGACCGCGGTCCTGCCGACCGCGGACGGAGTCCTGGTGGCAACCGTGGCGCCGGGGGTTCTTTACCGTTGGCGGGATGGCCGGCTCGACGAGATCGGCCGACTGGGTGAGGGCGGCATCTGGGATCTGGCGGTCTTTGATGGAACCGTTGTCGCCGCCGCGGGATCACCGGCGGCCCTCTTCAGGCTCGAAAAAAAAGGGTTCCAACGGTGGATGGAACTGCCCGATGTCCACGCGCGCTGCCTCGAGGTATCCGGTGACACCCTTCTCGTGGGCACATCGGGCAAGGGCCTCATCCTCGGGGTCCATCTCACGGGGCAGGTCTCCATGCTCGCCGACAGTCCCTTTACCGAGATTTCGGACATGGCGGCGGCGGACGACGGATCCGTCTGGGCGGTTGCGCTGGTGGGCGAACCGGTCGTGCACTCCTCAAACGGCAACGGCAACGGCAACGGCAAGAATGACACGGATTCCGATGACGAAGACTCCTCGGTTACGACCGAGACCGCGAGCCTCAATCTCGATCTGCCGAAGATCAACGGCAGTACCGCAACGTCGGAACTTGTCCGGCTGACCCCGGAAGGCGCGCTGCTGAGCGTCCACCGCTTCACCAAGCAGGTTGCATCGGCAGTGGCGTGGGACGGTGCGGGAGTCCTCGTCGGCACCGGGTTCGAAGGTGAGGTGTGGCGCTTCTTCGCCGATGGCGGCGCCCGTTTGGCAAGCGTCGATGCGGTCCAGGTCGTCGGCATCCTCGGTGGTGGCGACGTTCTCCTTGCGCAGGGGCCGGCCGCTGTGTTCGAGCGGCGTTCCGGCGACGACGAAGCGGGTCGATTCCGCAGCGAGGCGGCGAGGTTCCCTCGGCCCATGCGATTCGGCGAGTACCGGGTGTTTCCCCGAATCGACGGTCTTCGAATCCGGTTCCGCACCGGGGCCAGCGAAAAACCGGATCAGTCGTGGATGTCCTGGGTGGAGTGGTCGGCGGCGGCCGATGGGAAGGTACCGGTACCGCCTGCCAGGTCACTGCAGTGGGAGTTGGAGATTCCGGCCGGCGAGTTCGTCGATCGTGTCGAGATCGCCATGGCTGAGATCAACCTGCCGCCCGAAGTGAGTTCGATCTCGGTGGAGGATCCCGGAGTCGTCTATCTCGCCGCGCCGCCGCCGTCGGGTCCGGTGATCGATGCCGAGCACCCCGACATCAGCGGCATCTTCACCGTCATCGACGAAAAAAACAATCGCAAAGCGAAGACCGCCAAGGGAAAGAAGTACTACCGGGTCGGCTATCGTACGGTGAGCTGGAAGGCGAAAGACCCCAACCAAGACTCCCTTCGGTTCCATCTCGATGTCGAGCGGCGTGACGGATTTCGGCTGCCTGTCCGGGAGCGGATCGACGGGACCCAGTTGGCCATCGACACAACCGCCCTGCCCGATGGAGTCTATCGATTCAAACTCACCGCCACCGACGCCATCCAGAACCCCGGAGCGGCGATGGAGACGGTGGCGACCAGCCGTTGGTTCACAGTCGACAGCACGCCTCCCACGATCGAAATCGATGCCGATGGAGATGACTGGATCGTCCGGATCACCGATACGACGAGCCCGATCGGGAACGTCGAGTGGTCGCGCGATGGAGATCGCTGGATCCAGCTCGCTGCGCGGGACGGGGTGCTCGACGGGACTGATGAACGCTTTTCGTTTCCCCGGAAGAGCGGAGGCCATCTGGTCGTTGTGCGGGCCATCGATCGTCACCATAACCGGACGACCGGGGGCGTGGTGGAGGAGTAGACAGCACAAGTTTTGAATTTTGAATTTTGAATTCTTAATTACATCGCAACTGCTCCTGAAGACTTTGGGATGTAATTCAAAATTAAGAATTGAGAATTCAAAACTGATGTTTCCGGGTGTTAGAATGTCCGCATGGCTCACCAACCCGTCGCCGTCTACCCGGGGTCCTTTGATCCGTTTCACGTCGGGCATGTCGCCGTCGTTGATCGCGCGAGCCAGATTTTTCCGCGCGTCATCGTCGGCATCCTCAAGAACGCCGGCAAGGATTCGCTGTTTTCTCCCGAGGAACGGCTGGAAATCATCAGCGAGTATTACAAGGACAATGACGCAGTCGAGGTCCTGTCCTTTTCGGGGCTTCTGATTAATTTTCTCGACGAACTCAACGCCTCGATCATCATCCGCGGGATGCGTGCGGTCTCGGATTTCGAGTACGAGTTCCAGATGGCACTCATGAACCGGCGGCTCGCACCGCATGTGGAGACCGTGTTTCTCACCCCGAAGGAGGAGTACACCTATCTCTCCTCCCGGCTGGTACGGGAGGTGGCGGCCCTCGGCGGTGACGTTACCGGTCTGGTTCCCGATCCGGTCAAACACCGGCTCGAGGAACGATATCGTAAGGCCACTCACCCGCCCACGCGTTAACTGATGCGCCTGACCGTCTTCGGCCCCGGCCATCCGTTTCGAGGCGGGATCGCCCGCGCCACCACCGAACTGGCCGCCACCCTCGATGACAGGGGCCACGAGGTCCTGTTTCTGACACCGCGGCGCCAGTATCCGAATTGGCTCTATCCGGGGCGCTCGGATCGCGATCCGGAGGCCTGCCGACTCCTGGACTGTGCCGTCTCGGTGCTCGATCCTCTCGATCCCATCAGCTGGCGAACCGCCCGTCGACGGGCCCTGGACCACCACGCCGATGCGTGGATCGTGCCGTACTGGACCTGGGCGTGGGCCGGTCTGTGGTGGTCTCTCCTGCGCGAGGCTTCGCGACCGCCGACGGTGGCGGTGGTCCACAACCCGGTCGATCATGACGCACATCTGTGGCAGCGTGTGGCCGCTCGCCGAGTCCTCGGCGACTCTCAGGCGCTCTTCACCCATGCACGGGTGCTGGCCGCTGAACTCGAGCGCGCCTATCCATCGACACCTGTCGGATACCACTGCCTGCCCGCGGTCGAGACTCCGGTTGAGCTCGGGCGAGACCAGGCTCGTGACGAACTCGCCCTCCCCGGAGATCGCCGAGTGGCGCTCTTCCTCGGACTCATCCGCCCCTACAAAGGGGTCGATCTGCTCCTCGAAGCGGCTGCAGCTCTTCCGGAGGACTCGGATTGGTTGGTGATGATCGCCGGCGAACCGTGGGGTGACCTCGGCGGCCGTCTCGAGGCGCAGGCCAGGACGCTTGGTCTCGAGCACCGCGTTCGGCTCGATCTGCAATGGGTGCCCGAGGGTCGGGTTCCGACCCTGCTGGCCGCGGCCGATCTGCTGGTTCTACCATATCTGCGGGGATCGCAGTCGGCGGTGGCGCCCATGGCGCTGGCGCACGGGATTCCGGTGCTGTCGACGGCGGTGGGTGGGGTGCCCGAGATCGTGCGCGACGGAATCAACGGAGTGATCATCCCCCCCGGCGATCCCGTCGCCATCACCGATGCTCTCCTGGCTTTGTCGGTGGAGAAGCTGAAGGAGCTTGCGGTCGGCGCCGGGAGATCGGCTGAGGACCTCACCTGGTCGGGCTATGCAGATACGCTCGAGGAGCTGCTCGAACGGGTGATCTGAATCCCTGACGTTGATCCCGCACGAAGAGACCGCCGGTTTCAGGTCAAAAAAACACCCGCGCCGAAGCGCGGGTGTTTGTGTTGTTTTCGATTCGGACTAGTGGACGAGGCTTCTGACCACGTCGACGGCCTGTTCCCGGGTCAATCCGTCTTCGCTGAAGGGGAGTGACTTCACCGGAGGAACGCCATTCTCGTCGAGTTGGACATATTCGATCGCGTTCTCGGTATTCCAGTACATCACCACATCGAGGCCGTGGCCGACTTCAACCTTGGCGGTGGAGAGGATGATGTCAGGATTGGCCGCGATCATGGATGCACGACCGACCAGGACGATATGGCGGCGGCGTTTGATCTCGCCGAGCCACTCCTCAACCACCTCATAGTCAAGCCTGAGGATCTGGAAGACGCAGTTGGAGAAATCGGTGGCGAAGATATGCGGCGAACCCGACTGAGGATCGACAAAGACCTTGGGGTGGGCGAGCCCTGCCGCGTCGTCGATGCCCTCACAGCCGATGCCGTAGGGGAGGAGATCGCTCAGCGCGATGGGCTGGAAGGTATCGATCTGGGGATTGCCGTTTTCATCCAGCGCGACCGAAGCGAGGAAGGCTGAACCGTCGTTGCGAACTTCGGCATAGCTCCACCACACGAGGTGGAGGAAGGTGGTGGCGACCTCGATCGGCTCGCCCTCTTCCTCGACGACGCTCACGACCCGATCGAGCATGATCTGGGGATTCTCGACGATGCTTCCGTCACCGCCGGCCATGGTATACGGGCCCATCCACCATTCGTCGCCCAACCAGGCAATCTCGATGGTTGCTTCCAGTTCAGTGCCGCGCTGCCATGCTACGAAGACGGTGCCGGTGAGCTCGTCCACTTCAACCTGCATGAAGGTGGCGGAGATCCCGGCGGTTTGCGGAATGAGATATTCACCAACGGTGCCGTCGGCGGACCGGTGGTGCACGACGAGGCCGTCGCTCGATTGGGCAACCCGATAGAAATCGCCATCCCTGGTCAGCGTCATGTCACCCGCCGTAGCGGAGACTGCCATGCCGACCAGGAGGATTGCGATGAGTGTGGCTCGTGCCGTTCTCATGGTCACCCCCTCAAATTCACCACGGAGGTCAGATCGGTGGCGAGGAAGACATCGATGATCTCCTCGCTGATCCCGACTTCCGGGTAATACGCGGTGAGTTCGCGCAGGTAGCGACGCGCCCTGAACGTGTCGCCGCGTCTCACCGCTGTTTCGCTCAATAGGAACAAACAGTTTTTTGCGACCTGGTCATCTTCGAAATCGACGGCCAGGTCGAGAGCACGCTCGCCGCACTCCTGGGCGCGATCGAGGTTGTCGGCCAAAAGATGGCCGTAACAGAGATCTTGAAGCGTCTCATAGAGATAGTGATCGGCGCCGATCCGTTCGAGTTCGGACCGGGCTTCTTCGCAGAGGCTGATGCCCTCTTCGAGCCGCTCGGTGCACATCATGACGTATCCGAGGTTGTCCCGAACCTGAGCCTCGGTCATGCGGTGATGCCCGTCGAGGTTCCGGTGAGCCTCCAGCGAACGGACAAAAGCGCTCTCCGCTTCCGGATACCTCGATGATCGAATCGAAAGACTCCCGACGAGGTTGAAGCTGCGGCTCGCCGAGACCGGGTCGCCGAGCTCATCGGAAAAGGCCGCCGCACGGTCGGCATAGCCCTGGGCCTTGTCGCTGTCGCCGGAGATGTCGTACGCCACCGCCGTGCAGTAGGCGGCGTGGAAACGATTCTTGGTGCTGGTGCTCCGGAGCAGGATCTCTTTGAGCTTGGGGATCTGGTCGGTTCCGCGATCAAGTTCGAGCAACACCGAGCAACGACTGCAGAAGGCACGATCAGCATCATCGACATCGCCGAGTTGCCGTGCGGCCTCATAGGCATCCAGGTAGATCTTCTCGGCGGATTCGAAGTCACCCTTGGCGAGGGCTTCCCCACCCAAACCCATGAACTCGTCGAAACGCCCGCTCACGATCCGGTCTCCCGTGACTCGCGTCTCGCTGCGATGGCGCGGCGGTCCTGTTGCTCGCGGCGGACCTTGAACTCGAGGAATTCCATGGCCTCGTGGCGGCCGTCCTCGCCGAGTTGGCGGACGAGGTGGAGGATCTGCATGTCCTCGTGACTGAGGGCCCGGCGTGGTTCGGTGGCGGTCTGTTGGGCGTCGAAGAAGTCATTGAACGAGACATCGAAGACGGTGAGGATCTTGACGAGATTGTCCAGCGAAACCCGGTATTCACCCTTTTCCATGCGCGACAGATCGGACTGTTGGATGCCAATCTGGCGCGCCAGTTCCATCTGGGTGAGATGGCGTTCCTTGCGCAATGAGCGCAGACGGGCACCAACGTTGGCCGTGGCGCTCATGAGTTCGTGGACGTTGCTTGCCATTCTCGGTTGCTGATCCTTCCCCGTCTATAGTACCATCCCGGGCGCAGCGGACACACTGCACCCAAGACGATATATATAGTATGCGCACGTGGAAAGCGCGTCAAGGGTGATCTCGGGGTGTCGAACCGCGTGTCAACGCCCACCGCAACGATGCTGAGTATGCGCAGGAGACCCATGTCCCGTTACTTGCTAGCCCCCGTACGACTCGTGCGGACTCTATATGCCCACCGCTTTCTCCTCGCGCAGTTGGCGTGGAGGTCGTTCGCCTCGCGTCACGCCGGTGCGGTGCTCGGTTGGTTGTGGACGCCTTTGGGTACGGCGGTCCAGTTTGTGCTCTACACAGTGGTGTTTTCGGTCATTCTCCAGATCAAGATCGACCTTGTTGGTACCGATCTTGCTAGGCCGATGCCCGTGGGATTTGGAGTTTTCTTGATCACGGGGCTCGTGCCTTACCTGGCGTTGAATGACGTGATCATGAGATCGTCCCGGGTGATCCGCGCCAACGCAACCCTTGTGCAGCGGGTCCGACTGCCGATCGAGGTGCTGGTGGTCGGAGACATCCTCGGAACGCTGATGCACCACGCGGCCGCGGTTGTCCTGATGGTGCTCTACTGCGCCTGGGCGGGATACCTCGCCGTGACGGGCGCCGGTTGGCTGTTGGCTGGGATCGCGCTGCTGCTCCTTCTCGCCGTAGGTTTCGGTCTGCTCGTGAGTGTCCTCGGGGTCGCCTTGCCGGACATTCCCGAGGTCCTCACCCTTGCGTTGCAGTTCGTGCTCTACGGGGCGCCCATCATCTATCCCTTGAGTTCCGTCAGGCAGGGAGTCCTCCTGACGGTGATACAAATGAACCCCATCACGCCGTTGGTCGGTGTCTTTCGCTCGGGTCTGCTCGGATTGGCCCCGCCCGATCCGGCCGGCATCATTTATCTACTCATTCTCTCTGTCGTACTCCTCGTCGTCGGTGCGGCAGCGATGGATCGGTTCCGGACGACGATTCCAGACCTGTTGTAACGGGTCGGT
>CBESWV010000119.1:0-11320 GCA_965533305.1 uncultured bacterium | reverse complement strand
GCGTTCGACGGCATTATTCCTGGCAGGCCCACGCCGAGGCCTACCTCGCCGAGGTACGCGGGCTGCCCGGCACATACCAGCCCATGCCCAGCGCGCGCCCGACACGCTCGGTGCGCTACCGCGACCGCGCCATCTTCAGTGATCTGGACCAAAACCTGCTGGGCAATCCTGCCTCACTGGAGCGCTTCGCCGAAGTGATTCGCCAGAACCACAGGTCCGTCATCTTCGGGATCGCCACCGGCCGTCGTTTCGACACCGCCCTGGCATTGATGAAGAAATTTCGCATCCCCATGCCGGACGTTCTGATCAGCAGCCTGGGCACACGCATCCATTACGGTCAGAATCTGACCGGCGACGACTGGTGGAACGACCATATCGATCACAACTGGAACCCGCAGCGGGTGCGACGGGTGCTGGCCGAGTTGCCGGGTCTCAAGATCCAACCGAAGAGAGACCAAAGTGCCCTCAAACTGTCGTATTACTTCGATCCTGAGAAGGCCCCCACGCCGGAAGAGATCATCACCCTGATCCGCCAGAAGGAACTGACCGCCAACGTGTTCTGTTCCTTCGGGCAATACCTGGACATCCTGCCGTCGCGCGCCTCCAAGGGACAAGCCCTGCGCTATGTCTCTCAGCGGCTCGACATTCCGCTCGAACAGGTGCTGGTGGCCGGAGGTTCGGGCGCCGACGAGGACATGATGCGCGGCAACACCATGGCGGTGGTGGTGGGCAACCGTCATCACGAGGAGTTGTCTCAGCTGGTGGACCAAAAGAGGATCTATTTTGCCGACCAACCCCATGCCCTGGGGATCCTCGAGGCCATCGATCACTATGACTTCTTCGATACCTGCCGGGTTCCGCCAAGCGAATGAGCGGACCCTTGCTGATCTGCACTGATTTGGATCGCACTCTGATCCCCAACGGACTTCAGCCCGAATCCGCCGGTGCCCGTCATCGATTCGCGGCACTGGTGGCGCGCCCGGAGGTCAGTCTGGCCTATGTCAGCGGTCGCCACAGCGCCCTGGTACAAGAGGCGATCGCGGACTTCGAGCTACCGACTCCGGACTTTGTCGTGGGTGACGTCGGCTCCACCATGTATCGCGTCGGCCCGGAGCAGGTGTGGCAGCAAATGACCGCCTGGGAAACCGAGATCGGGCAGGATTGGGCCGGTTGCAGTCACGCCGATCTGCACGACCTGCTGCGCGACCTACCCGATCTGCGACCGCAAGCAAGCGCACAGCAGAACCGTTTCAAACTCAGCTTCTACGTTCCGCCACACAGCGAGCACGAGGCGTTGGAGGCAAAGATCCGCGATCGGCTGGATCCCGCCGGCGTGAAGGCCAACCTGATCTGGAGTGTGGACGATCTCAAGGGCATCGGCCTGCTTGATATCCTGCCGGCGCGGGCGTCGAAGGTTCACGCCGTGCGGGCTCTGATGAACCTGCGCGGTTTCGAATGCGCCAGAACGGTCTTCTGCGGCGACAGCGGCAACGACATGGAGGTGCTGGCCAGCCCGATCCCGGCGGTGCTGGTGGCCAATGCCCGAGAGGATGTGCGCGAGTCGGCACGCCGGCTGGCCGACGAGAAGGGACACGGCGATCGGCTCTATTGTGCACGCGGCGGCTTCATGGGCATGAACGGGAACTACAGCGCCGGCATCCTGGAGGGCGTCGCACACTTCCACCCGCAGACACGAGACTGGATGGCGTTCGAGACGCCGGGCGAAGGTGTATGAAAGGGCGGCCGTGCATCTTCGGAGAGGTGCTGTTCGATCATTTCCCGGATGGCACGAGGGTCCTCGGCGGTGCGCCCTTCAATGTGGCCTGGCATCTGCAGGCCTTCGGCCAGCGGCCACGGTTCATCAGCCGCGTGGGCCGTGACCCGGAGGGTGAGGCAGTCCGCGAGGCGATGCGCACATGGGGCATGGATACAAAGGGCCTGCAAATCGACCCGCGACACCCCACGGGATGGGTCAGCGTGCTTTTCGACAACGGTGATCCCAGCTACGACATCGTCCATCCCTGCGCCTATGATGCGATCGAAGAGTTGCCGCAGGACCGCGTCGGTTGCGGACTGCTCTATCACGGCACCCTGGCGCTGCGCGACGCCAATTCCCGGCAGAGCGCGGAGGCATTGAGGGCCGGCGGACCGGAGGCGGTTTTCGTCGACGTTAACCTGCGACCGCCGTGGTGGCACAGGGATCGGGTCCTGTCAATGGTGCGCCGAGCCAACTGGGTCAAACTTAACTGCGACGAGTTGGAACTACTCTCTCATTCAGAGAGGGGCGCAGAGGGTTTTCTCGACGATCACGACCTCCAGGGACTGGTCGTCACCCGGGGGTCGGACGGCGCCGAGTTGCTGACCGCCGACGGCGCGCGCCACACGGTAAGGCCGCGGGATCACATCGACGTTGTGGATACGGTCGGCGCCGGGGATGCCTTTGCCTCGGTGATCATCCTCGGGCTGGCCGAGGCCTGGCCGCTGGACACGACCCTGCAACGGGCCCAGGCCTTCGCTTCCGCCCTGGTGGGACAACGAGGAGCGACGGTGACCGACGCCAACTTCTACCGCCCTTTTGTTGACGCATGGAAACTGTGAATAGGCGATAATACGGATCAGCCATGTACGAACAGGTCTCACATTCCCTGCTGAATCACATCCTCGACGAGCTCAAGCCCGAGATCCGCAAACGAGACCTGCGCCACTTCTACACCCGGCTGGGGGCGAACTTCTACGCCATCCACAGGCTGTTCCATCATCTGTACGGTGAAGGCGAGGACTTCGAACAACAGATGGTGCAGTTGGTGGAGGTGATGGCCCGCCAGTACATCACGCGAAGCGCCGAGTTGGAGGCCGTGGACATGGCGCGAGAACGGGACCACAACTGGTTCCTGGGCCAGCAGTGGGTCGGCATGGCACTGTACACGGACGGCTTTGCCGGGGATCTGAAGGGGTTGCAATCCAAGGCCGGCTATTTTCAGGAACTGGGCGTCAACATGGTTCATGTGATGCCGATTTTGAAGTGCCCCGCCGGCGCCAGTGACGGCGGCTACGCGGTGAGCGATTTCCGCGACGTGGACGATAGAGTGGGCAGCCTCGAGGACCTGAGCGCCCTGGCAAAGACGCTGCGCAAACGCGACATCCTGCTGACCCTCGACGTGGTGATGAATCACACCTCGAACGAGCACGAATGGGCCAGTCGTGCGCGCAGCGGCGAGCAAAATTTTCAGAACTACTTCTACACCTTCGACAACCGCGACATCCCGGACATGTTCGAGGAAACCATGCCCGAGATCTTCCCGGAGACCGCGCCCGGCAATTTCACCTACGACGAGACCATGGGCAAGTGGGTGATGACCGTCTTCAACGACTACCAGTGGGACCTCAACTACGGCAACCCCGCGGTGTTCATCGAAATGCTGGACATCATCCTGTTCTGGGCCAATCAGGGGGCGGACATCGTGCGCCTGGACGCCGTGGCCTTTCTCTGGAAGAAGATCGGCACCACCTGTCAGAACGAACGTGAGGCCCATCTGATTCTGCAGCTGATGAAGGATTGTTGCCAGGTCACCGCGCCGGGTGTGCTGTTCATCGCCGAGGCCATCGTCGCTCCGGTGGAGATCGTCAAGTATTTCGGCGAAGACGCCGTGATCGCCAAGGAGTGCGAGATCGCCTACAACGCCACCTTCATGGCCCTGCTGTGGGACGCCGCGGCCACGAAGAACACCAGGCTGCTCGACCAGGGCATTCGCAACCTTCCAACCAAGCTCGACCGCGCCACCTGGCTCAACTACGTGCGCTGCCACGACGACATCGGCCTCGGATTCGACGACGGGGACATCGAGCAGGCGGGTTACCAACCTCATGCCCACCGCCGTTTCCTGGTCGATTGGTTCACCGGGGTGTACGCCGAATCCTCGGCCCGGGGTCGGCCGTTCGGGTTCAACAACAAGACCGGAGATGCCCGAATCTCCGGCTCACTGGCCTCCCTGGCGGGGCTGGAGTCGGCACTTGAACGCGACGACCCGGAAGACACCCGGCGCAGCGTCGATCTCATTCTCCTGCTGCACAGCATGATCATGTCCTTCGGCGGCATTCCGCTGATCTACTACGGTGACGAGATCGGCACCCTGAACGACTACGGCTATCTGCACGACCACAGCAAGTCAAACGACAGTCGCTGGATGAATCGCCCGCGCATCGACTGGGAAACGGCAGAACTCCGACACGAGCGCGGCACGGTGCAGCAGCAGATCTTCAACGGTCTGCAGAAGATGATCGCGGTGCGCACGACGATCCCCGCCTTTGCGGATTACAACAACCGTGAGTTGCTGGACACCGGCAACCCACACCTGTTCACCTTCATGCGCAACGACCCCTTCATGCTCAATGGCAATGTGCTGGTCGTGGGTAACTTCGATAGCGATCCCCAGTCGTTGACCCTGAGCGATCTGGCCAACCGCGGCCGCTTCGAGTACAGCCGGCTGCAGGACCTGTATTCCGGCGAGTCACCACGCCTGTTTCACGATCAGCTGGTGATCCCGCCCTATCGCTTCTATTGGCTCAGCGATCAGGGTTCGAGGTAGGGCCTGTCCGTCTGCTGTTCACACTGTTCAGCCACGACGGATCGGGATCGGGATCGGGATCGGGATCGGGAACGGACAAGGGAGAGGGAGAGGGGCAGCTCGAACGCGGACGCGGGTATGATCGCTGGATGGACAAGGATCTCGAAAAATCTCTGGATCGAGCAGCTGAGACGATCGCCCAGGCAGATGCCCTCCTGATCACAGCAGGTGCCGGGATCGGAGTGGATTCGGGTCTGCCGGACTTCCGCGGCAACGAGGGATTCTGGCGCGCCTATCCGCCGCTGAAACGCCTCGGCATCAGCTTCTACGACATGGCAAACCCCATTTGGTTCAAGCGGGATCCCGAGCTGGCCTGGGGCTTCTACGGCCACAGGTTGGGACTCTACCGTTCCACCGAGCCCCACGATGGTTTTCGGATTCTCCGCGAGTGGGGCGAGAGCTGTTCGAACGGCTCTTTTGTTTTCACCTCCAATGTCGACGGTCAGTTTCAGAAGGCCGGTTTCCAGGGCGACCGCATTCTGGAGTGCCACGGCTCGATCCACCACCTCCAGTGCCTGAATCACTGCGGCGAGATCACTCGGGCCGACCCGTTCGAGGTCAGGGTCGATGACGAGACCTTCCGCGCCTCACCTCCCCTGCCCTCGTGTCCCGGCTGTGGTTCTCTTGCACGGCCCAACGTTCTCATGTTCGGTGACTTTGGGTGGTTGCCCGATCGGACCTCCTCCCAGGAGCAACGATTCGCCTCGTGGACCAGCGGCCTCGGCGACACCCGGGTCGTCATCATCGAGATCGGCGCAGGAACCGCCGTGCCCACCGTCCGCATGACATCGGAGCAACTCGCTCACCGCTCCGGAGCGAGGCTGATCCGGATCAACGTCCGCGAACCCGAGGTGCCACGAGACCACATTGGAATCGCGCTTGGGGGGTTGGAGGGGCTGAGGGAGATCCGAGACCGAATCGGATAGTCCGCTCCCGCGTCCGCGACCGTATCCATTTCCGTATCCGATCCCGATCCCGTTCCCGATGGCCGATGACTGGTGGCCGTACCCGTACCCGTACCCGTACCCGCATCCGTACCCGCATCCGTGTCCGCAACAGGACCCGCAGAAACCGCGCCCCAACGGGACGTGCCGGGCTCGGCATTGTGCAGGTACGACGTCCCGGAGCCGCATCCCGTTCCGCACAATGTCCGTGCCGGGCACTCCACGGGTTCAGCGCTGGTTACATCGCGCTCCAGCTCAGTAGGAGGCCGCCGCTCGCGCGGGCAGCGTGGTCCGAGCCCTACAATCACCCCCAAACGATCACGCTGCACGTGCGACGCTGGGTCGCCAGGGGCGGCCCAGAAGGCCGGTGCTGAAGGAACTCCGTGGCCGTATCCGTATCCCTGGCAGTGGCCGTAGCAGTAACCAAGACCGCCGCCGCCCCCCAGCGGGCCGGGTAACAAGCCTCTCCTTCACCCGAACCCTTGGTCTGCGATGGTTGCATCTTGGCTGCCCTTCAGCCCCCCATGAGCAGGCTGGAAGCCTGCTCCACAAAGCTGCGTCCATCTGCGTCATCTGCGGGCAATCCCAGTGCTGATGTGATGGTTGTGATGACCGGGCGTCCTAAGCGCCTTCGAGATACAACCCTGCGATATCTTCGTGACACCTTCGTGTCTTCGCGTCTTCGTGGTTGCGACGGAGCGATGTATGTGACGCCCGGTGCAATCACTTGACACCCCACCGACCTTGAAGTAAAACTGATCTCGATGAAGACCGCGACGCTTCCCACCACGGCCATGTGCATGTCGATGCACATGCGCAAGCTGTGGGTGAGGAGCCTCGCGGATAGCTCGATCTAGCAACACCGCCGCAAAGCTCCAACCCCGCAGCCCAGCGCTGCGGGGTTTTTTTGTGGCCGAACACGAAGGAGGCAGCGATGACCGAGGCAACAACCATGCGAATGCGAATGTGGATCTCCAAGCTCAACCACTTGACCCACGACAAACGAGCACGAAAACCGGGAGCACCACATGTCCGACCACACCAACGACTATCGCTTTGAAACCCTCCAACTCCACGCCGGCCAGGAGCCCGCTCCGGGCACCAACGCCCGGGCTGTGCCGATCTATCAGACAACCTCCTACACCTTTGACGACACCGCCCACGGCGCGCGCCTCTTCGCCCTCGCCGAATTCGGTAACATCTACACTCGTCTTTCCAACCCCACCACCGATGTCTTCGAGCAACGGGTTGCGGCTCTCGAGGGCGGGATCGCGGCTCTGGCCACCTCGAGCGGTCAGGCGGCCCAGCTCCTCGCGCTGACCACCCTCTGCGAATCAGGCGACCACATCGTCGCCACCCAGAACCTCTACGGCGGCACCTACAACCAACTCAAGATCTCGCTCCCCAGATTCGGCATCGCGGTCGATTTTGTCGATGGCGACGAGCCGGCGGCCTTTGCCCCGGCGATCAGAGAGAACACCAAGGCGCTCTATGTCGAAACCATCGGCAACCCGCGCTTCAACGTGCCCGATCTCGAGGGTCTCGCCGAACTTGCCCACCGCCACGGCATTCCCCTGGTCGTGGACAACACCTTCGGCTGCTGCGGCTATCTCTGTCGACCCATCGAACACGGCGCGGACATCGTGGTCGAATCGGCGACCAAGTGGATCGGCGGTCACGGCACTTCCATCGGCGGGGTCATCATCGACTCGGGCAACTTCGACTGGGCGAGCGGCCGGTTCCCCTCCTTCACCGAGCCTTCGCCCGGCTATCACGGTCTGGTGTTTGCCGACGCCTTCGGCAAGGACGGCCCGCACGGCAACATCGCCTTCATCATCCGCGCAAGGGTCGAGGGCCTCCGCGATCTCGGTCCCTGCCAGAGTCCCTTCAACTCGTTCCTGCTGCTCCAGGGGCTCGAGACCCTCTCGCTCCGGGTCGAGCGGCAAGCCGCCAACTCCCTCGAACTCGCCCGCTGGCTCGAAAGCCACCCCAACGTCTCGTGGGTGTCCTATCCGGGTCTTGAGAGCCACGCCTGGCATCACCGCGCCCGCCGCTACTTGAAGAACGGATTCGGCTGTGTGCTCACCTTCGGAATCCGCGGTGGCGAAGCCGCCGGACGCGCCTTCATCGACTCACTCAAACTCGCCTCGCATCTGGCCAACGTCGGCGATTCCAAGTCATTGGTCATCCACCCTGCCAGCACCACCCACCAACAGCTCACCGATCAGGAGCAACTGGCGTCCGGGGTGAGCGCGGATCTCATTCGGGTCTCGGTTGGGATCGAACACATCCAGGACATCGTTGCCGACTTCGAGCAGGCCTTCAGCCGGATCGAAGAGGCCGCCGCATGAGCGCCACCGCCCAACCCTCGGTCATCGGCACCATTCTCCACGAACTCGGCGACTTCGAGTTGGAAAACGGAGCGATCCTGCCCGAGGCTCGGATCGCCTACCGGAGTTGGGGCCGGCTCTCGGCCACCGCCGACAACGTCGTGGTGGTCTGCCACGCCCTCACCGGCTCGCCGGATGTCGATCTCTGGTGGTCCGGTCTCTTCGGGCCCGGACGCACCCTCGACTCGGACCGCGACTTCATCATCTGTTGCAATGTGCTCGGCAGCTGTTACGGCAGCACCGGGCCCGCCTCGCCGACGCCCCATGGACACGGCAACTGGGGCGGCGACTTTCCGGCCGTCACCGTCCGCGACATCGTCCGGTCGCAGCGCCGACTCCTCGACCAGCTCGGGGTCCGCGGCATCCGCTTGGTCATGGGCGGATCGCTCGGCGGGATGCAGGCACTGGAGTGGGCCATCCAGGACCAAAGGGTCGAATCGGCGGCGGTGATCGCGGCCCCCGCCCGTCACTCGGCGTGGAGCATCGCGATTTCCGAAGCCCAGCGCACCGCCATCGCCGCCGATCCCCGCTGGAGCGACGGATACTACGATCCCGCATCGCCACCGGCTGC
This sequence comes from uncultured bacterium, assembly GCA_965533305.1. Classification (GTDB taxonomy): domain Bacteria; phylum Acidobacteriota; class Thermoanaerobaculia; order Thermoanaerobaculales; family Sulfomarinibacteraceae; genus JAHECW01. The sequence continues at coordinate 2,790 of CBESWV010000119.1, read as the reverse complement.
AGGGCTGGCGGCGGCACGGCAGATGGCCATGTGTTCCTACCGCACACCGACGAGCCTCGGCGAGCGATTTGACCGGCGGGCCAAGAGCGACGGCGAATTCGAGGTCGCCTCCTGGCTGGCCTACCACGGCGCTCAACTCGTCGATCGCTTCGATGCCGCCTGTTACGTTGGACTGACCCACACCATGGACAGCCACGACGTGGGTCGCGGCCGCGGTGGTCACCGCCGCGCCCTCGAAGGGTTGGCGATCCCCATCCTCGCGGTGGCCATCGACAGCGACGGCCTCTATCCTCCCGCGGAACAGCTCGAGATCGCCGAGCTGGCACCGTTGGCCGAACTCGCCTGGATCCACTCACCGCATGGCCACGACGCCTTTCTCATCGAGACCGCCGATCTGGATGAACAGCTTTCGGCGTTCCGGAACCGCGCCGCAAGCTACCGGCGCCGGTTGGCGAGTTGATCATGCGAATCCTCAAGTTCGGAGGGAGCTCAGTGGCGGATGCCGATCGAATCAGACAGGTCGGCTCCATCGTCTCCGCGGCTTTCGAAGACGGACCCATCGTGATCGTCGTCTCCGCCCTCGGCGGCGTCACCAACGATCTGGTGGCGTTGGCCGATGGCGCAACGAAGAATCGTGACCCGCTCGCGGACAACGTCGACGCGATCCTGCAACGACATCTCTCGGTGCTGACCGAAATCGCTCCCGATGACGATGAAACCCGATCCGAGATCGTGGCAACCATCGACGAACTCCGGCGTCTGGTGACCGGAATCGGCTATATCGGCGACTGTCCACCCGCGGTCCGCGATCGGATCATCGCAACCGGGGAGCAGCTGTCAGCTCCCATCGTCGCCGCGTCGCTACGGGCGACGGGTCGGCCGGCCCTGCCGGTGTGCGGGACCGAAGTCATCCGCACTGATTCGAGCCACGGGACGGCCGAGGTCGATCCGGCGGTCACCAGCGATCTGGCCAGACGGCGCCTGCTCGATGCGTGCGAGACATCCATCCCGGTCGTCACGGGCTTTATCGGCGCCGACCGGCACGGCACGCTGACAACCCTTGGCCGCGGCGGTTCCGACCTCACGGCGACGGTGCTCGGCGCCGCTCTCGATGCGGAGCGGGTCGAGATCTGGACCGATGTCAACGGGATCTTCACCGCCCCTCCCCGGATCGTCGCGGGCGCCCGGCCGCAACCCTATGTGAGCTACGACGAGGCCGCCGAGATGGCGCGTTTCGGAGCTGCGGTGCTCTTCACCAAGACCATCGCACCCGTACGCGAGCTCGGGATCCCGGTGGTGGTCTGCAACACGTTCGAGCCTGACGGGCCCTCCACCTGGGTCGACGAGGGGCCGGATGTGCCCATGGGCGCACGCTCACTGGCGTCGGTGGAACACGCGGCGGTGCTCAAGGTCCGATCTCTCGGTGGCGATGGAAACGCGGCCGGCGCCCTCGCGGTGATCTCGCAGCGCTGCCTCATCGCGGCCATGGCGGCGGCGAGCGGTGAGTGGACTCTCGTGGCGACCCAGAATGATGCCGAAAGCTTGAGCCGCGACCTCCGTGTGAGCGGGCTCGAGGTCGAGCTCATCAGCGGAACCAGCGTGGTGACGGTGATCGGTTCGCGGCTTCTCCAGCAACCATGGGTCGCCGGAAGGGCGCTCGAGGCGCTGGGGCGGCGCGATATCGCGCTTCAGGGGTTGGTCAGCCCCTCCGAACACGCCTTCTGCGTGGTGGTGGATCACACCGACCACGACCGCTCCCTGGCCATACTTCACGAGGCGCTGATGCTGCCTCACCTCGCCGACCGGGCCGCCAACGCGGCGCGGCGCGATGCTGCTCAAAAAGGAGATGACAATGGATCGACCTCGCTTCACCGCGGCCGTGATCGGCGCGACCGGGACCGTCGGACAGCGGCTCGTCCGCCGGCTGCATGACCACCCGTGGTTCCGACTGACTGCTCTTGCAGCGTCCTCCCGATCGACGGGGAAAGTCTACGGCGAGGCGGTCCACTGGCTCTTGCCGACTGCGCTCCCCGGTTCGGTTTCAGATGTGGTGGTCCGTGACGTCCACGAGATCGATGACTGCGATATCGCTTTTTCGGCGCTGGGGTCCTCCACCGCCCGTGAAGTCGAGCCGCTGTTGGCTCGGCGTGGTCTGATGGTCGTTTCCAACGCGTCGGCTCTGAGGATGCACCCCCAGGTGCCTCTGCTGATCCCCGAGGTCAACCCTGATCACCTCGAGATGCTCGATCATCAGGACTTCGGTTCCGGTGGCATCGTCACCAACCCCAACTGCTCCACCGTCGGTCTCGCCCTGAGTCTGAAACCCCTGGCCGACGCGTTCGGCATCGAAGCGGTCCAGGTCACCACCTTGCAGGCGATCTCGGGCGCCGGACACCCGGGCGTCCCATCCCTCGACATCCTCGGCAACACCCTGCCCCTGATCCCCGGCGAGGAGGAAAAACTGGAAACCGAGCCGCAGAAACTCCTCGGGTCGATCTCCGGAGGGATCTTCAGTCCAGCGCCGTTCTCCGTGAGCGCCCAGGCGAATAGAGTCCCGGTGGTGGATGGACACCTCATCAGTGTCTCGGTCAAGCTCGGTCGAGGGGCATCGGTCGAGGAGGCCCGATCCGTCATCGAAGATTTCCGCTCGCCTGTGGCCGATCTCCATCTGCCCTCGGCCCCACGGCGTCCGGTGGTGGCGGCCGACGATGGATCTCGGCCGCAGCCAAAGCTCGACGCCGACCGGGAAGACGGCATGACGGTGACCATCGGCAGGATCCGAAGCTGCCC
>CBESWV010000118.1:0-11618 GCA_965533305.1 uncultured bacterium | reverse complement strand
TCACCAACGACCCGACGACGATCCCGTTCTATCGATAGGCGAGAGTCGCCTCATCAATCCCACGGCACCCGGCATCGCGCCGGGTGCCGTTTTTCTCGCTCGGCAGCCCCACGCCGATGATCCCGCAGCGAGGATTCGGCAGACCGACAACATCCATCTCTCTCAGGTCTGGCACTCATCTTGCTCAGTTTCATTTCTGCGCTGGTTCTGCGTAGAAAGTGGTCGAAAATGAAACACACTTGGTCAGAATGACTCATGAACCTCGACATTGTCTCCTCCCTCATCTCCATCGGCGCCCTGACGACCGTTATGGGTCTATGGATGCTCGCCGCGAGCTATGCCTGGGGTGAGATCAACTCAGCCCAGCTGAGGATCTGGGGCGTGTCGTGCCTATTTTTCGGAATCGCCTACGCCCTCTTCATCGCCCGAGCCAACATCCCCATCTTCTGGTCGCTGGTGGTGGGTAATATCTTCGTCGCCCTGGGTTTCTCCGGTTTCGGTCTGGCGATCGCCAGATTGTTCAAAAGGCCCTTCCCTTTTCGGATCGTCCTCAGCGGCGTCTTTGTCTGCACCATCGCCCTCTACGTCACCGAAGTGGTTCGCGGGAACTCATCCTGGCGCGTCCTCATCCTCGCCGCCATCACTATTGTTCCGTGGACCGTCTCGCTCATCGAGTGCAGCCAAGAGTGGAAACGACGGCCCGCGCCCCACATCCTCGCCATGAGCCTGGCCTTTCTCGCCATGATTCTGGTGTCCTTTACTCGTGTGGGCGTTGCGGCATACCACGGCGAGTTCGGCTATCAGGGGCTGCCCATCGGCCCCGGGTATCTTCTCGGCACCCACATCCTCCTGATCTCGCCGGCGCTGCTCACCGTCGGTTTCTTTCTCCTCTCCGCCGAACAGACCCAGAAGGTCATCCGAAAGCTGGCGGACTCCGACCCCCTGACCGGAATTCTGAACCGCCGCTCGGTGCTTCTTCTGGCGTCCAACCAGCTCGCCTCGGCAAAGCGTCACCACCAGGCGATCTCCTGCGTCACGGTCGATCTTGACAATCTCAAGCCCATCAACGATGCCCACGGCCACGCAGTGGGTGATCAAGCAATTCTCCACCTGACCACCGTGGTCGGGCGGCTGGTGCGAGCCGAGGACGCCTTTGGCCGTCTCGGTGGCGACGAATTTGTGGTGTTCATGCCCTATTCGGATCACGTCGGTGCCGTGGGGCTCGCCGAGCGATTCCGTGAGGCGATAGCCGAGCAGCCATTGGTACTCGAGGACAGAGATCTGGAGATCACCGCGTCGTTCGGCGTCGCATGTCTCAGGAACACCGACGAATCACCCCTCGACCTCCTCAACCGAGCCGACGAAGCCTTGTACGACGCCAAGGGCCAAGGAGGCAACACGGTGAAGACGCGAATCTGAAATTTCCATACCCCGAATTCAGTCGGGACTATGACAACATCGGTTCCCGGAGGGACCCATGCGCCAGTCACCGACCCTGCTGATCTCGTTTGCGCTCGCCACCATCCTCATGATGCCGGTCATCACAACCGCGATCGAATTCCAGCTCTCCTTTCCGGCCGAGATCGAGGCCGATGGTGTCGACGGGCGGGTGCTCCTGCTCCTCTCCACCAACGGCGATCAAGAGCCGCGCTTCCAGGTTCGGGGCGGTGTGCGAGCGATCCAAATCTTCGGCGTCGAGGTCAATGCACTTGCCCCGGGCGTTTCCATCAGGGTCGACGACTCGGTCTCCGGCTACCCGATCACGAGCCTCGGCGATCTGCCGGCCGGTGACTATTACGTCCAGGCGGTACTCCACCGGTATGAGACCTTTCACCGCGGCGACGGCCACACGGTCAAACTCCCCATGGATCGCGGAGAGGGACAACAGTGGAACCGGGCGCCGGGCAATCTCTACAGTGATTCGAAGAAGATCACCCTCGGTCCTTCCGGTGATACCGAGGTCGCCATCACCCTCGACCGGATCATGCCACCCATCGAAGCACCTGCCGACACCGACTATGTCAAACACGTGCGGATCAGGAGCGAGCTCCTGACCGAGTTCTGGGGTCGGCCGTTCTATCTCGGCGCCCACGTTCTGCTACCGCACGGCTACGACGAGCACCCCGATGCCCGGTACCCGTTGATGATCTTCCACGGTCACTTCCCGGGTGATTTCGGTGACTTCCGGACATCGCCACCCGACCCCAATCTCGAGTGCGAGTACTCCGAGCGGTTCAGGGTCGAGTGCTACAACCGGATCCAACAGCAGGAGGCCTACGACTCGTATCGACGCTGGATCAGCCCCGATTCGCCGCGCCACCTGGTCATCGAGATCCAACACGCCAACCCGTACTACGACGACTCCTATGCGGTGAACTCGGCCAACCTCGGCCCTTATGGCGACGCCATCACCCACGAGTTGATCCCCTATATCGAGGAACAGTTCCGCGGTCTGGGTGAGGGGTGGGCGCGATTCCTCTATGGCGGATCCACCGGAGGCTGGGAGGCGCTGGCGGCGCAGGTCTTCTACCCCGATGACTTCAACGGCGCCTTCGCCGCCTGTCCCGACCCCATCGACTTCCGCGCCTACGTCTCGATGAACATCTACAGCGATGACAACGCCTACTTCTACGAAGGCCCGTTCCGCCGCATTGAACGACCCAGCTACCGCGACTGGCTCGGCACCATCTACTCCACCATCCGCGATGACTCACAGATGGAGTACACCCTCGGTCCGAAAAATCGGTCTGGTGGGCAGTTCGACATCTGGGAAGCGGTCTACTCACCGGTCGGTGCCGACGGCTATCCCCAGCCCCTGTGGGAACGCCAGACCGGCGTCATCGATCCCGAGGTGGCCGGTTACTGGCGCGACAATTTCGACCTCCGGTTCATTCTCGAACGTGATTGGCCGACGCTGGGTCCGAAGCTCGAGGGCAAGATCCACATCTTCACCGGCGATATGGACAACTACTACCTCAACAACGCCGTCTATCTGATGGAGCGCTTCCTCGAATCCACCACTGCTCCCTACTACGGGGGTGAGGTCGACTATGGCGACCGGGCCGAGCACTGCTGGAACGGCGACCACGAGAACGGCAATCACATCTCGCGGCTGCGCTACAGCACCATGTACCTCGACCGCATCCTGAAACACATCGAGGCCACCGCACCCGATGGCGCCGATCTCACGAGCTGGCGCTACTGAGCTTGCGAGGCTCGTACGTATCAGGACCGGCGAAACCGATTCGGATGCGGCTTCTCATCTTCGCTCGCGGCCGCCATATCGCTATGATGGGGCCATGCGCCAACTATGCCGATCTCTGCTGATCCTCGCCACCGTCATCACATGCCTCGGAACCAGCGTCGGCTGCGGAAGGCCGGAGCCGCCGGAACCCGCCGAGAGCGGCAGCGCGCTCCTGCTCGACATTCCCACTCGTTTTCCGGGTGTAGAACGCCTGGTGGCAGTCGGTGATCTCCACGGCGATCTCAAGGCGGCCCGCTCCGCGCTGAAGCTCGCCGGCGCGACCGACGACAATGATCGCTGGATCGGCGGCGATCTCGTGGTGGTTCAGGTCGGCGATATCCTGGACCGTGGCGACGACGCCATGGAGATTCTGGATCTGCTCGACAACCTGGGTGAGCAGGCCCGGGCATCAGGTGGCGATATCCACCTTCTCAACGGCAACCACGAGCTCATGAACGTCAAGCTCGACATGCGATATGTGAGTGTCGGCGGCTACGTCGACTTCCTCCCGGGCGAGAAACCGGATTCCGCCACCGCCACCGCACAGGATGTCGTGACCGGAATCGGCGAACGGATTCTCGCAATCCGACCGGGCGGATCCATGGCCCTGCGCTTTGCCCAGCGAAATGTCGTCACCGTCATCGGCGACACAGTCTTTGTTCACGGGGGCGTCCTACCACACATCGTGGACTACGGTATCGAACGCCTCAATCAGGAGACCCGGCAGTGGATCAGGGGAGACGACCCATGCCCACCCGAGGTCCTTCTCGACAGCGACGGTCCGGTTTGGAGCCGCCACTTCTCCGACAAGCCCGATACCGAGGATTGTCGACTGCTCGAAGCCGCCCTCGAACGACTCGGCGCGCAACGGATGGTGGTCGGCCACACCGTCCAGAGAGACGGAATCTCGTCAGCCTGTGACGGCCGTGTCTGGCGGGTCGATGTCGGCATGGCCGATCACTACGGTGGGCGGGCTGCGGTTCTGGAACTCTCCGACGGCGAAACCCGCATTCTCGATTTACCCCCCACTTCCCATTCGCGAAATCCCGCCTGAAGACTCCGCAAAGGACAGTCGAAAGCCGGGCCGAACGACACCCGAAAGGCGCCGCCAATTCTATGCACCACACGCTCCTAGGGTTCGATGGGGATTTTCACCAACCGGTTTTTCCAGGTCTGTGAGACCAGGAGCTGACCATCGGGCAGGAGCGCGAGGGCGGTGACGCCTTCCAGACCACCCTTCAGAAGCCGGGGCGGTTCGACACCGGCCGGATCTATCAGCCAGATCTCGCCCGGAGTCGGGGCGCTGGCCGCGAGCAGCCCGGACGGGAGCATGGCGAGATAGCCCTCCTGTTGGTCACCACCGGCCCAACCGGGAACATCGAGGCTGCGAACCACCGACCCGTCGGTCGGATTGACCAGCGCGATGACACCCTCGGATGGAATCGCAGCCGCCATCAACCCGCCGGCCCAGGCAAGACCCACCACCGAACCGGAAAGGACGGCGAGGGGCTCCGCCTGCCAGGTTGGGGGACGGCAGCGCATCAATCGCCGGTTTCCGGTGTCGGCGACCACCAAGCTTCCATCGGGCGCCCACAGAAGCCCTCGTGGTCCGTAGTACTCGTTTTTTAATACCTTGGTCGTGCCGTCGGACAGGAACAGCTGCACCCGCCCGTTCCAGGTATCGGCGACGGCGAGAGTCCCATCGGCTGCGAGGGCGAGCCCGGACGGCTCGAGAAACTCGCCCGGCCCCGAACCCTCGGTGCCCTCGGTGTCCATGCACAGTCCTTGTGCCGAATACCACCGGAGGCGATGGTGCTGGGTATCGGCGACGACAAACCAGCCATCGGATGAGACTCCGAGCCCCCGAGGTTCGTCCAATCCTCGTGGGGAAACTCCATCGGATGACTGCCAGGGCGAGGTACAGGCGAGGCTGGAGGTTTCGAGGATCACACCATCGTCAAGCACCAGCCAGAGACGGGTCAGGCTTCCCTCGGCAGCGACCACCGATTCCAGACCCTCAAACCCACGACGCCAACGCAGGAGGGCGCCGGCGCTCTTGTGGAGACCGGTTTTGTCGAGGGCCCAGAGAACCGGTCCCTGCCATGCCAGGGCTCGGATATCCTCGAGATCACCGTCGACCTGCATCTGCGATCCATCGCGACCCACCCAAACCGAGCGGCCGTCACTCCACGCAACCCCCGGGCCTCGTGCGGCTGCCGCACTGACCGGGCCCTCAAAGCTCGGCTGCCACCGGATACCGCCGAGATGCTTCCAAAGACCCGTCTCGCCCCAGGCCCAGACCTCGTCCGCGGCGGTCAAATGTACGGCGCCCTCGATCCGCCCCGCACCCGTCCAGGGCTCTCCCTCTCTTCGACGAACCCACACACTGCCGTCACCGCAGGCCGTCCACCTTTCGGCGCGTCGCCTCGCCACCGATGTCATCGGGCTGCACGGTGGAGGATCGAAGAGGGCCGACTCCCGGGCCACGACATCGAGATCCACCAGCGAACCGTCGCGCAGGATCACGGAGGCCCCGGTTTCGTCGAGAGCGAGCGATCGGATCACATCGGCACTTCGCTCGGGGACCCTGCCGACCACCTCGATCCCGGCGGGCAGATCAACGGTGGGTATGACCGGCGCTCGAGTGGCGGAGGTATTCGGCAGCACTCGATAAAGGACCGCACCATCGAATTCTGCGAATCGAAGGAGGCCCGGAACACCGGCCAGCGGATCGGAGCCCGGAAGGCTGTAGCCCTGCCGTTCGATATCCCCGAGCACCACCCACGCCACCTGGTACCGGTCGAGCACGGCCCTGCGGTGGTAGGGATTCACCCCGGCGTAGAGCGTTTCCAAATCGGCGAAACGAGCGTTGATCTCGAGCTGGGATTGACCTCGCTGTTTGAGGTGCCATTCCCAGCCGACGATGGTCGGTTGACCGGTATGCATGGCGATCCGAGTGAAGCGGTTGTAGGACATCCCGGCGGCCTCGGCGACCGCATCGCCCGGTTCGGCGACGCCCTGCAGCGCCCGTACCAGGAACCAGGTTTGCGGCGCCTCTTCGGCAAGAAACGCCTGGCCGTCGAGGGTCGGCCGCGGAGAGCTCATGCGAGGTTGCATCCAACCCTGGGCGACGCCGAGCGGCAGATTGACCAGCGCCACCATCTGCAACGGGAGCCAAACCGCCAACAGCAAGCGGCGCCGCCAGCCACCCTCCCTCAACAACATGGTCGCGAGGGCGATCGCCAGCAACAGCCAGATGCCGTTGTAGACCTTGAACACGGTATTCATGCGATCGATGAGGGTGAATCGCTCACAGAACGCGATCGCCATCGTTCCGAGAGCGGCCAACGACCACCCGAGACGAATCAGACGATCCGGACTGCGCACCGCGGCGACGAACAACAGCACCGTCACGCCCATCGCCGCCGCCGCCGCACCTGATCCGAAGCTCAGTCCAGCCGCAACTCCGACTGCCGCGGCGGGGATGACGATCCAGACTCTCCGACCGATCAATGTCAACGCAAGCGCGACCAGCGGCACGAGGAATACCCCGAAGTGACGGAACAGCACCCACCACGGCGCAAAATCCGCATCGGTGAAGAACAGGCCGCGGCCGCCTCCAGCTCCCGCACTGATCCCGACGACCAACTCGACGATGAACGGCGCGGCGGCGACAAGGCTTACCGCAGCGGCCGCCATGAGCCGGCCGAGACCGATCTCCGGTCGGCGCGATGCCGCGATGGTGCCGAGACCCAGCGTCGCGGTGAGGATGAAGAGATCCCAGGGATTTGTCGCCACGAGGACCGCGACACACAGGCCGCAGAGGACCGCCGCCGGAATCCATCCCCTGCGATTCTCAGCCACGCAGAGCCAGCCCCATCCCAGCGCCGTCAGGACCACCGGGAGGGCGATGAAATGGCCGTGCAGATCGGCAAAGATTGCCGTCCACAACGGGTACTCGTCGATGGCGAACCCCGGGATCACCCGCGAGGTGGCCCACCACATGTCGAACCACCGGCCGGCACGAGCGAGATCGAGTTCCCAGAGCCATTCGAAGTTGCCCGAAATCAACACCAACAGGGGCAGTACACCGGCGGCGAACCACCGCCAACGGCGGGTCAGGAGCAGCCCGAAACCGGCCAGAACCCCAGCACCGAGCGCGGGGATCGTTGCCGACATCAGGTTGTAGCCGACACCGGTCGAACACCCCGCCACGAGGATCGGGAAGGCCGCGAGAACCTCACCGAAATAATAGTAGTGGAGCGACATCCCGGCCATCCAGGGCTCCATCGGAGGCCACGACGCCGATCGCACGAAACTGTTGAGGAAGGAGAAGTCCATCGGTTTCTCCCCCCAGTGGATCGCCGGGTTGTACAGGCGCACCAACAGAAAGAGAAGACCAACAGAAGCGGCCACCGCCGCCACCTTGATGATGACGCTTCGGCGGCGCTTCAGAATGCGGCTCGCCTCCCGCCACCGGAGGGAGAGACTCAGCCCACCGGCGGCGATGATGGCGATGAAGATCCACGAAGCCGTGGCGGCGCCGGTCGACCACAGATCGAGTTCGCTGCCGAACCACATCACCCACGAGGGAACAATCCAACCGGTGGCTAACGCGAGACCGATACCGGCATCAGGCAGTCGCCTCAGGGTCGGGAGCAGGATCGCCCAGGTCGCCAAGCAGAGCGCGCCGAAGACCGCCGCCCAGATCGCCAGATCCCAGACCTGACGGATGCCGGACGGAACCGGATCGATGGCGGGCAGCGGATCAACAAAGTGTTCTTCGAGGGCGCGAAAGTCCAGATCCTCGAGATAGGGAAGCGGGCGCTGGACCCGTTCGGTCAGCTCCTCCGGCGAGACCTCCGCGGTCCGCCGAAAAATGAGCACTCGCGGAAAATCATAGTTGACGAAGCTCTCATCGGCGTGTTGTACGGGCGCGAAGAGTCCGAGTATCCGTGGCCCGCGATCGACCCGCGCCACCGGAGTGAAACCGGCCTCGCCGGCGAGCAACAGCCGGTAGAGCCGTCCGGTGAGCGGGAACCGTTCCGGGTTGGCGAGCACCGTCCGCCGAACCCGGTTGGATGTCAGGACGACCCAGTCGGCTCGGGCAAGTTGGCCGCACCAAAGAAGCGACTTTTCGGAATGATCAGGCAGGTTGTAGGACGGAAGATCGATGCGCTCGACCGGGCCATCCGGCGGCCGGAGACCGAGAGTCTCGTCCCAGTGTTCGTACGCCACCACCTGATCGGTCTCGATCAAAGGACTCAGCCACCGGGCGGCGGTCCTGTGCGGATGGGGTTCGATGAACGCCCAGACAAACCCGAGCCCCCACAGAACCGTTCCGGCTATCACCGCCGCAGTCGCGAATCGCCGGTGGCGCGGTCTCATCCGCACCAGCCACCACGCCGCCACCAGAGTCCCCGGAACGACCAGCGGCTCCCAATAGCGCAGGTACTTCACCTGCAGAGTGCTCAGCCGAACCGCCATGGGAATCAACCACGCAAGCAAGATCAGCAGCAGAGTGAAACCGGGTGTCCAACTCATGGCGAGCCACCGTCGCCATCGTTTGAAAACCCTGGTCACGCCCGCACCGGAGCCGATCAGCACGGCTGCCAACAGCACGGGCCCGAGGCCCCAAAGCGCAAGTTCCCTCAGGGGATACAAGACCGGGAGGGTGCCGTGGTAGACCCGGACATACGGCAGATCAGCCTCACCCACGACCATGGCCACCTGCTCACCGACGCCGCGGAGGTATCCCGGGTTGAGCGCGATGCTGAAGAAGGCGGCGCCACCGTCGCCGCCGACGCCCATGAGCCGGGCGATCTGTTCGGCGGTGACCATCGCGGCAAACACGCCGACGCCGAATAACGCCAGCCTCGGTACGCCCTTCTGCGTTCGGGCGAACTGGAGCGTCACGGCAAGCACGACAACCGGCACGAGTACCGCGAACGGGAATTCCCCACCGGAGAATGCCCAGGGCTGGCAGAACCAGAAAACCGCGACCCCGACCGCAATCGCCACGGCGCACAGCCGGATCGTTTCGAGCAGATCTTGGCGCCGCATCACGATCACCAACGCAACACCGAGGGGTACCACCAGCGCGAGTGACGAGACCTTGACCGCCAGCGATGCGCCGATGGCGGCGCCCGTCGCCGCGGCGCTCAGGTTGTTGCCACGGGACGCAAACCAGAAACACGCCGCCAAAGCCGCCATGACCCAGACTGCGTGATGGGCCTCGACAGTCGCGAAATGGCTTTGCTGGAGATCGAGGGGAACCCACGCCACCAAAATGAGAAAGAGTTCGCCGGTGCGGCGACCCCAGACGCGGTGGGCGAGAAACCAACCGAGGATGATCGCCAGCATCGAGGCTACCAGCGACAGGGCTCTCCCTCCCATGAGGAGGCTCCGAGAATCCCCTTTTAGAAAGAGGAGGCCTGTGGCGGCGCGGACCGCCTGGAAATGGAGCGACCCATAGGCGTAGAAACCCGGATCGGCAAACCAGGTCGTCGCTCGTTCCGAGACATAACCGACCTGGCGCTCATCCGGGTGGGGTGACGAGGAACTCGTCTGATAGTCCCAGCCCTGGAGAACAAGGCGAAGACCCAGTACGACGAGCAGGAGGACCCAGGTTCGCTTATGCAGCATCACCATCGAGGGTAGCGGAGATCAGCCTCCACCGTCCACTGGTCAGGCGCTGTCCGGAAGCTCGAATCTCCTAGTCTCCCCACAGTCAATCAAGAAACAGGAAAGTTGCGAAAGTTTCCTCTGGCACATGGTCTTCGGCTGGTAGATCCTAGTAGACTGCGTCCATACGATCGGAGGACATCGTGCGGATCGATCCAAAAGCAACGGCAGTCGACCTCTCCCGGGCGGCAAAACAGTGGCAGTCTCTCGGCGAAGCGAAGATCACCGCGGGCCGGAACCAGGGAGACAGCAACGGCCTGCGTCGTCTGTCAAACCTGCTCGATGCCATCGGTCCCTTGAGAAAGTCGCAGGCGCTGTGGGTCGAGGCCGCCGAGCTCATGCGCGAGGTCGGTGGTGCAAACGATCGGTCGGCTCCGGTTGCAGATCAACAGGCCGAAATGTGCGAACGCCAGATCGGCTTCTGCGGCGAGTCGTTCCACGAACTCGCGTTGGAACGTGCCGTGGACAAGGAACGCCCTCCCGGTCTTGCCGAAACCAGGATTGCGGCCTATGAGTTTGAACGCAACGCCGACAACCGACCGGTCGAGTGGTTGATCACCCGGTTTTTTGAAGATCCGGCGCTCGGCAGGCGCGAAAGCTGGGGCGAGGACCTGGATCTCTGGTGGTTTCCCCAGGCTTCGGATTCGTAGATTCGGTCGTTCCCCGCCGAAGTGCGGAGATCGCCACATGGGATATCCTTGATGTGCTGGTCCACCTCCGCTGGGGATGAGAAGGAACTGATCATGGACGAAACGCCACGCACAAGAAAGACCCGCGAGCCCGCCGATCTCATCGCCGGCGCCATCCAGGCCGAAGAAAAGGCGGCGTGGTTCTACACGACGATGGCGCAGCTGACCTCGGAGGGGATCGCCCGGGAAACGTTGCAGCAACTCGCCGAAGACGAGACACTGCACGCCCGGACCTTGACGAATCTCTATGTTGAAGTCACCGGCCACGACGTCATCGAGTCACCGTCCGCAGCGCCCGAGGGCGAGCCCAATTTCTTTGACTTCCCGTCGGTCTCACGCCGCGCGGCGCTCGAGTTCGCGCTCCAGAACGAGGTCAAGGCTGCCGACCTCTATCAGTCGCAGGCCGGCGCCAGCGACGATCCACGCCGGACCGAAATCTTCAACCAGCTCGCGGATACCGAGCGCAAGCATGCCGCATACATCCGATCGCAACTGCGATGGCACTCAGGATTGTCCGAGCACTAGCCACAGAAACGAACCCGGCATCTTCCGTCTGGTGAAACCAAAATCAGACTCTGTCGATCGCAGTCTGGTTGATGAGCTCCTGTTTTCCCTGCCGCGACAGGCCTTTGATCTCGCATTCGCGGGTCGAGGCGCGTGACCTATCAGGCTGGAGTTCGCGATATCGCAGGGAAACCGGACCGCGACCGCGCGTGTAACGGGCGCCCTTGCCGGCGTTGTGCTCATCGACTCGGCGCTCGAGGTTGTTGGTGATTCCGGTGTAGAAGGTCCGGTCGGCGCACTCAACGATATAGACGAACCAACTCTCGACGGCGTGATCGTCCGGTTGTATGTCGTCCGGCATGGGCTCGTATTCTCCCCTCACGCGGTACAGCTTAGACCGAAAGAGAGAAACGGCGCGCCGGAAGGGACTCGTGCCCTGGCCGAGTTCCAATCTATGTTCGACTGTGAAGGAGAAGTGGCGCGCCGGAAGGGACTCG
>CBESWV010000117.1:0-11663 GCA_965533305.1 uncultured bacterium | reverse complement strand
TCGCAAAGGACATCGCACTATTGACCCATCGCACCATCGCGGGAGCTCATCGAGGGTCGAGCACTCAGGTTCACTGAATAGATGACTTCCCGGTGAGGTCGTCCTTCAATCCGGATGCCGTCATCCGCCCTCTGTTGCGATGACTTCTTGAAGTTTTTCGTTGCGATGGCCATAGCGGTCATAGCGTTCTTTGCGTTTCAAAAACGGCGCTGAAGTAATTCTCGATGGGCGGTCGGGTTTTGAAACTCAAAGGACACAAAGGTGCACGAAGGTTCCACGAAGCATCGCATTTTTGACCCATCGCACTTATGAACCGCAGATAGAGCAGATGGACGCGGACTCCATCGCACCATCTCATCAAAGGTGTGCTGCAAAGACGAACAAGCGGTGAGAAGGTCAATCGATCCAGGAACCACACCTGCCGATTTCCTTTGCGATGGCTATTGAAATGTGTTCGTTGAGATGGTCTAGACGATCGTTGCGGTCTTTGCGTTTCAATCAGTCAGCTGAAGGCACTCCGAGCGATTCACGAAGTTGTTTGACGTCGTCGAAACGAGCACCCGACTTACGATTCACGACTGACTTGTGCTTCTACGGCCTCACTCGGCGGCTGCCGCTTCTCTGCGCCAACCCCTTGGCGATGATCCGGATGTTGTCCACATACCATCCCCAGGCGCCGTTACAGCCATCGACTCCGAAATCGAATCGCAGCACGACCTGATCGCCCGATTTCACGAGGGAGCTCAGATCAACCTGGCTCTGGCCCCAGCTGCCGCCCAGCGAGCCCGCATCGGTACCGGAGAACGTCCACTGACCCTTGATTGGATTGTCGTTGCGCGAGGAGAGTCTTTGGTTGTAGGGGTTGAAGTCGAAGAGGTTGGGTGAGATCTGCGTGAATCCGCCGCCGTTGACGCTGATCTTGATGTTGCCCCCGTCCCAGTTTGATTCGGTCGCAACCCAATGGTCAAAGGTCAAGACGGGTCCTACTGTTCCCAGCGGGATCTCGACGATGGGGCTGGTGAGTTCCATGACTCCGCTCTGATCATCGCTGCCTGGGACACAGTCGCCGATGAGGACGCTGTCGACGGCGAAGAACGCGCCGCCGTCACCGCCCGGTGGGAGGTCCTCGGTCCACTCCCAATCCCGCGACTCGTATTCGGGGAAGACGCCGTGGTTGCTCAGGGTCCAATCACCATCGGGTTCGTCGTTGAACTCCTCTATGAAGGCAATGATATTGCCCTCGACCGAGGGTGCATCCGGGTCGAGCAGTGGTTGGAATTGACATTGATCGGGGGCGAGGCGCATCTCTACGGCGGCCACCGCGGTCGCCACTTCGCCGCAGTCGCCGGTGGTGATGGTTTCCGCCGAAGGGGCGCCGGTCAAGAGGTCATAGAGCTGCGCACCGATGAGATCGTGACAACTGGTTTCCAATAGATCGGCGTGGTTGCTGAAGTCGGTGACGGGGGTCTGATAGATCGCCATGGCCCGCCAGTAGATTCGCGCAGCCTTGGTGGCTTCGATGGCGTTGATCTCGAAACCGTTGTAGAGACCGCCATCCACGAGCAGGGCGAACGCGTGATTCGGTACCCCGCTGTTGGTGTGGACTCCGCCGTTGTCGTCATCGCGGCAGTAGTAGCTCCCGCTGCCGACCCGCGCCGGATCTCCGAAACAGTTCGGCGACCACATGTCGCGGATCGAGCCGAGTGACTGGGTGTCTTCGCCGATGAGCCAACGAACCGAGTCGGGAAAGTCACCATCGAGGCTCAGGGTTGCTCTGACTCCATCGTTCAGGGCGGCCTTGATCCGATCGCCGTCGCTCTGTCCGATAAACACCGCAGGAATAGTGAGTCGCGAATCATCGCCGCCCATCTCGATGACATCGTTACCCTGGTTGTTGACAATGATGACTCCGGCGGCGCCGGCGCTCCGGGCATTGACGACCTTCTCGCGGAAGAGGCAGGTCCCGCGGTCGACAATGGCGATGGAACCCGGAGAGAAGCCGCTGAGGCTCTCGCACGCATCGTTCGGATCGCCGGTCCCGTCGTCGGCGAGTTCCACGAGGGCCGAGACGGTCCACGGCGCAAGGGGATTGAAGACTGCGCCACCGGCGGCAAAGAAACCGGCGATGGACGACGGATCCGTGACTTCCAGAGACGGCATGGGACTGCCGCCGCCGGCGGAACAGCTGTAGGGCGGACGGATCTCCGCCGGGAGGTCGGTGCCCCGGCCGTTGAGCTGATCGACCAATTCGCCGAAGATATCCGAATAGGCCTCGTTGAGGGCGCCGGGCTGCCACTGATAGATGAGCCCGTGGGTCCAGCCGGTGTAGGCGTGGGTCCACTCGTGCGCCGCAACGTCGTCGCTGACCATGCCATCACAGAAGGCGGTGATGCCGCCCGATTCCACGGCGTTCGGGCATTCGATGGAATCGGAGTCATACACCGCGTTCATGGTGGCATCGAGGCCGTCAAAGCTGAGGTATTCGCCGTTGGTGATGTTGGCGAAGAGACTGTAGACGTCGCCCGTGGCCGCGATGAGTTCGTTGATCTCGGCGTCGCCGTCCGGATCGCCGCTGGCGAACGGGAGCGGATCGCCCTCTGACCAGATCGACCTCGGGAAGGAGTGGCGGTGAATGACGCGCTCGATGTGGTGGATCTTGGAGCGTTGATCCAGCAGGCGCCCGTCGTGGGCATCGATGAAGAGGACCTCGTGCAGGTCAGGAGGCGTGGCGATCTCGATCTCCCATGCGAGGTGGTTGTCGCCGGGATCGCCGCGAACGAGGCCTTCCCGGTAGATCATCAATGTGGCCGGGTGGACTTCGAACTGCTCCATCGGCCGGTTGCTCTGTTTGGCGATGACACGCGCGGCCACAGCTTCGGCCACATGAGCATCGAGCCGTGGCACGGTATCGAGATCGATGTCGGAAATAATGGTCCCGTTGACCACCCTGACCCCGTCGTCGGCATCGAGGTGAACTCGAATCCTGGAGCCAAAGACCGGCACTCCCTGATAGATCTGGCGAAAGATAGCCTGCTCGCCGCCGAGCGGATCTCGCCGGGTTCCAAGGAGTTGGAGTTCCCGGGCGGGATTGGTGAGGCCGATGGCCTTCGCGTGGTCCTGGAGCATGGCCAGCGCCTTGTCGGTGGTGGTGGCGCCCTTGGGTTTGGGCCGGCTGTCGGTCAGGCGGATGAGCTGTGGGTTCCCGGTTGCCGGATCCATCACCACCTGATCGGTCAGCGGCTTCGATTCCGGGAGGGTGGTCGAAGCATCGATTCTGTCTGCATTGTCGGCCGCCGCTGTGCTCTGCGCTATGGCCAGAGCGATCCAGACTACGGCAATGATGATGGCTGGTCCAGGAAAGCGAAGTGGTCTCATTACTGAATGGTAGCAGAATGAACGTTCGGCCCGCTCCTAGCGAAATGATCCCGGTGACCGGTACACTGTGGTCGACGATGAGTCATCTCAATACGCTGAAACTCGGCGATGCGGTCCCGCGCAGGGGCAATGTGTTCTCGGCCCTGGTCGGCAGGTCGGTCCTGCGGATTCGGGGTTGGCGGTTCGAGGGTGCGGTTCCAAACGTGCCGAAGGCCGTGGTCATCGTCGTACCCCATACTTCCAACTGGGATTTCATCATCGGGGTCGCTGCCGTTTTCGCAATGGGTCTACGGGCGAGTTTTCTCGGCAAACACACGCTCTTCAAGAGGCCTCTCGGACCCATGATGCGGTGGCTCGGCGGTTTCCCGGTGGATCGGGGGACGGCCCGCGGCGTGGTCGAGGAGACGGTGAACCTCTTCGCGTCGACCGATCAGTTGATCCTCGGGGTGTCCCCCGAAGGGACAAGAAGCAGTGTCGATCGGTGGAAGACCGGTTTCTACTATGTCGCGTTGGAAGCGAATGTCCCCATCATTCCGGTGGCCTTCGACTACAGCCGGAGGGTCATTCGGTTTGGCGAGTGTTTTGATCCGACCGGTGACATCAAACACGATTTTCGGGTCCTTGAAGAGTTCTTCTCCGGAATCGAGGGTCGGCGACGTCGGTGAAGGGGGATTGATTGACCGCAGGGACACGGTGATCGAGGTTCTCGACTCCACCGCGTCGGCGCATCCCCAACGACCGACGCTCCGTCACAAGCGATCAGACGGTTGGGTGAGGTTGAGCTGGGCGGACTATCGAGCGCGGACAGATCACTCCTGAGCCTGGTCAAAGGTGCACAGCAGCTTCTCCGGATAGGCGGCCATGGTCTGGATGATCTCATCGGACGGTGCAGCAACGGATTGGGCGGTGAATCCGGCGCGGATGGTCTTCAGATTCGCAGTGGAATCATATGGCGCGAGTTTTGTCGTGACATCACCCGATCCATCGGCCATGAGATCGAGCACTCTCGGATCCGCCGTGCAGTCGAGATCGAGTTCGGAGAGATCAACGGACCGGCTTTTGTGATTCCCGGCCGTCTTGAAATGAACCCGGCCTTCCTGGAGCTCATAGACGATGCTCCACTGGGTCGAATCGGGTTGGCCGACGTCCGCGAGGATGGCAAAGGTCTCATCGATTGGTGGCTGCTCGCTGGTGTTGGCGCGGACGGCATGGGCGCCGTTGGCTGCGCGTGCGTAGCGGGCGAGTGAACCGGGTCCTTCCGGTGTCACGGGTTCGCCACCATAGCCCAGGGTGCGGTTGAGGTATTCGAGAGAGTCGGTGTAGGTGCTGTTGGTCAGCGCGGCCAGGGGAAGCGTCCGCTCGCTCCGGGCGATCAGTTTGCCATCGAGGAATTCGATGACGGCGCAGTTTCCGGTCGGGTCGCAGGCGAGGAAGTGAAGGTTCGCCGGCCCACTGATGGAGAGTTCGGAGGCGCTCGCCACGACATCGGAGACCGTGCGGAAGGAGTCCAGACAGTACTGGACCCACTGGAGGGTGCCGATAGAATTGCGGTTCCCGGTCGGCGGATACACGGTTTCGTCAAGCCACAGGACTTCCATGGCCAAACCGGCTTCGTTCATTCCACCCATGGGAAACTCGCGACCATACTGATTGAAGCTCACGCTGCCGTAACGCGAGGTCCAGCGGACGGGTTTGGAGCCTTCGGGGACCAGGGCGGTCTTGGCGAGGCCACGCGGGTTGATGACCAGGAAACCCTCGGCGACATCCCAATCGTAGTTCTTGGCCATGAGCGGGCCGGTGGAATGTCTGATGAGCATTGAGGTGCACGCGTCGGCGGGAGCGCCGGAAAGAACCACGGCGAGAGCACAGCCGGTGATGGTGAGTCGGACGATGAGAGAGTGCATAGAAACCTCCGAGCGGTGATTCTAACAGTGCGCTTCAGGACACCGCCGTGTCCTCCTCCGGATAGGGGATCCGGATCTTCAAACAGACAAAGAAACCGACGAGCGCGATGGCTCCGGCGAGGAGAAAGACCCACTGAAAACCGTAGGCCTCCCAGATATAGCCGGAGAGGATGGGGAGGGTGGTTGCGACGGCGTGGTCGATGGTGATGCCGGTGGTGATGGTCGGGGTGATATCGGCGGGATCCTCCGCGATCTTCTTGAGATAGGTGGTCCGTGCGATTCGCAGGGCAAAGAGCACGCTGTCGAAGACATAGGCGCCATAGAGGAGCCAGAGGTCGTATGGCGAAGGCAGGATCGCGCTGGAAAAGGCATAGACCAGACAGATGACGAGGAGGAGCAGTTCGTCGGCGGCAAGGATCGTTCTCTCTCCGAGCCAGTCGACGACCTCGCCGAGCAGAGGGCGAAAGACGACGCCCAGGGTGGCTGCGATGAAGTAGAGCATGGCGATGGTGCTCACCGGCACATCGTGGATCTCGACGAGCACCCAGACGCCGAAGGCGAGGAAGATCTGTTTCCGGATCCCGAAGAGGGCGGAGATCGCGTAGAAGATCGAGTATCGGCGTTTGAAGACCAAACGCCGTGATGGCGGGTCGCTCGATCCGACCTGGAGACCTGCGTAGAAGATCCCTGCAATGAGAGCCGCGCCCGCGGCGATGGCGAAGAAGAGACCGAACCGGTCGCCGAAGAAACGGGCGAGGATGTAGATGATGCCGACCCCGATGATGGTGCCGAGGTTGCGTGCGCCGCCGAATTGGCCGAGACGGCGGCCTTCCTTACCATCCTGGGAGAGCTTGAGGCCGATGGGGCCCTCCACCGCGAAGATGATGTGGTCGCCGAGAGACCAGACGATAATGAAGACCACGAGCCACGCCATGGAAGGGGAGAGGAAACCGAGCCCGATGGCGCCCACGGCGGTCAGAAGCATGGCCACCGCGGCCATCTGGGTCTCCCTGAGCACCGTCAACATGGCACCGGCGACAAAGACGAGAAAGAACCCCGGAAGCTCGCGAGGAAACTCAATCCAGCCACGTGCCTCGGCCCCGAGGTGGTGGACCTCTGAGAGGTAGTTGTTGAAGGTGGACATGATGATCCCGGTGGCGGCACCGAAAAAGAGGGTGGCCAGAAGGGCGCGTTTGAGGTCTTTGGTCGGCACGGCGGGCATTCTACGCCAGTTGTGGCGGGTCGAGTCGGGTTTCCGCGTGATTCCCTGTTTCCAGAGGGTGAGCTCGACGCTCACCTGCAACTCAGATCGTCCGTCCGCGTAGTTCCGAGTGTGAAATCTGTCCTTCAAACGTGGGCGGCTGCTCTTGTGTCGGTGTGGACCGTGTTTGCCTCGCCGATCCACGCTCAGCAAACGTCGGCGGAATCACCTCTGGATCACGCCACCCCGCTGGTAGTCGGCCACAGGCTGACGATGCACTCTTCCATCCTCGGTGAAGACCGGACCATTCTGCTCTCTCTGCCCGATGATCTTCAATCCGGCGCGGCTCCGATGCCGGTCATCTATCTCCTCGATGGCCGTGCCCATTTCCTCCACACCGTGGCGACGATGGATCTCCTGAGTCGACGCGACAAAATGCCGCAGTCGCTCGTGGTCGGGGTCGCAAACACCGATCGCGGTCGAGACTTTACGGCTATCGCCGCGACGTCCCGATCCTCGGGCGGCGCTGATCGTTTCCTCGACTTTATCGAGTCGGAATTGATCCCCTTTGTTGAAACCAACTTCGTCACCGCCCCCCACCGGACCCTGATCGGCCACTCGCTTGGCGCCTCGTTGGTGCTGCACGCGCTGGTGGAACGTCCTGATCTGTTTGATGCCGCCATCGCCATCAGCCCGGCGATCACCAACGATGAAAGGACAGGGGACGGTCAGGCATCGCTCTCCAAACGTATGAGGGCTGCCTTTGAAGACCGATCAATGCAACCGTTCTCGCTCTTCGTCACCATGAGCGATGGCGAGGACATCGACTGGGAGACCGATGTGCCGGCGATCACCGATCTGCTCGAAAGCAGCGCGCCGTCAGGATTCGAGTGGGCGTACCAGCGGATGGCGGGTGAAGATCACGGCACCACCGTTCACGGCAGCACATTCGACGGACTCCGTTTCATCAATCGCGATTGGGCCGACCTCACGAATACGAGCGGTACGCTGGACGTATTCAAAGACCGTTTCGAACGGGTCTCCATACGGATTGGAACGGAGATCCTGCCGCCCGAGGTACTCGTCAATCTCCTTGGTTACCGTCTTCTGGCCGAAGGCAGAGCAGACGAGGCGATCGAGGTTTTCGAGTACAGCCTCGCGCTCTACCCGGATTCGGCCAACGTCCACGACAGCCTCGGAGAGGCGCTGGAGCGCCAGGGAAGGCTCCCTGGAGCCATGCGAAGCTACCGCAAGGCGGTCGCGAAAGCCGAGGCCGACGGAGACAGTCGCGTGGACATTTTTCGCGCCAATCTCGGGCGGGTGGAGGCCCTGCTGCTCGAAGAGCGATCCGGTCGCGCCCGCATGGGCGAGACGACGGTCGGACAGAATCCCGATGGCGGTCAAACCCAGCAATCACCCCGATCAGACTGACTGATTTTACCTAAACTGAGCGGTTCTGCCGGATGAGATGCGCCAAGATCTTGATGCTATGGCGGTTGCGAAAAGCGGAGGCATACCCGTTGGTCTGTTGAGTATTTTCGCAACCGCCAGAGCGCAAGAACTTTGTGCAGATCGCCAATGAGAATCGCTCACCTTAGGTTTTAGTAGACTCTCGCAGCCGTGAGCCCACGGCTTCGTCGAAATCCGAAAGCGAGGAAGAGTTCATGAAGTGTGCATCCGTGCCGGCCGTCCTTGTCCTGACCATCCTGGCAGCCTCAACCGCGATCGCCGTCGATATCCACGACACGTTGATGCTGGCTGATCCCACGGTGAGCGATGATCACGTGGCGTTCATCTACGCCGAAGACCTCTGGATCGCGGACCGCTCCGGCGGGACCTCGCGGCGCCTGACCACCCATGAAGGCACGGAATCGAACCCGAGTTTCTCACCGGATGGCGAGTGGATCGCCTTCACCGGCCACTATGACGGCAACGATGATGTCTATCTCATCCCGGTCGAGGGTGGTTCACCGACCCGACTGACGTGGCACCCCGGCAACGACATCGTTCGTGGCTTCACTCCGGACGGGTCGGCCGTGCTGTTTGTTTCGGGAAGGGAATCCCACACCCGTCGGTTCGGTCAGTTCTACACCGTGTCGGTGGAAGGAGGCTGGCCCACCCGCTTGCCGCTGCCTTCCGCGTTCAAGGGCAACTACTCGCCCGATGGTCGTTTCATCGCCTACAACCCGCAGCGGGAGGCATTCCGCCAGTGGAAGAACTACCGCGGCGGGACAGCCTCGAGGATCTGGATCTACTCGACCGGTGACCACTCGGTTGTTCAGATTCCGCAACCCGAGGGTCGCTGCAACGACGTCGACGCCGCCTGGATCGGTGACACCGTCTACTTCCTCTCCGACCGAAACGGCGAATTCAACCTCTTCTCCTACGATCGCCCCTCGGGCGAAATCACCCAACTGACCGACCACGAGGACTTCCCAGTCCTCGCGGCGCGGGCAGGGGGCGGGGTGGTCGTCTATGAACAGGCCGGCTCCCTCCATCTCTTCGACCCGACCAGCGCTGAGGCCACCCGGTTGGTCATCGGAGCGGCGGCTGATCTCATCGAGGTGCGGCCGAGGTACGCCTCGGGCGACCAGTTCATCCGCAGCGCCGAAATTTCTCCGTCCGGCGCCCGGGCGGCCTTCGAATTTCGCGGCGAGATCGTGACGGTCCCGGCCTCCAAGGGCGATCCACGGGTCATCACCAACACGCCGGGTGCTCACGAACGCTCGCCGGTATGGTCTCCGGATGGCGCCGACATCGCCTACTTTTCGGATGCATCGGGGGAGTACGCCCTCCATATCGCACCGCAGAACGGCCGGGGTGAGGTCGTGGTCCACCCCCTCGATGGAACGGGTTTCTACAGCGATCTCAAGTGGGCGCCCGATGGTTCGAAGCTGAGCTATTCGGATAATTCAAGGACGATCTGGGTGATCGATGCCGAAACCGGGGCCCAGAGTCGGGTCGCGTCCGAGGTGGTCTACGGCCCCGTCGACACCCAGCACCACAACTGGTCGCTGGACTCCAAATGGTTGGTCTACACCCGGAACACCATCACTTACATGCAGGGAGTCTGGCTCTACTCGGTGGCCGACGGCACGTCGCACGAGGTCACCGACGGTCTTTCGGATGTCGGTGACCCGGTCTTCGACGCCGGCGGGAAGTACCTCTGGTTCACCGGTTCAACCGATGCCGGTCCGGTACGGTCGTGGTTCGCCATGTCCAACGCCGATATGGAGATGAGCAACGCCCTCTACCTCGTCGTCCTCGCCGACGACGAGCCGTCACCGCTCGCCGCCGAGAGCGATGAGGAGGAGGCTGACCAAGCCAAGGATGAAGACGAGGAGAGCGACGCGGTGGTGGTGGTTCAAATCGATCTCGACGGCCTCGGTCAGCGGATCGTCGCGCTTCCGCTCTCCGCGGGGAACTACAGCAATCTCCAGTCCGGATCCACCGGCGCCCTTCACTATCTGAAGTCGTCGGAGACCGGTGGTCTCTTCGGTGGTGGGGACAGCGCCTCGCTCTATCGTTATGACCTGACAACACGGAAGGAAGAAATGCTCCTCGATGCAGCCGAGGGCTTTGTCCTCAGCGCCGACAGTTCGAAGATCCTGGTCGGGACCGGTTCGTCCTGGGTCATCGCCGATGCCGCCTCACCGATCGATGTTGGTGAGAACACCCTCGACACGAGCGCCATCAAGGTCAGGATCGATCCCAGCGCCGAGTGGGCGCAGATTTTTGACGAAGCCTGGCGGATCAACCGCGACTTCTTCTACGACCCGGATATGCACGGCGCCGATTGGCCGGCCATGAAGGCCAGATACGAGGTCTTCCTCGACGATCTCGCGGTGCGGTCCGATCTCAACCGGCTGATCCAATGGCTCTGCTCCGAACTCGGGGTCGGCCATCACCGGGTCGGCGGTGGCGATTTTGTCGCCGAGCCCGACGATGTTCCAGGCGGTCTCCTCGGCGCCGACTATGAGATCGTCGACGGCCGATATCGTTTCAAGCGGGTCTTTGGCGGTCTGAATTGGAACCCGGAGCTGCGGGCGCCGTTGTCGGAGCCCGGGATTTCGGTGGAGGAGGGCGAGTATCTGCTCGCCGTCGACGGGCGGGACCTCGCGCCGCCTGACAATCTCTTCGGCCGGTTCGAGAACACCGCCGGCGCCATCGTCGAACTCACGGTCGGCTCCAACGCAGACGGAAGTGGATCGAGGACGGTAGAGGTCGTTCCCGTCGCCAACGAGCGGGCCCTGCGCAACCGCGCCTGGGTCGAGGGAAATCTCCGCAAGGTCGATGAAGCGACCGACGGCCGCGTCGCCTATGTCTACGTGCCCAACACCACGAACCTCGGGCACACGTATTTCAAACGCTATTTCTTCCCGCAGGCCGACCGCGAAGCGATCATCATCGACGAACGCTACAACGGCGGCGGCCAGGTGGCCGACTACTACATCGACATCCTGAGCCGACCCGAGCTCTGCCGCTGGGCCATGCGCTATGGCGCCGACATCAAGACCCCGCTGTCGTCGATTCAGGGTCCCAAGGCCATGATCATTGATGAAAACGCGGGTTCGGGCGGCGATCTGCTGCCCTGGATGTTCCGCCAGCTCGATCTCGGCCCGCTCATCGGCCGGCCCACCTGGGGTGGTCTTGTCGGGGTGCTCGGGTTTCCGGTGCTCATGGACGGCGGTTTTGTCACCGCGCCCAATCTCGGGATCTGGACCGAGGAGGGTTTCATTGTCGAGAATGTCGGTGTGCCGCCGGACATCGAGGTCGAGCAACTCCCGGCCGAGACCATCGCCGGGCACGACCCCCAGCTCGAGAAGGCCATCGAGGTGATCATGGAGATGCTCGAGATCGACCCGCCGATCGAGCCGGTGCGACCGCCGTTCCCGGTGCGGGTGCGGAGGTAGCGAAACACCGGGGCGTAAACCCCCGGCGATAGATACATTCGACCGATTCCCGAGCCGGGTTTCCGCCTCTCTGTGGTAGGATATGTTTAGAAACAAGTGAGTTAGACAAACCAGCAGCCGCAATCGCACGCTAACACCATTCGTGTTACATAGCTGATCGCGCAATCGAACATCCCCGAGTTTCTGGAGTACAATCAAGCGTAGATGCAATTGTTCAAAGGCAGAGGAAATCATTGATGGCCTCGAAAGAACGTAGCGAAAATTGCAACG
>CBESWV010000116.1:0-11730 GCA_965533305.1 uncultured bacterium | reverse complement strand
ACCACGACTCCTACGCCGACTGTTCCCAACCGTCGAACCCACCCACGATCGTCCCGCCGCCACAACTGGATGGCGAGCCCGATAGTTGTCAGCCCAACCAGCGCGCCGAAGAGCCGATGCGCGTGTTCGTAGTAGATTCCACCGGTCATCCGCGACAAGGGGAAGAGAAACATATTGGTGCCGAAGGTGTTGGGCCAGTCGACGACGGCCAGCCCGGCCTCGTTGCTCGTCACCAAACCCCCGGCGACAACAAGCAGAAAGGTCGCGAGCATGGCGACCTTGGCGAAAAGCCCGGTCCAGTTTTGTCCACCACCCGCATCCGGTTGCCGCGAGCCGATTCCGGCGCCAACGGCGGCCAGACCCGCAACCGCGAGCATCGAGCCCGGTACCCACAACACCGCCGACGGCGTGACCGTTCCGGCCCCCTCCGAGGTCAACAGACTGCCGAGAATCAGCATGTTGAGGATCGCAGCAACGAGACCTGTACGCGCGCCTGCCCACCAGCCGTCTCCGGTCCATCGACCGGCCGACATGCCCCACCACACGACGGCGGCCAGGAGCACCGTGAGCACCAGCCAAGGCGGCGCCATGATCGCCGGGAGGCGGCAGGCATACGCCACCGCCCACATGGAAACCGCCATTCCAAAGCCCAGGGGAACCGCGTACGAACCGTCGCTGCCGATCTTATCCATCTCCGCCTCCCGAACCTCACAAATCAGATTCCGGATCTTGAATCGTGGATCTTGGATCTCTCCTCGAATCTCACCGAATATCCTCTCGGTCCCTTCGGTTATACTCGCCAGGTCGCCGCCCATGATCGCAGATCGTCGGGCAGAAAACGAGATGATGACTCCAACCACACCCTCTCAGGAATGTGACGACCGGGCTTCGAGCCCGGCGGGTCTCGGCCGGCTGCTGGGTTTCTACCTCGAGCTCGCCAAGGCGCGGCTTGCCGCGCTGGTGGTCCTGACCACCATCGTGGGCTATGTCCTCGGAGCCCGCGGCTCCTTTGACCTCGTCGTCTTTTCCTGGACGGTGGTCGGAACGACCCTCACCGCGTTCGGCGCCAACATCCTCAACCAGTGGTTCGAGGCCGATCGCGATGAACGGATGGAGCGCACCCGCAACCGTCCGCTGCCCGCGGGCAATGTCAGCCGGAATCAGGCGTTGCTTTGGGGACTTCTCTCCTCGGCCGCCGGTCTCATCGTCCTCGACCTCGGGGCCAACCCGCTCACCGCCGTCCTCTCGCTTTTCGTAATCCTGCTCTATGTCCTGGTCTACACCCCACTCAAGGCGCGGACGCCGCTCAACACCTTGGTCGGCGCGGTCTGCGGGGCGATTCCGCCCATGATGGGCTGGACCGCCGCCACGGGGCACCTCGAACTCGGCGCGTGGATCCTCGGCGGCATTCTCTTCATCTGGCAGGTGCCGCACTTCCTCGCACTGGCGTGGCTGTACCGCGAGGACTACGCCCGGGGCGGTTTCCGGATGATGCCCGCCGCCGATCCCGATGGCTCAGCCACAGGTCGCGCCGCCTTTGTCCACGCCCTCGCGCTGCTGCCCGTCACCGGCGCCCTCGCGGCGGCGGGTGTCACCGGGATGACCTATCTGGTCTTCTCCCAGGTTGTCGGGATCGGTTTCGCCGTGCTCGGGCTGGCATTCGCCAGACACCGAGGTCGGCTCACCGCGCGACGGCTCTTCCTCGCCAGCATCATCTATCTCCCGATTCTGCTCGGGCTGATGGTCTTCGATATGGATGATCGTCTCGCCCGTATTGCCGGAATCAAAGTCTCACATACCGCGCAGATGACCGGCGATGTCCCTCCGGCACTCCCGGTCGCCGACACCGATGGCGCCATTCCCACGGCCGGGAAGTGAACCCGGCACACCTGATCCGCAGCGGCTGGTGGGTGTTGGTCGCGGGAGTGGTGGTCTCCATCGTGTTCGCCGTCTTATTCATCCGCATGCCGCTGCAACCGGCGGTCTCTCAGGAGACCGGCGCCATCGCTTTCGAACCATGCCTCATCGATCGCGACACCATGGTCAAGGCCATGGCCCGGGACGGCCTCAGGGCGCTGACGCTGCCCGTGACGATGACGCCGCACGAGGTCGATCACCACAATGAGAACGAGAGAGGCAAGCTCCTGGTTTCGGCCGATCGCGTCGTCGGTATTGAAATCGATGGAGAAGCGCGCGCCTATCCACTCCGTCTCCTCCGGTGGCATGAATCGATCAATGACGTGGTGGGTGGCCGTGCCGTCGCCGTGACCTACAGCCCCCTTTCCGGCGGCATCGCGGTCTGGGACCGGGTCGTCGACGGACGAGAAATCTCACTCGCCGTCTCGGGTTGGCTGCACAATTCCAACACCCTTCTCTACGACCGGCGGAACGAGGGTGAGACATCGAGTCTATGGCATCAACTGACGGGCGAGGCCGTGACCGGCCCGGCGGCCGGGCAGAGAATGACCGCGTTACCGGCGGAGCTCAGCACCTGGGTTGATTGGCGGCGGGATCATCCGGAGACGACCGTGATGGCGCCGGACGCCGATTCAAAACCCAAGTACAAACGCGATCCCTACCACTCCTACCGCGGCTCCGATGTGCTGCGGTTCCCGGTCGAGCCTTTGGCGCCCGCAAGCGATCTCAACCACAAAGACCTCGTGGCCATCGTCACCCACTCGGGTCGGGACACCGTCTTCGCTCTGCCCTATCTCGAGTACGCGGTGGGTGCAAGCCCGGGGAAATGGGCGGTATTGCTTGACGAGGATGTCTTCCTCATCGAATACGATGTCGAACTCGGCACCTTCGCCATCGAGCCGCGCGAAGACGGCGTCGCGGATCCACCCGTCCGATTCGCCTACTGGTTCGAGTGGTACTCGCTCCACCCGGAGGCCGGGCCGCTGCCATAGCCGTTGCCGTAACCGTTTCCGTGGCCGCGACCACCTGCGGCGGTCAGTCTTTCAGGATGAACGTCACCTTGAGGTTGACACGATAGGCCGTGATCTTGCCCTTTTTGACATCCACCTTCTGGTCCTTTACCCAGGCGCCGGTGATGTTCTTCAGGGTCTTGTCGGCACGCTTGATGCCCTTCTTGACCGCGTCCTCGAAAGATACGGCTGACGATGCGGAAATCTCACTGATCTTGGCAACGGACATGGGTCGCTCCTTTCGATGTCGAGCTCTTGATTGAGTGGAACGATCATCTTACCTCAGCCTAAGATGAGCGATGCTGCCGGATGGGATGTGTGAAGATCTTGAGGCTCTGGCGTTTGCGAAAAGCGGACGCATACCCATCGGTATTCCGAGCATTTTCGCAGACGTCAGAGTCCAAGAGATTTGCGCAGATCGCCGGTGAGAATCGCTCACCTTAGGCTTAGATCAACCGGAGCCAAAAAAGAGCGCCCCCGAAGGGGCGCCCTGAAGTCGGTTCTGAATGATCGAACTACGGCGAGGTGTTGGTCCAAGCCGAGGTATCGCCGGACTCAAAACCATCGGCGAAGATATCGGTGTTGTTGCACTCAGTCGGGGTGATTACCCGGACGTCGTCAACATACCAACCTTCCTTGCCCAGGCTGGAATCGGTGGCCATACGGAACCGAAGCTGCACGGACTGACCGGCATAGGCCGAGATATCGACCTGATAGAGCGACCAGTCTCTGGGATCGCCACACCAAGCATCCTGGCCGGCGATTGGATTCGAGAAAGTGGTCGATACCGGGCCTTCATAAGGAATGGTAATGAGCACAGGATCGAGCAACTGGGTCCAGATCGTGCCTCCATCGGTTGAGGCCTCGACGATCCCACCGTCAAAACATCCAGCTGTGGCGTCCTCGATCTCCTGCCAGCTCCAGAACTCGAAGGTGATGCCCGCCACGGCCGGCAGAGCGAACGCGATCGATTCCAGGTACTGGTCGGTGATGGAATCCACATCGACCGCGAAGAACGAGGTGGTGCCGCTGTGGGCACGAGCGGTTGAGAGGGTCCAGGTGTCGCCGGTACCGCTGTGGGCCCAGTTGCCGTCACCCGACTCCATATCATCAGCAAAATAGACCTGATCGGGCCCGGTCGGGAGCCCGGACAGCTCTTCAGTGTTGACATCCTCGTTGCCGCTGTTGCACGGGCCACCACCGGCCGCGGTGTCGTCCTCGGCGCGAACCACGTAGAAGTACTCCACCTGGTTCTCGACATTGGCATCCTCATACGATGTTGTCGGCACGCAGGAGGCCACCAGATTGGCCGGACCAGGGGTGAAGCCGGAGGTCTCGGACCGGTAGACGTTGTAGGTTACCGAGCTGCCACAGACCGGAGTCGCATCCGACCAGTCGAGTCCGAGGGCGCATTCGGACGTCTGCGGATTGTCGACGCTCTCGAGACCGGCAAAGACCGGCGGCTCGATGCAGGGCCCACTGGCGGTCTCATCGGCGCAGGGACTCGCATCGGAATCACAACCCTCGTCGTTGTTGGCCATCACAATGTAGGAATATGTGATCCCACCTGAAACCGTGATATCGGAGTAAGACGTACCGGCGATGCCCGAGGCGATTTCTTCGTAGGCGCTCTGAGGGCAGCCGCCGGCGGCGCGCATCACCTTGTAGGTGATTCCGGATCCTGCCACCGAACCCCAGTTGAGGTCGATAGTGTTGTTGCCGTTGTTGACCGCCGTCAAAGTGGCCGGTCCGACATAGGGATCGCAGAGGGCGCCCGGCGGAACCAAGGGTCCGAGATCCGTGATCACATCCTGGATGGGCACACCGCGGTTGCGGTCGTCAACCGTGGGGTTGCCGGAATCGCAGAACGCCGATCCGCGACAGTGGTGCAACGCCACGACTTTGTTGTCCGAGTAGCCGAGGACCGGCGACCCCGAAGAACCACCCTGAGTGTCGGTCCAGTAACCGACATCCGGCGGTCCACCGGCGGAACACGCCGTCTCGGTCAGACTTGAGGCGTAGTTGAAACCACCCATCGTCACGTCAGCCGGGTAGGTGGAGAACACGCCGATCTGTTTGCCCCAGCCCGCCGGGTGTTGCGGGTGGTAGATCCGCTCATCGAGCACCGCACCTGTCTGGCGCAGTTTCATGAAACCATAGGTCGCGGGAAGGTTGGTCCCGGTACCCGTGGAAGTGTCCGGAAGCACCAACGCATAGTCCATCGGGGCGCTGTCCTGGATGAAGGTTCCACCGGATGCCTCGATGATCCCAGGGCAGGCCAACGAGGATGCACAATTGGTGGAACAGTCGGCGCCCTCTGCCATGAACTCGAAGTCGATATTGTTGAGCTCTGACTGCGAAGTAATGCAGTGTTCGTTGGTCATGACGTGGCCGGCGTTGCCCACCAACCAACCCGTGCACCACGCACTTCCGTTGAGGAGCAACCTCGCGACCGCGCGCGATGTGTCGTAGATTCCGGGTTCCGAAGCCTGATAGCACTTGGCTTCATCGGTGTCATCGGTGCCGCAGAGCGACTCAGGATCTTCCGGCGGCCGCGCGAGATTCATCTTCTCACCCAGCCCCTGCTCCCAATACCAACGGATCTCGTCATCGTTGTAGCCGCGGCCGAACTTGTCGATCTCGTAACCCCATGATGTCGAGTCGCCGGTGGTGTAGAGCTCCACGATCGCCGAATCACCACGAATGTGGGTTGCGAAGAAACCATCCTCAGTGGCGCCGAGATTGTTCCTTCCGTAGCCCGTGTAGACCCACTTCTGAGCACCATCGAGGGACCTCACGACCACAAAGTCGCCATCGGCGAGATCCATGGTTTTGAAATGCACAGAGATGTAGATGGCGCCCGGGAAGCGGATATCATCGTACCAGGTGAGCATGGAATCGACCTCGCCCGAAGTGGGATAGGGGTGGGCCGTTTCGAAGGTCTCGAAAATGTGCTCACCCGCAGTCGTGGGGCTCATGGAATACGCCGCCGGTGCCACCAGCAACGCACATACAACAAAAAATGCAGCGCCTCTAACTCTCATCAACAATTCTCCCTTTCGGCTCTTCGTTGTGATCGCCCCGATGAGGGGCAGGAATTCTGTCCGTACGTTACCACGACCCAAAATCCAGCGCGGAAGGTGAATCTCTCGACTCCCGACTGGTTGAGTCGTTGCCCACCCTCCTACGTCGAAGGAAAAACAAGGGTGCCTCGGCTGGGGCGCCCTGAAGTTGGTCTGATGTTTCAAACTACGGCGACGTTTCCGCCCACGCCGAGGTGTCGCCCGACTCGAAACCATCGGAGAAGAGCGAGCCCTCGAGGGTGATGTCGTCGATGTACCAGCCGTCTTCGCTGGTGTTGGAGTCCGACGTGAAGCGGAAGCGGACGCGGGCATCGCCGGCGTCGTCAAGCCCCGGCAGCGGAATCAGCACCTGAGTCCACGAACTCTGGGTGCCGGTGTAGGTCGCCACCTCGTGCCAGGACACTCCCCCGTCCGCCGACCATTCGACGTGACCATAGTCATAGTTGCTCTCGATGGCATAGCGGTGCCAGAAGCTCAGGCTGACTCCGGTTGATGCCCGCAGATCCAGCGGTGGCGCTTCGAGAGCGATGTTCGCTCCGTCGGGCGAATTGCCGCCGGGACTCTCGTGCCACGAACTCACCGGGCTGTGAGACTGATTGGTCACGATCGCCCAGGGTGGATCGGCAGACCACCCGATGTTGCCCGACTCGACGTCGTCGGCGAGGACCGTGGCGAAGGGATCGAGGACGAAATCCTGAATGGTCGTATTGCCCTGAGCTGCGATGATCCCCGCGACTGAAGCGCCGTAGTGTCCCGGCGCGGTTGCTGCAACATCGTAGGTCCCAGCCGGGAGCATCAGGTCATAGCTGCCGGTGGCCTGGCTCGACGCGGTCGAGAACGCCCCCGCGCTGACCGTCCCCTGGATGGGGAGAGTGGTCTGGGAGTCGGTCAGCATCCCGGCGATGTGGGCCGCGGTTGCCGGGTCGAGCACCCAGACAAAGACGGCCCGGGTCGTTCCCCAGTATCCCGCACTGTCCTGCGCGCGGATGTAAACGATGTGTTGGCCGTTTGCCAACCCTGCCGAGGGGAAGGAGGCCGTCACCGCCTCGATGCTGCTGTCAAAAGCCCCGTCGGTCGCCGTCATGGCGATGGGCGTGGCCCCTCCCTGCCACGGAGGCACATCGACAAAGATCTCGGCGGTGGCGATGGTTTCCACCGAAGCCGGCGGAGAGGTCTCACCGGGACCGAATCGGGTGTCATCCATGACGGCGTTGACGGTCACCGTTTCGCCCGGGTTTGGCGTGCTCGGCAGCGCAATCGGCGACCCGACCTCAGGGCCGGACGACTGCGTGTAGGGCGCACGGACGGCCCTTGCCGCATACAGCAGCGCCTGGAGATTGTCGGGGTAGATGGTGCTCTCGTAGAGAGCGCAATCCTGGAAGAACTCGGTGCCCAACTCGAAGGTGAAGGCCGGCATGCCCATCCGCCCGTAACCCCAGTCCTTTGTCGAACCGTCCACTGTGTAGACGCTCCCGAGACGGGCGTAGTAGCCGGTGAAATTCGAGAACTTGCGCGCCAACCGCAGAATCTGGGTATTGTTCGGCGCCGGCGGGTCCTGGAAACCAAAGGCAGTGAGGACATCGCCTCCGGAGCTGTGAACGTCGACAAAGATCCCGGTGGCGTGGTCCGGCGCCGGGCTCGTTAGGTCGTCATCTCGCCAATCCGGGAACTCCGAGGCAATATAGGCTTGGACCGCCTGGGTCTCCGGCTCAGATGCGGGCGACGGGCCGCGATAGGTCGTGTCGCACTGGGATCCGCTCGATCCGCCGCAACACCCCCACTCGAAGTCGAAATTGCGGTTGAGGTCTGCGCCACGGTCGCTCGACGTCGGACCGCAGTAGTTTTCGTTGGTGTTCTTTCGCCACCAGTCTCCGGTCTCGGCATGTTTGCGGCCATCGGGATTCGCCTGGAGCAGAATGTGGATCTCGTGGTGGTCGAGCAGCCAGGTCACGTCCGGGTCGAGATCGTAGTTGGCGAGGAGGTGCTCGCCGAACCGTGTCACGGTCTCGGCGGTGACCAACTCGCGGGAGTGGATGGCGCCCATGACCCAGAGATCGGGTTTGTCCGCCGATAGGATGCCATTGGTGGTGTTGGTCAGCTTCAGCACCATCAGGTCGTAGCCGGCTAGACCACCGGGACTGGTTTTCTCCCACGAGTCACCGATGTCGATCCACTGGGCGAGATCGGGATACGCAGCCGCGAGAGAAGCACCATCCGCCAGGGTCTCCTCCACCGTTCGGTAGCACGGGTATCCAGGAATTCCTTCCGTTTGGTTTTTCAGCGGCGCCAGCGGACGACTGTATTTCTCGGTCATCTCTCGATCGACTGTGTACTGATAGCCAAAGTCGCTCAGCATCTCGATACCCTCGGCATCGACCGCAGCCTCGACCACGCCCCGCTCGGGGTCCGCATCCCAGATATCGATCCATCTCGCGAGGAATTCGATTTCGGCGCGAGAGGAGACCTCGATGTGGACGACGGTGTACCTCGGCGCAGTCGCTTCCGAAGCGGAATCGACGCGTTCCTCGGCCTCAGAAGAGGCTGGAATCACCCAGAGGACCGTCAATAGAACAACCGCCGCAATACCGAATGTGAAAATCTTTCTGCGCATGGAGACTCCTTCGAACGTGGTCGGGAGATGGTAACAGACGGATTCTCCGTGTCTGTGACCGCGGCGGTGAGAAGTGAAAAGTGAAAAGTGATCCTTCCCGAGCACGCGGAGGTATTGCCTCCACCGGGCGTGCCGTCCTTGATGTTCTTCAAGGAGACTCGCTCACGTACCCCTCGAGTCGCGAAAAGCGTCAAGGTGGGCAACCTGCGATGATGCGATGAATTCGATGTCCCTTCGCCAATCGACCCCATGATCTTGACAAACCGGACACGGGGGTCCTAATATCCGTCGCGATGCTGTCGCGCAGTGCAGAATACGCGGTTCGTGCCCTCTCTCTTCTCGCCCTTCGCGAGGGGGACAGTGCGCTTCATTCCGCCGAAATCGCCGACGAACTCGATCTGCCACCCCAGTTCCTGAGCAAGATCCTCCGTCGGTTGAAAGCCACCGATCTGGTGACCTCACAACGCGGACGCACCGGTGGTTTCCGTCTCAATCGCTCGGCCGACGAGATCTCGCTGCTCGCGGTGGTTCAACCGTTTCAGGACGGACTGACCGGGGTCGAATGCCTTCTCGGCCAGGCCAACTGCACCGACAGCGACACCTGCCCGCTCCACGAACGAATGACCGGGATCCGGCAGTCGTTCCACGATTTACTGGCCGGCACGACCCTGGCGGATATCGCCCAGCGAGCGGTTCGCACCGGCACGACAATCTCAGTTTCTACACAAGAACGCGAAACAGATGGATAATGCACGAAATCATTCGGCATTCTGCTGAGGGGGTATTGATGAGCGTCCAGATCGAGAAATTCAGCTACGACGATGCCATCGTTCGTCGCTTCACCCTGGTGACCTTTATTTGGGGTGTGGTCGGCATGCTGGTCGGCGTGATCGTGGCCCTGGAGTTGGCCGCACCGTTGTTCAACTTCGAGCTGCCGTGGCTGAGCTTCGGCCGTCTGCGCCCGCTCCATACAAACGCTGTCATCTTCGCCTTTGCCGGCAACGCCATCTTCGCCGGGGTCTATTACTCGATGCAGCGGCTCTTGAAAACCCAGATGTTCTCTCGGACGCTGAGCGCCATCCACTTCTGGGGCTGGCAGCTGATCATCGTCGCAGCCGCCGTCACCCTGCCCCTCGGCATCACCCAGAGCAAAGAGTATGCCGAGCTCCAATGGCCCATCGACATCGCCATTGCGGTGATCTGGATCGTCTTCGCCATCAACGTCTTCGGCACCATCGCCAGGCGCCGGGAGCGTCATATCTACGTCGCCATCTGGTTCTACATCGCGACCATCGTCACCATCACCCTGCTGCATGTCTTCAACAATCTGGCGGTGCCGGCGGGCCTCTTCCGCAGCTACCCGATCTACGCCGGGGTCCAGGACGCCTTCATGCAGTGGTGGTACGGCCACAACGCGGTGGGATTCCTGCTGACCACGCCCTTCCTCGGCATCATGTACTACTTCCTGCCCAAGGCGGCGAACAGACCGGTCTTTTCCTACCGCCTGTCGATCATCCATTTCTGGTCGCTCATCTTCATCTATATCTGGGCCGGGCCGCACCACCTCCACTACACGGCGCTTCCGGCCTGGGCCTCGACCCTTGGCATGGTCTTCTCGGTGATTCTGTGGATGCCCTCCTGGGGCGGCATGCTCAACGGCCTGCTGACCCTGCGCGGCGCCTGGGACAAGGTCCCATCGGACCCGGTGCTCAAGTTCTTCGTGGTCGCCATCACCTTCTACGGCATGTCCACTTTCGAGGGGCCGCTGCTGGCGGTGAGATCGGTGAACCTGCTCTCGCACTACACCGACTGGACCATCGCCCACGTCCACGCCGGCGCCCTCGGCTGGGTCGGTTTCCTCATCTTCGGGATGATCTACTGGCTGCTTCCACGGCTGTATCAGACCGAGCTGTGGTCGAACAAACTCGCCGAGGCGCACTTCTGGCTCGGCACCATCGGTATTCTGCTGTACATCGTCGCCATCTACGCCGCCGGGCTGACCCAGGGTCTGATGTGGCTCGCCTTCGACTCCGAGGGCTACCTCAAGTACGCCGACTTCGTCGAGACCACCCTGCGTCTGATTCCGATGTACTGGGTGCGGGTGATCGGCGGCACCGCCTACCTCACGGGGATCCTGTTGCTCGGCGTCAACTACTTCATGACCTGGCGCAATCGCCCCTCCGCATATGACATCCCGATGCACGAGGCGCCGGCGCTTTCCAAGACCTTCACCGATCGCCCCGAGCCGGTCTCGCCGCTGCATGCCGACAAGGTCCACGTCGCCGACACGGCCTACAAGCTCGAGCGTTTCTTCTCGACCGTCTGGCACCGGCGATGGGAGCGTCTGCCCCTGAAGTTCACGATCGCGGTCACGATCACGGTGGTGGTGGCCTCCCTGTTTGAGATCATCCCGACCTTCCTAATCAAGTCCAACGTCCCCACCATCGCATCGGTGACCCCCTACACCGCCCTGGAGCTGGTCGGACGTGACATCTACGTCTCGGAGGGCTGCTACAACTGCCATTCCCAGATGATCCGCCCGATCCGCGCGGAGACCGAACGTTACGGCGAATACTCCAAGCCTGGTGAGTTCGTCTATGACCACCCCTTCCAGTGGGGTTCGCGGCGGATCGGTCCCGATCTGCAGAGGATCGGAGGCAAGTACCCAGATCTGTGGCACGTCCGCCACATGGACGACCCGCGCGCCATCACCCCGGGTTCGATCATGCCGGCCTATCCGTGGATGTTGACCAAGGATCTCGACTTCGACGAGGTACCGCGATCGATGCGGGCCAACCGCGCGGTCGGCGTCCCCTACAGCGACGACGAGATCTCGAACGGGGTCGCGGCGGCACACGAGCAAGCGTCGGCCATCGCCAGCGAGATCACGACACAGGGCGGGCCGGAGAACCTCGAGGGCAAGCAGATCGTCGCCGTCATCGCCTACCTCCAGCGGCTCGGAACCGACATCACCAAAACGGAACCGGTAGCCCTGGAAGAGGAGACCGGCGAGATGCCGGCCGAGGCCGTCGCCACCGCCATCGAGACCGTAGTCGCCGCGGAGATCTCGCCGTGAAGATCAAACCTGATGTCCGCCGTTTACGGAACC
>CBESWV010000115.1:0-11806 GCA_965533305.1 uncultured bacterium | reverse complement strand
GTTCGACCACCGCGGCGTGGAGCTGATTCTCGTCTCGCTGGGGCGCGGTGCAGCCCTCGAGATAGCTCACATAGGCGCCTTCGTCGGCGATGATGAGGGTGCGCTCAAACTGACCGGTGTTCTCGGCGTTGATCCGGAAATAGGTACTGAGCTCCATGGGGCAGCGCACACCTTTCGGGATGTAGACGAAGGAGCCGTCGGAGAAGACCGCCGCGTTCAGGGTGGCGAAGTAGTTGTCCGTGTAGGGCACCACCGAGCCGAGATACTTCTTGATGAGTTCGGGGTGGTCCTGGAGTGCATCGGAGAAGGAGCAGAAGATGATCCCGAGCTCGCCGAGCTTCTTCTTGAAGGTGGTGGCCACAGAAACGCTGTCGAAGACCGCATCCACCGCCACGTTTGCGAGGAGTTTCTGCTCGTCGAGGGGGATGCCGAGCTTCTTGTAGGTTTCGAGGATTTCGGGATCGACCTCATCCAGGCTACCGAGCTTCTCCTTGGGCGCGGAGAAGTAGGAGATCTTTTGATAGTCGATGGCCGGGTACTCGACCTTGGACCAGTTGGGTTCGACCATCTCCAACCACTTGCGGTAGGCCTTGAGGCGCCACTCGGTCATCCACTCGGGCTCATTCTTCTTTGCCGAGATGGCGCGCACCACGTCTTCGTTGAGCCCGGGCGGGAAGGTATCCGCCTCGACATCGGTGACGAAGCCGTGCTCATACTCGCGGTTGGCGAAATCCTCGATGATTTTTGTTTGTTCGGACATGCTGCGCTCACTCCAAACACCCCGAAGGGTGGTTCTGTCGTTTCAGTTGCGGTGGGTTGCCAGCACCGGAAGCAAGTTGTTCTCAGCTCCTGGGCCACCGGCGACGATGTCGGCAACCGTGATCCCGTCGAGAAAATTGCCGATGACGTTCCGTAGACCCCGCCAGACCGGTTTGAGACCACAGCCGGCGCTCTTCGCGCACGGGCCGTCGCCGGGACTCATGGTGCTGCAGAAGTCGCTCGAGAAGACCTCGGCTTCAAAGGCGTTGACCACATGGGCCAACGAAATCTCGTCAGCGGAGCGGGTGAGGGTGTAACCGCCGTTGCGGCCGCGGACGGCCTCGACCAAGCCCGCACGGCGCAGCCGACCGACGACCTTGGCCACGGTCGTGTCGGGCAGATCCTCACGCTCGGCGAGCTCGCGGATAGTCAGCTGAGCGCCGCTCACCGCGAGGCTCATCACGAGCCGGAGACCATATTCTTCAGACTTCGAAACTCTCACGATCGCTCCTCCAATGGTTACGAACCACTAATTTGGAAAAATAATTCCATTTTCAATTCCGGCCCGAGATCTTCCCGAAGGTCTTACGCCGGAATAGAAGGAGAGGGCGGTTTAAAGGCGCATTCTGTCCCTCGAATAGAGGTCTATCTTTCGCCGGGTTTGTCAGGATCCGCTGTCGACAGGCAAGCGGCTTCATACCCGTGCCGACCAGGGTGATCGAGCGAGGATTCAGAGGTATCGGTAGCGCCGTTTCGCTATCGTGGGAAGTCGAAAACAGGGGGCCAAATGGCCCCCTGTTGAATCGAGTCGGTGGTTTCTTGTTATGAGCGACGCATGATCAAAACGGCGCCCGCCGCCATCAAGATGCCGATGAGAATCACGAGGCCCGTGCCGGTATTGGTGGGGATGCCCTGCTCCGGTGTCGGAGTCGGGGTCGGCTGCTGAACCGTGACATCAACCGAGAGGTCGGTCGTGGTCTCGGGGGTGGTCGATCCATAGCACGCGTCATACCCGCACGGGGAGGTCGCACTGCAGACCACATGCGGATCTGCGCCATAGCCGTCACCCTCGATCATGTAGGCCACGGGCACGGTGCCGCCCACGCCGTTGGTATTCACCGTGAGGATGAAACGGGCATGGTTGTTGGCCGTCTGCGTACGAAGGAACCCGAGACCCGAGCACGGGGCATCACTCTTGTACCAGATACCGACGTTGGTGCCGATACCAGCCATCGTGGGGAACTCGTAGAAAGAGGTGGCTTCAACTTCTTCGGCCCCCAGGGAGACGATCGACCATGCGGCCGGCAGTTCGACCGTGAGCCGGTCCCAATACTCGAGGTCGACGCTGATGTTCTCGCCGGTTAGGGCGATCACCACATTTGCGGGATCGGTATCGTCCACTGACTCGACGACCAGCACACAGCCGGTGATGCCGTCGATTTGAATGTGCTCATCACCTTTTTCAGCGACGATCTGACCCGGATCCGCGGCGCCGACAAACGACGCCACACTCAATATTACGATTGCGACGAAACCCATTCTCCGCATTTGTGCCTCCAAGAAAAAGCCAATGACAGCAACGTACCATATCAATACGAGATTGGGTATCGCAACAACACAAGGGTCTTTGATCGATGCGGTCCTTTCGGAGCCTCCGCGTACGTGATGTCCCGGCGGTTGGAACCGGTGAGGCTCGGTCGATTGCGATCCGCCGCCGAAGGTGATGAAATCTGGGAATGAAAGCTTATCTTTCCCGGTGGGTGTGTCAGGACAGTGCGTCGAATCTCACTCGTTTTCAGGCTGAGGCGGAACGGGCGGTGGGAGCAGACGCTTCGATCGTGGTCTTTCCGGAGCTTTTTCTCACCGGCTATTCGCGATCGGTGGATGTGGCCGAGGTGCGTGAGTCATTCGCTCGGATTTCAGCCGACGCTCCCGAGGTACTCTTTGTCTTCGGATCCATCTCCGAGGCTCGACGAAATCGGGTGATGGTGTGGTCTGGGGGCGAGCAGATCGCCTTTTATGACAAGGTGCACCTATTCCGGCCCAACGGCGAGTTCGACTACTGGGATCAGGGCGATCGTTATGTCGCCTTCAAATGGAACGGCCTCACCATCGGGCTGATGAACTGCAACGATCTACGATTCCCCGAGCAGGCGCGGGCGTTGGCCCTCGAGGCCCGCTGCGACATGCTCATCGCCCCGGCGTGGTGGCCCTGGCGGCGCGATTGGGTGTGGAGCAATCTCCTGCGGACCCGCGCCATCGAAAACGGTGTCTGGATGCTGGGTTGCTGCATCGCCGGCTCGGTCTATGAAGGTGAGGACTTCGCGGGGGCTGGCAATCACATTTTCGATCCCCTGGGCGAGGCGGTGCGCACTGCCGACGATGTGGTCTATGAGATCAACGTCGAGAATCCACCCATGCTCATTGTCGATCCCAGAGAGGAAGCGGTCGAGATCTCCAAGATTGAGGTCTTCGACTAGGCTGTCATCGTGAGTACCGCAATGCCGTGACTCGTCGGAATTCTCCGCCACGAGATTCCAACTGGATACTGCGTCATC
Source organism: uncultured bacterium (assembly GCA_965533305.1). Taxonomy (GTDB): domain Bacteria; phylum Acidobacteriota; class Thermoanaerobaculia; order Thermoanaerobaculales; family Sulfomarinibacteraceae; genus JAHECW01. Next base: position 8,489 of record CBESWV010000115.1, on the reverse strand, counting down.
AGAAATCCAGTGGGCCAAAAGCCGCTGTTCACTGTGTCCAGTGGTCCAGAGGTTGTGATGACCCTTTGTTCTCCTGATCGTTGGGCTGAGATCTGCCCGGGATCCGGCATCGATATCTCGCATGAACAAATGCGCAACTTCTATCTTTTCAATACTTTACTTGATGTTGAGGCTGCCGGTCCGTAGAATTCGAACGAAAGGGAGGTCTTATGGCAGACAAACCGGAAGGATGCGCCAGGGTGACCGGTGCGGTCTTGGGCGAGCCGTCGTCCGAGGTGCCGGTCGAACAATCGAACAACAAAGCGGCAGAGGAGAAGACCATGACAGCACGTGTTGGACAGAAGGCGCCCGATTTCAACGCACCGGCGTACTACAAAGGCAGCTTCACCAATGTGCAGCTCTCCGACCACTTCGGCAAGTGGCTCCTCCTTTGCTTCTATCCCGGTGACTTCACCTTTGTTTGAGCAACCGAAGTGTCGGCGGTCGCCGACAAGTATCAGGAACTCCAGGATCTCGGTGTCGAGGTGTTCTCGGTGAGTGTGGACAGCCACTTCGTCCACAAGATGTGGAACGACCATGAGCTTTCGAAGATGGTCGATGGTGGGATTCCGTTCCACATGTTGTCGGACCAGGCCGGGAACATCGGTCGGGCCTACGGTGTCTATGCCGAGGAGCAGGGAATCGAGCTTCGTGGTCGGTTCATTATCGATCCTGATGGAGTGATCCAGGCCATGGAGGTCTTGACGCCGCCTGTGGGTCGCCGGATCGCCGAGTCGATTCGTCAGGTCCAAGCTTTCCAGGTGGTGCGCGCCAGCGGTGGTGCCGAAGCAACGCCTGCCGGATGGATGCCGGGAGACCCGGTGCTCAAGCCCGGCCCGGACCTCGTCGGCAACGTCTGGAAGGAGTGGAAGCCGAACGAGTAGTCTCTGAGGCCGCCGAGACATCGTCGGTGATTCGAGTCGGGCTCCGGTTCCAACCCTGAGACGTAGCCTTCACGGAAGGCCGAATCCCGACGAGCCTTCTGCGGGAGGGCGGATGGATCTGACATGAGCCCGCCATGCCAGCACGAAGGAGAAACCGCCAAGACCCCACAAGACGCACCACTCGACTGCCACACCGGGGAGACTGGCTCCCATATGATTGATGCGGAGGAAACCCGCAATCGCTGCGGTGGTAGGGGGAGGATCTTGTCAGCTTCCCCGGACTGTCAGGACGGGCGTCTCGGAAAGGCGGACGACTCGTTCGGCAACCGAACCGAGCAAGGCGTGAGAGAGTCCTGAAAGGCCCTTGGTTGCAAGCACCACGAGATCGTGGTCATTCTCTTCGGCAAATGATGCGATTCCCTGGGCCGGGTGGGCCTGGATCACGGCCGTCGTCGACGGCACATCCGCGAGGTGCTCCTTCGCAATGTCGGAAAGGGATCTGTGGCAATGGCTCACGACCTCTTTCAGGCGCTCCTCGAGCGGCGAGTCGAGGACATAGAAGTCAGGATAGACCTGCCTCTCAACGACGTGCAGGAGGGTGATTTTGGCGTCGAGAACAGGCGCCATTGCAGCTGCCCACTGGACGGCCTCGAGCGAAGTGTCGGAGAAGTCGACGGCGACCAGGATCTTCTGCGGAAGACGCGGATCGTCTGCGTTTGCTCGGACCGTGAGGACAGGGACCGCTGAATGGTGGACAACCTCCTGGGCCACGGAACCGGTGAGCAGGCGTTTGAGACCACGCCGCCCGTGGGTGCCCATGATCACCAGATCGCAGTCGTACTCGGTGATCGCATTGAGAATGACCTCGGCGGCGACGATCCCTCTCTCTATGTGAGCATGGATCGGGGAGAGGCCGTCCATTCCAGCCTCTTCGAGGGCGAGCCTTGTCGCCGGTTCCCAGTCGGATAGAACTCGTTCGATCTTGTCGAGGGTCTGCGAGTCAACGTGGGGATCGTCGAGAAGCACCCGCACGTGGAGCAGATGAATCTCGGCATCGAAGCGCTCAGCGATCTTTTTGGCGAGAGGGAGCGCTCGGTTTGCTGAAGGTGAAAAGTCGGTCGGAACCAGGATTCGTTTCGGTATATGTGTCATTGTCATTCCTCCAATCATGTGGCCGGCTTGGTCGGCCGGGAAGTGCGCGCGGCGCCGCGGTGCGGAGTCGCCTGGTCTACGGCAATGCAATGGGCGCGCCAATTTGTAGAAGATTTTGATTTGTGACGAGTTGGCTGCTTCTGATCGCTATCGGCAAGACGCTTTCGTTTCAATTCGAAATGGCCGGGACCAGTATGAAAGGGACATCGTGACCATCGACGAGAAAGAGCATGGTCCCGATTCGCACGACGTTTGCCCCCTCTTCGATCGCGATGTGATAGGAGTTGCTCATCACCATTGACAGGTATTTCAGGTCGTTCGCCGCACCTCCTCCACAACCTCGCTGAGCGCGGTCCGCATCCGATGAATGCTCTCCAGGGTCATGCCCGCATAGCCGAACCGGATGTGACCAGGCGCGCCGAACGCGGTCCCTGGAATGGCGCTGAAGCGTCCGAGTTCGATGGCCCTGTTGTTGAACTCCACGTCGTCATCGAGGCCTTCGGGCAAGCGGGCGAAGAGAGAGATGCCGCCTGGCGGTGTCTGATTCGCGACCCTGCCGACGATCGTGAACCCGCTTTCGCGAACCACCTCAGCCATCAGGTCGCGACGGCGCCGCAACTCGTCCCGGATCGAGCTCAGGTACCGCGGCGGCCTTCCGGCCTCCAGATCTTGCACGTCCGCGCCCACCATCTCCAGCGCCAGGTTCTGGCCGAGCACGTTGGGTGACGACGAGGTGGTCCTGATCAGACGCGGCAGCCATTGATTGCTGAAGACCTCGTCGGCAGAGAGGATCCAGGAAGTGCGGGCCCCGGGTATCAGGTACTCCTTGGAGGCGGCGCCGACGACGATGGTTCGCTCCGGGGCAAAGCCGAGCAGGGTGCGGGGCGTGTCCTCGTAGCGCATCCAGTTGTAGACCTCGTCGGCGATCAGAATCAGATCATGATCACGCGCCAACGCAACCAGTGCCTGGAGCTCGAGATCGCTCAGGCAGTCCCCCGTCGGGTTGGCCGGGAAGTTGACGATGAGCGTGGAGATGGCGTGGGTTTCGATCTCGGCCGCGATGCCCTCGAGGTCGAGCCTGCCCGCCTCATCAAAGAAGCGGATCACCACCGGTTCGCCGCCCGCATGTTTGACGATGCTGCGGTAGTTGCCCCAGTGCAGGCGTTGCATGCCGACGCAACGGCCGGGTGCGAACAGCCGGAGCAGGATCGCCAGGCCCTCGGTGGCGCCGGAGGCGATGGCCACGTGCTCGGCTGCGAGGCCGCCATCGGGCAGACCCTCCAGGCCGCCAAGGGAGTACAGCGAGGTCCACAGGCGAGCAACCTGAGAGCGCAGCTCGGGCAGTCCTGATGAGGGGCCGTAGTAGACCTCTCGCTCCGGTAGCACGTCAACCACCTGTCCCTGGTCGCCACGGATGAAGCCGGGGTGGGCGGCGGCCGCGGCCTTGGCCCTAGCGGCGATCTCGGGGATCAACGGTGCTCGGGTTACGGTCTCCTGCATCGCTCTCGGCATGGTCTTCCATGCGGCTTCCACTATGGGTGAAGTGCTCGGCGGCGGCTCGCTGCGGTCCATTTCGGCCTCCCATGTGGTGCGCATCGGCACCCTGATTTTCGGCCACAACCGGCGCCCTCCCGCCGGCTCCGGCACAGCTCAGTCCTTTACGATCCGGGTCTCGTCATCCCGGTAGCGGCCGAGGGCGTCTGCTCGCCGAGCAAGTGCCCGCGGGCTCTCGCCTCCGGCACTACGTCGCCAACGGTCACCTTAATGACGCCGACTCGTTTCACCACACATCTTCGACCACCCGCGCTTCAGTTGACCATCTCGCTGACCTTCTTCAGCAATCCGTCCTCGTCGATGGGTTTGTCGAAGACCGGCACCGACTTGCCCACCGCGACATTTCGACCGGCCAATCCGCTGACAATGATCACCGGGATTTCACTCAGCTCTTTGTGGTCGTGCAGCTTGCGATACAGCCCCGTGCCGGTCTGCTCGGGCATCATCAAGTCGAGCAGGATCAGATCCGGACGCTGAATCTTGATCGCCTCCCAGGCACGATTGCCGTCTTCGACCATCTCCACTTCGTATCCATTGTCTTCAAGGAGCGAGCAGAGGAAGCTCCGCACGTCCTCCTCGTCGTCAACAACCAAGATTCGTGCTGCCATGACTCGACTTCCTTTCTCTGGACCCATTCCAGTGGACCCGACCATTAAGGAGCGCCCTTGCTCTTGAGCGCTCGGACCATCTCGGCGAGCTGCTCCGCGCTCGCGTCTTCGAGCAGACCTTCCAACTGGTCCCGCAGTTGCTCCACCGGCGGTTCGTCGTGCGCAAGCTCTTCGTACGCCACGCCCATGGAGCTGCAAACCATGCGCACATAGGCATCCGGCTGCACCGGCTTTTCGAGGTACCCTCCCGGCGCCACGATACCCTTGCCCGAAAGGGCATCCTTGAGATCGCCTTTGCCGAGGTCGTCATGTGCGTGAGCGGTGACAATGATCACCGGGATCTTCGCCAGTTCCTTGTGGTGTCTCATCTCGTACAGGAATTTGATTCCCGATTTCTTCGGCATCACCAAGTCCAGCGACACCAGGTCCGGCGGGTTTGCGTGGACTTTGGCCAGCGCATCCTCACCGTCGACGGCGGTCACGACGACAAAGCCGGCATCTTCCAGTATCGCCTCGAGGTACTCGCGCACATCCTCCTCGTCGTCGACCACCAGCACAGTCTTGTCTTCGTCACCCGTTGTCATTCTGTCGTTTCCTTTCCCGATGCGCTTTCAGCATCGGCACCCTCTTCGGCTTTCACGTCCGGCAGCCGCTCTCGGGGAAGGTCAATACGAAAGACCGACCCTTGTCCCGGGGTGGACGCCACCTCGATGCGGCCGCCGTGCTCGTGCACGATCTTGCGGGTCAACAGCAGCCCGAGACCGGTGCCGCCAAGACCCTTGGTGGAAAAAAAGGTCGTGAAGACCTTTCGTTTGACCTCGTAGTCCATGCCGCACCCGGTATCGACCACTTCGTAACTGATGACCCCTTCGCGCTCTTCGACCCGGATGGTCACCGTCAGCTCCTCGTTGTCCGCCACCTGGCAGGCATCCATGGCGTTGGAAACCAGATTTTCGAGACAGACCCGCATGTCCTCGGCGTCGAGGTTGGCCGGCGACAGATGTTCCGGGGCCTGCAACTCGAGCTTTACGCCTCTCTCCTCGGCCGCGTCCTTGTAGAGTTCGTGGACCTCCCTGGCGACCGAGCAGGGGTCGGTGGGCCGAACATCCGGCACGTACCCCTTGCTCAGACTGAGGAATCCCTTCACCAGCTCGGTAATGCGGTCCACGTTCCGCTCCAGCGCCTGCCAGCCCTTCTCGACGCGCTCTGTGGACCCGCTCCTCATGCCCGTCTTGACCCGGTACATACCGCCCTGCAAACCGGTGAGGATGTTCTTGATGCCGTGAGCCAACTGGGACACGGTCTGCCCCACCGCCGCGAAACGTTCGTTGTCGAGGTTTTCCTTTTCAATGCGCTTGTGCTCGGTGATGTCGTGCAGAAACACAGAGATGCCGATGAATTGGTCCCTGTCGCGCAGGCAGGTGGCCGAGATCCGCACCGGAATCGTCTCGCCGTCGGGTCCGTCGACGGTGGCGTCGGGCAGCTTGAGATTGGCCCGTTCCTCGATGACCGCGTCGATAACCTCGGCCGGCAGGAGATCGCGGATCTGGCGCCGTCCGACCACCTTCTCGGCGGCAAGACCAAAGAGCCCCTCGGCCGCCGGGTTGAAGACGTTGATGACCCCGGACTCGTCACATGCCACCAGGGCATCCAGGGCCGAGTCGGTGATGATGTGGCGCAGCCGACCCTCGCGTGCCAGTTCCTCCGAAAGTTCCTCGATCTCGGTGACGTCCATGGACATTTCGATCACGTGTTCCACGTCTCCGCCGTTATTGCTCAGCGGCGCGGTGGAAACAACGTACGACCTCGGTTTCCCGTTCTTGTCGAGGCCGCGCTGCTTGGCCGAGTGGGGCTTGCCGTCCTCGAAGGTCATCCTTGTGGGGCACTTCCGGCAACGCTCGTCGCGGCCCTTGAAGACCTCGTAGCACGGTCGGCCGCGGGGATCCCCGAAGGTTCTCCGGGCGAGCTGATTGAAGCGCAGAATCTGCAGATCGCGATCGATCACCGCCACGTAACACGGCACGCGATCGAAGAGCAGGTCGAAGCGCCCCCGCAGGTGGGTGGCCTCGGTCACATCGTAGGACATCTCTATGATGTAGGCCACCTCGCCGATTACGTTGAATACCGGCGCCAGGTGCACCACGTAGTGGGCCGGCCGACCGTCCTTGTCGATCCCGGTCTCGTCGGTAGTGTGCGCCTTGCCGTCGCGGAAGGTGGCCACGGCCATGCAGTTCTCGCACGCGGAGTCGCGGCGCTTGCATGCCTGGAAGCAGGGCTTGCCGACCGCATCGCCAAAGGTGTCGACGAAGCGGCTGTTAGCGGCAATGACCTCGTAGTCACGATCGATGACGATGATGTTTGCGGGCACCTGCTCGAAGAGCTGCCAGCCGATCCAGCGCTGCACCTCCGGCGGCATCGTTTCGACACTGCTCATGTTGCTTTCGCCCAACATTGGGTTACCTCCCCTCGGCATCTGCGACGGGAATAGCCCCGCGGCTCATAACCAGCTCTCCCACACCGTTTCGGAGATTTCCGGCAGATCGCCGTGGCAGCCCGCGCACTCGTCGAGGTTCTGGCGCTCCACCGGCAGCGTTGCCTTGCGTTCGCGATGGCAGTCGATGCACAGGCTGTGCATCGCATGCATGTATCCCGACGGCCGATCCTTCATGTTCGGATCGGTCACCTGGACGCGCGAACCGACCGGTCTCATGTTGGGATGGCAACTGGTGCAGATCGGCGTATTGGCCCGAACCCGCGCCGATGCCGCCCCTTCGTGGCACCTGATGCATCCCGGATTGCCACCGGTACGATCCTCGTGGATCTGGTGGTCGAAGAGATCCACAGTCAGGTACTCGTCGCGGTGGCATTCGCAGCAACTGGTGGCCGAGTCCAGCGGTTTGTTCATGTGATGACAGCTCACGCATCCGTCCTTGCCGCCCTCCACCCGCGTCAGGTGCGCCTCGTGATCGAAGAGCACGTAGCGTCCGTTGCGATTGCCGTCCACCATCAATACCATCGTCGTCTCGTCGTCGGTATCAACCGGGGCAGTCTCTCTGGGCGCCACCAGGAAGGGCGCCGACCGGCCGTTGTCGTGCTTGATCACCTGCACCCGGCGCGGGCCCGAGGTGTCGGTGGACACCGGCTTCACTCCGAAGACCGCATCGTCGGAGAGGCAGCCGAAGGATACGGCGACCGCCGCCAAGAAAACCAGGGAGTAGAGGCGGGCCTCTCCGTGTCGGTGAGCGCCGAAGAAGGTCGTTCTCCAGTCCGCAAGATCAGGGGAGCCGGCTGTGCGCGCCTTCGCCACGTCCTCGGCAGTGATGGTCGAAAAGAGGCCCAAGTTCTCGACGCAGAAGAGGTAGACCAGGCCGGCAGCGGCCAGGATACCGGCCGAGACCGCCCACTCGGGCCAGGAGGGCATGTAGTGGGAATGGGTGAGGCTCAGGGTGGCCAGACCCGAGACGTTGACCCGGTTGAGTGCGAGGCCCAAGGTGGCGGTCATGCCGATCCAGAACATGGCTGCCGGCGAAACCCGGAAACGCTTCTGCGACAGCAGAGCCACCGGAATCACCACGCTGAGCAGGGTCTCGAACCAGAAGTTGGCCACGTCCCACGACGGAATGAAGAGCGCCGCGGCCTTGCCGGAGGCGATGATATCCACAAACCGCAGGACAGCGTAGAGGCTCATGGCCACCGCGGAGACTGCGCCCAGTGCGGAGATCGCTCGCATGGGGGCCGCCTTCTCGTACAGCCAGTGCACGAAGAGGGTGACCACCGAGATGGTCAGACAGCCGATGCCGATCGCCGAAATGAAGAACAGCACCGGCAGGAAGTCGGTATGCCACAGGGGGTGCAGTCGGAAGGGCGTCGCCAGAAAAAGGGTGCCGAGGGACGACTGGTGCAGAGTGGACAGGGAGATGCCGACAATGACGATTATCATCGTCGCTTTCTCCACCACCGACAGCATCCGCTGCCAGCCGATCTTGGCGAGTACGGTGTGGCTGAACTCGAGGCTCAGCACCACGAGGTAGAGCATGATGCACCAGGCCACCTCGAAGAGCACCGAGTGCACCTGCCAGTGCCAGAGGGGGAAGACGATGCGCCACCAAATGCCGATATCCACGGTGAGGCCGAAGCCGACACTGCTGTAGCACAGCAGGGCAAGCAGCACCGCCCCCCGTACCAACGGTTTGAAGACCTGGCAGTTGAAGATGTAGACGAGCATCGCCACCGTGAATCCGGAGCCACCGAT
>CBESWV010000114.1:0-11938 GCA_965533305.1 uncultured bacterium | reverse complement strand
CAAGAGGCTCAGGTGTCGCGGTGAACGTGGACCGCCGCCGCCTGGGCCGACGGCATGAGGATCATCTCCCGCACGTTGGCGTGCAGTGGCCGTGTCACACAGAAGAACACCGCATCGGCCACATCGGCGCCGTGCAGGGGTTCGAGACCGTCGTAGACCGAATCGGCTTTCTTCTGATCACCGTGGAACCGCACCACCGAGAACTCGGTGTCGACAAGTCCCGGGTCCACCGAGCTGACCCGGACACCGGTGCCGAGGACATCGATGTTGAGCGCCCGGCCGATGGCGGTCACCGCATGTTTGGAGGCGCAGTAGACGTTGCCGCCCGGGTAGGTCTCGTGACCGGCGATGGAGCCGATGTTGACAACGTGGCCGCTTCCTCGGGCCACCATCCCCCGCAGCACCGCCCGGGTCACCCAGAGCAGACCCTTGACGTTGGTGTCGATCATCTCTTCCCAGTCGTTGGTGTCGCCTTCGTAGATCGTGGACAGCCCGCGAGCGAGTCCGGCATTGTTGACCAGGACATCGATTGAGGACCACGCCGGATCGAGGCCGTCCACCCAGGCATCGACGGCCTCGCGGTCCCGCACGTCGAGGGATGCGGTGAGGATCTCGGTGCCGAACTCGGCGTGGAGCCGTTCCGCCGCCGCTTCGAGCCGATCAAGTCGGCGCGCCGCCAGAATCAGCCGGCAACCGGCTTGGGCAAAGACCTCCGCGCAGGCCGCACCGATACCACTCGAGGCGCCGGTCACCAGCACAGTTTTTCCGGTGAGATCCAATGACATGTCCTACCCTCCTCAAGAGATTCGCGGATTCAGAAAGTCATTGTAAGCCGGTCGAAACCGTCAACCGGGTCTCAGGCGGAGATTTCTTCTTCCTCATCGGTGTCAGCCACCCACTCGGGTTTCCAACTGCCGTCGTACATGCCCCGGATGCAACGATCGAAGAAAAATTCCTTCTCACCAAAGGCCGGCTCGAGATCATCGAGCCAGGTGGCCGTCGAGTCGAACTTGGCAAAGAACACTCGGTTGGTCCACTCCGGATCACGACCCTGAATGATCTTGAGCACAAAGACGCGTTCACCGTTGATCGTCGTGACGCCATCCACCAGCACCTTGCCGGGCGTCGCCGACATCGAGGGACCGCGTACGGTCCGGGCGAGACCGGAAACCATTCCGAGAGCCTTGCTGTGAATTCGATACGCCCTCGCCAGAGGCACCTCGAAGTAGTGTTTCGGCCCGGTGTCGCGTTCGATGAACAAATAGTACGGCACGACACCGAGTCGAACCTGCTCGGCCCACATGGATGCCCATGTTTCGGCTTTGTCATTGATGTGCCTGACCATGGGAGCCTGCGAACGAACCACGGCCCCGCTATCGATAATACGTCGCAGGGCGAGCCTCACCGCGCGGGTACGGAGTTCCCGTGGGTGAGAGAAGTGGGCCATGAGTGCGACCTGCTTGCCCTTGGCGCGTATTTTCTCGAAGAGCCGTAGCACATCATCGGCGTCACGGTCCGTGGTGAAACGGTGGGGCCAGAAGGCCAGCGATTTGGTTCCGATCCGAATGGATCGGATGTGTTCGAGCTCAGGCGCCAGCAGAGGCTCGATGGTGCTGCGCAACGCCGTCGATGACATGATCATAGGGTCACCGCCCGTGATCAGCGCATCCGTGACTTCGGGGTGATCACCGAGGTACGACGAAACACCCTCGATCTCGCTCGCGGCGAACCGCAACTTGTCAATCCCGACGAACTGAGCCCACCGGAAACAATAGGTGCAATAGGAATGGCAGGTCTGACCTCGGGTGGGGAAGATGAGCACGGTTTCGCGGTACTTGTGTTGGCACCCTTGAAGCGGCTCTCCGTCCACCATCGGCACGTTGAGTTCGAGTTGCCCGGATGGGTGCGGATTCATCCTCATCTGAATCCGCCGAGCAGCGCCGGCCACCATGTCCTCGGTCGCGTCGGAACACACCAGATCGTGCATGTGGTCAAAATCGGTACGCGCGAGCATGCCTACTTGTGGGAAGAGCAGTTGATAGATGGGGTCTGATGGGATGTCGGACCAGTCGATCAGCTCGTCAAGAACATAGTCGTTCACCCGGAAGGGCAGAACAGCGGAAACGGCCTTCAGATCGAGAATCTGACCACGGGAAAGCCGGTCGAGTGCGTGGAGGCGGTCGATGTGCCGCCTTCCGTAAGCCCGAAATCGGGGGATGACTAGTTCTCTACCCATATACGGCGCCCCTTCCCATTGATGATGATCCGGCCTGATTGTTGAACCCTGCGACCGATAGCCGCTGGAACCTACATGGTAGCAGGTCCGAAACAGAAAAAAGGACCACGCCGTCGCCGGCGTGGCCTGAGGTGAGTTTTGATCGGATCTACTCGTCGATCTCGATCGTCTTCTGAATCTTGATCACTCGCACTTCCGGCTCATCGACTTTCATCATCACGCAGCCGGTGGCCGGACAGATATAGGCGTCTTCGAGAGCGTCTTCCTGCTTGACCATGAGGATCGATCCGGTTTCCTCGCAGAGGTACTTGACCAGCCCAGCGTGCATCCCATGACTCTTGATGATCATCGAATGATCCACATCGCCGTCCTCCGAGATGAAGACTGCACCGTGGTGACCCTCGTGGAGATTCATGATCTCGTCGATCTCGATATTGCGCTCGCCGTCGAGCAGGACCTCGTCGCCGTCGACGTGGATGGTGTAGGTCTTGACCTCTCCGTCCTTACCCTCGAGACCATCGACCTTCACCACGATCATTTTCTTCTCACTGAATTCGCAGTCTCCGGTGATTTCGATGTCCTCACCATCGTCGGTCACCCAGACGTTGGTGCTGTGGCCCTCTCCGTGAGCACCGAACGAGCCGAACCCGTGCCCATCGCTGATGATGGTGAGATCGTCGCCGACCCGCTTGACCACGAGTTCGTGGTCTCCCACGTCAAAGGTGCGAGACTCGCCATCGGCGAGGTCCTCGAGGCGGACAACCTCGGTCACTCCATTGACATCGACGCTGATCAGATCGGCGCTCTCTTTTTCAACCCTGATTTCGATTCTCTCTTCCGCCGAGGCGATGAACACTCCCGCTATCGCCACCAGGATCGCTGCGACCACCCATTGCACCCATGTCTGCTTGCTCATGCTCTTGACCTCCGTTGTGTTTGCTCGTGCGTTCCGACCGGCGGCGCCGAATCGTTGCGCTTCACCCTCCTTACAGCAACACCCGTGCCAGCCTTCGGACGGAGGATCCGGGCTGTGAGCTCCTGATATGAGGAGATGGACTCCGGATATGGGGACGCTATCACTCGTCCGGCGCTGCATCGACCAGATCATGCTTTTCCAACCGATAGAGGAACGCCTTGTAGCTCAGACCCAGAAGCCGCGCGGCGGCCGCCCGGTTTCCGGATGCCCGCTCCAGAGCCTGCCGAAGAAGGCTCTCTTCCATGGCGTCCCAGGCCAATCCCTCCGCCGGCAGCCGGATCGGTCCCCTCGCAGCGTCGGTGGCCCCCCGGATCGTCTCCGGCAGGTCATCCACACTGATCCGGCCGTCCTCAGCGAGCAACACCAGTCGCTCCACGGCATTGGCAAGCTCGCGGACGTTTCCGGGCCAGCTGTGATCCATCAAGAGGCGGACAACGGCCGGTGGCAGCGCCTCGACATCACGTCCGTGGCGCGCCGACGCGGTCTCCAAAAACGACCGCGCCAACAGCCCGACATCGTCGCGCCGGTCCCGCAGGGGCGGCAACTCAATCGGGACCACATTGAGGCGGTAGTAGAGGTCCGCACGGAACTCTCCATCCTTCACAAGCTGAGGAAGATCCTGATTCGAGGCCGCCACGACGCGGACATCAACCTCTTTCTCACCGGAGCCGCCGAGTCGGGTGATCCGCCGCTCCTGGAGAACGCGCAGCAGCGTCGCCTGCAACCCCACCGGCATGGATGCGATCTCGTCGAGGAAGAGCGTTCCCCCATCCGCCTCCTCGAACTTGCCCTCGCGTCTGCGGTGGGCCCCGGTGAACGCGCCCTTCTCGTGGCCGAAAAGCTCGGACTCGATAAGGCTTTCGGGGATCGCCGCACAATTGACCGCCACGAAGGCGGCCTCTCCTCGCGGACTCGTCCGGTGGAGGGTTCGCGCCACGAGTTCTTTGCCGGTCCCGGACTCACCGACGATGAGCACCGTGGCGTCGGTGGCCGCCACCTTCTCGATGGTGCGATAGAGACGCTTCATGGCGGGGCTTCCACCGATCAGATGCCCGAAACGATCTTCATCGCCGACGACCTCACGCAGCCGCCGGTTCTCACTCTCGAGCCGACGCGTCCTGATCACCCGGTGAACTGCGAGCAGAAGGGCCTCGCGCTCGAAGGGCTTGCCGAGGTAGTCGTCGGCGCCGAGGCGGACGGCCTCCACCGCGTGAGCAATGGAACCGTACGCCGTCATCACGACAAAGCCGCATCCGAGGCCACGACGACGGACTTCAGCCAGCAGTTCTCCCCCGTCGCGGCCGGGCATCCGCCAATCGCAGAGCACGAGATCGGGCACCTCTTCGGCGATGGCATCGAGGGCTTCGTCGACATTGGCCGCCGATCGAAGCGCGTTTCCTGCACGCTCGAGGATCTCGACGATGAGCCGGCGCTGAGCGTGCTCGTCCTCGACGACGAGGATCGAGACCGCGGGATCAGACTTCATGAGTCTCTTCAGGAATGGAAATTGGGAGTTTCACCACCGCGATAGTACCGCCATCCGGGTGATCTTCGACTTCGAGGATTCCCCCGTGCATCCCGACGACAAGCTGACGGGCCAGGAAGAGGCCCATCCCGGACCCACCCACCTTGGTCGTCACGTGGGGCTCGAAAAGACGTCGCCGGACGTCATCGGACAGCCCCGGACCTCGATCACGAATGCTCACCACCCCGAAATCGTTCTCCCGATGGACCTCGACCTCGACCGGCGACCCGTCCGGTGTGACATCGGAGGCATTCTCGAGCAGATTCGCCAACGCTGCGCGCACCGCGGTGGCCACAACGGTCACCGGCACATCTTCATCGGTGTTTTGGAGTTCCACCGGTCGTCCCTGTTGAACCGCTTCGAAGACCACCGCACGGGTGAGGTCACCGATATCATCCAAAGAGGGCTCGGCGGCATCTTCGGCGCCGAGGGCCAGAAACGACCTCAACCACTGGTCGATCCGTCGGATCTGTGATCGTGCGGTCACAACGAGATCGTTCCGCGCCTCGGAACCCACGGCGAGTTCCTCAACTGCCAAACCAAGTGTATTGAGAGGATTACGGACGGTATGAGCGAGCCCACGGGAGAGATCGCCGAGCTGGGCGAGGTGCTCACGCTCACGCCACCGATCGCGTTCGGTCTCGAGCTCGGCAAGCCGAGCCGACATGGTGTTGAACGATCGCTGGAGTTCGCCCACCTCGCCGGTGGCCGTGATCGGCACCTGGAATCCGAATTCTCCTCGGCCCACCGCCTCGGCGCCGTCGGCCAGACCTCTCAGCGGCCGGGTGACCCGATTGGCAAGCACCCCGGCGCCCACCAGCCCGAAGATGAGCAGCACACCACCGACCGCCGCGCCGCGCTGCATGGTCGAACGGAAGGTCTGGACCGCGGGCTCAACCGGGATCGGGATCCGCCGGAGCCCGCCGCCGTCGTCCTTGATGACCAGAGAACGTCCCGGGCTCTCATCATCGACGACGACCTGGATCACGAACCGCCGTTCCTCGCGGCCACCCTGGGCTTCGTCGACAATCTCCAGCTCGTGGTCGGTCTCCATCTCGATCCGGTTGGCTTGCACGCGGACGGTGTTCCCCTCGACCACAGCCGTGCCGTTGGGAGACGTGCGAATCAATTGCCTGGTGATCGTCTCGGTCAGTTCGGCATCGCTGCCCTCTGGGATCACGGCGACATGGACATCATGACGAATCAACCGTTCGACCCTAACTCCCTCAACCCCCTCGAGCTCCTGGCCATCGACCCAGACCATCCCGTGGGCCTCCTGGTTGCCCTCCCGGACAAAAGTATTGGGTCCGAACTGGAGGATGTCCTTGCCGACCGAGGCGGCGACCGCCCCGAGCTCGGCCTCCATAGCCCGTAGCTGACGCAGATGGAGCCACCACTGGGTGGCCATGAGAGCCAGAACCAGCAGTGCCGTGCCGAGAAAGAGTCGTGTCTGAATCCGCATGCGACCTCCGTACGAGATCTAAAGTTAGCAAGTCGCGTGCCAGATCGATTCCGGATGGCCATCCGGAGTCGGTGACGATGATCGAATGCGGCTTTCAGGGGGCGCGATTCGAGAACCTCGACAGTGTCGCGAATATGGCAAGCATGATGCTTGCCGCTACAAAGAACGTCGATTCCTTGTAGGGGCGGGCATCCTGCCTGCCCGTCAGACTCGTTCGAGCTCCGAAATCGCTTCTGCGAGAGTCAATCAGCTCGGATACTCGGCGCGATGCGTTTGTTCTCCCATCGCGCGACGAACTGCTGCCAGCTCATCTTCGACGAAGTGTTCCACACCTCACGGAAGAAGGGGCTCGACAGGCTCGCGGCCTGCATCTCGCCCGGGGTATCGGGTCGAGCACCCGTTTTATGACGTTCGCTTCCGGTCATTCCTCGGTGGTGCTTTCTGCGGCTCATACCTGCTCCAGATCTGTCCCCCGCAGTGTGTTCACCGCTCTATATACGGAGAAGGATGCGGCCACGTCACGTTTGAGGTGATAACATCCATTGAGGGGCGTGCTCGGAGCCGGTTCGATTTCGGCTGCGACCGTCAAGCTGCAACAATGATCGACATTCTTCACGATGATTTGGACAACGATGGTCCGCGGATCTGGGCGATCGGCGGAGGTAAGGGCGGTGTGGGCAAATCGGTCCTCGCCGCAAACCTCGGTGTGGTCCTCGCCAAGCGCCGCCAGCGAGTCGTCGTTGTTGATGCCGATCTCGGCGGCGCCAACCTCCACACCCTCTTCGGCATGCCCGATCCGGAACTCACCCTTTCGGACTATCTCGACCGGAGAGTTTCCAACCTCGACGACATCATCCTGAGCACCTCGGTCCCGGGCCTCCACCTGGTCAGCGGCGCCAATGCGCTGCTCGAGATGGCCAACCCGAAACACGGACAGAAGAGCAGAATCCTCCGTCACATCCAGCAGCTCGATGCAGATCATGTCATCCTCGACCTCGGGGCCGGCACCGGAATCAACGTGCTCGACTTCTTCCTCGTCTCGCACCGCGGCATTCTGGTCGTTGTTCCTGAACCCACCTCGGTGGAGAACGCCTACCACTTCATCAAAGCCGCCTTCGCCCGCAAGCTCAAACAAACCGAGCCGAGAAAGAAAATCGCCGCGGCTCTCGAGAAATTGGCCGCCGACCACAAAGGAACGGGATCGAAATCAGCGCGCGATCTGGTTGCCGGGGTGATGGTCATCGACCCCGAGGCCGGCGCGGCGGTTCTCGCCGCGGCCGCCACCTTTGCCGCATCCATCGTCGTCAACCGGGCCTCGAGCGCGAGCCATGAACGGCTCGCCGCCGAGATGAGCATGGCCTGCCGCGAGTACTACGGAATCGGTGTGGACGCGATGGGTACCCTGCCCACAGATCCCTTGGTCGCCCGCTCGGTCCTCGACCGTGAACCCGTGGCGGCCTCCCATCCCGACAGTCCATTCGCAAAAGCCGTGCGGCGTCTCTCTTCGAGTCTGAAGGGAGAATGACGTTGATGGATGGAATCCGCCGGGAGGATTGGGAGGTAATCGGGGTCGAACCCGGCGCCGATCTCGAGAAGGTCCACCGCGCGTATCACACCCGTCGCAGCCTGTTCTCACAGGGTTCACTGGCAACCTACTCACTTCTCAGCGAACACGAGCGCGATGAGTTTTTGGGGCGGATCGACGAGGCCTTCATGAGGATTTCGAACGCCGCGGCGGATCTCACGGCGAACGCTCCCCAGGACACCGATGACCTCGATGTCGACGCGACTCTCGCCGGTCTGAGGACGCCCACCGACCTGGTCGGTGACCCGGGCGCCTACCTTCGCCACCATCGGCTGGTTTCGGGGCTCACCCTCGATCAGGTCTCGGTGGAGACCAAGGTCCGTCCCAATCTCCTCGACTCCATCGAAAAGGAGGAGTGGAGCAAGCTTCCGGCTCCGGTCTTTGTTCGCGGTTTCGTTCTCCAGGTTGCACGGCTGCTGCGGATGGACGAACCCGAGCAGTTGGCCGCAGCCTATGTCAAGAAGATGAGGATCGAGCGGGGGGAAGACTGAGGCTATCGATCGACCTCGACTGCATCCGGATTCCGTATGACCTCTTCAGTGAGCAGACCGTTGGAGAAAAGCACATACGCCGCTTGATACGCAGCGACGGTGTCATCCAGGAGAACCGGTAACTCCTCGGTGCTCCGCTTCAGGTCTTCGGCCCAGAGATCGCACCCGTAGAACGAGTGGCTGCCGTCGGGACGGAGGACCGCGACCTTCTTCTGCCTGAGCTGACCGAGCTTCTGATAGTTGCCGACGAATGCTCGGCCCTCTTTCGCCTTCATGCCGAGGATGTTGCGGCCGAAGAAGAGACTGTCATACGACATCCCGAGGAGCGCCAGAACGGTGGGCGGCACATCGATCTGACTGCACTGGGTCAGCACCGTTCCCGGCTCGATGAGTGCAGGCGCATAGAGGATCAATGGAACCCGATAGCGTTTCACCTCGAGCTCGTCCTTGCCGGCCGACGAGGCGGTGTGGTCGGCGACAATGACAAAAAGTGTGTTGTCGAACCACGGTTTGGTCCGCGCATCCCGGAAGAACTCTCCGATGGCGAAATCACTGTACTTGACGGCGCCCTCCCTGCCCGTCCCCGACGGAATATCGATCCGACCGTCGGGATAGGTGTAGGGCCGGTGGTTCGATGTCGTCATGACAAAGAAATGGAACGGTGAGCCGGTGGCGTGGACCCTGTCGGCCTCGCGAATGGTCCATCGATAGAGATCTTCGTCGCACGCTCCCCAGGCGGTGGCGTGGGTGACATCATCGGGTTCCACCGAGTTCCGATCGACAACCCGGTATCCATTGGAAGAAAAATACGCCTGCATATTGTCGAAGTAGCTGTATCCGCCGTAGAGGAAGGCCGTCTCGTAGCCGTGGTCGCGGAGCACCGATCCAAGGGTGAACAGCCCGGAGTTTCCGGAGCGGTGGATGATCGACCGACCGGGCGTCGGTGGAATCGACAGGGTCAGCGCCTCCATCCCACGGGTGGTGCGCGTGCCGGTGGCGAAGCAACGGGCGAAGAGCAATCCATCCTCGGCAACGGCATCGATGTTTGGGGTCAGCCCACGGGGATCGGTGAAGGCGCCGAGGAAGTGGATGCTCAGACTCTCGACGGTCAGCTGGACGACGTTGAACGGTCGTACCGGGCCGGGGTTTTCGACCCTGTGGACAAAATCCCGAGGGTTGCCGGATCTGAAATCCCCGTCCTCGCTCCCGGTGAGACGCCGGGCCCGGAGCAGGGCCCGCCGCTCGTCCGTGGTCCGGTAGAACGCGCCGTAGTCGAGCTCCATGGAACGGAACGCGGCGAAGAAGGAAAAGACGCCATTCTTGGCAATCTCGCGGTTGTTGTTGTTATCGAGCTCCGGAATATCGGCCTGGCTGATGAGCGCCACCGCCACGAGCGGCGCCACGAGGAGGATCGGCGCCACGACCAGACGCCGGGAGAGAGAAGTCTTCGATCCCAACCACGCATCGATCCACCCAGTCCGCCGAAGCAGCCACCATGCCCCGGTCGCCAGGAGGGTCAGACCAGAGAGAATCGCCGGCAATGGGTAGGACTGCCAGACGTTCCCGACAACTTCGTTGGTATAGACGAGATAGTCCACCGCAACGAAATTGAACCGGACGCTGAGTTCGTGCCAGAAAACCCACTCGGCCGCCATGACGAAGGCGGCGAAGAAAAGCCCAAACCAGGCCGACACCATCACCAAGACCCGGTGCGGCCACGATTCGAAGAACCGCTGGGGAACGACCGTCAACCACAGGATGATCGGGATCGAGCACAGAAGCGCCGTCAGCAGATCGAAGGCGGACCCGAGCAGGAAGGCGTAACCGAGGCTGAGATCAAAACCGAGGATCTCCTTTGCCTTCGATGTCAGGGCGATTCGCGTCACCAGCGAGAACAGAAGAAAGACGACGACGAAGATCACCACTCCACCGAAACGATTGGATAGGAGGCTCCGCCATTTCGCCGGTCCGAGAAACCGCGACGACGCGGCCGACTGATCAGACATCTTGTTACTCACTCCAAGCAAGCCTAGTGTACCGCGCCACAATTGGGGGCGTGTCGGACGTCTGGATCGTTCAGTCGGCGTACGCGAGTTGGACCTGACGACCGAGCAGGCCCTCGACGGGCAGGTCACCGATCGCCATGGCCTCGCCTCGCGCCATGGCGTCCTCGAGACTGAAGCCCTGCTCTCTCACGAGGTACGCGGCCCACATATGGCTTGCCCGCCACGCAACGGTGCAGTGAATGAGAACCGGTCCGTCGTGGCGCTCCAAAACATCGGATAGACGATCGACCGCCTGCGGTGTGTACGGATGGTCGTCTCCTCCGAGCGGGATGTGGACATACTCCATGCCCAGACTCTCGACAAGAGCGGCCTCGTCAAACGGGATCCGCTCGCGATCATCCATTTCAGAGGTGGATCGGAGGCTGACCACCACGGTCACGCCCATCTCCTGAAAGCGGCCGAACGCCGATTCATCCGGTTGGCCGCCGATCAGGACTCTGCCATCCCGCCAAAGACCCCGAATCTCACCGTCGAAACCGTTGAGTTCGCGAGGAAGACCATCACCCTCGATTCCGATGTCGACGATGGACTCAACCGCCGTTTCCTGCCCTGAAACCACGCCAGAATTGAGAAAAACGGCAAACACCAGCGCTATGGCGATCCTGAGGGACACGGCGACCTCCTACGAAATCTGTATTGTCACTTCACAATACGGAAACCGAAGCAGGGGTGTTTGCCTTCCCACTCATCTGTTTTTGTCGCATCCCGGCGGCAATAACTCCGGTGTCGGCTTGTGACTTGAGTGCCTAGGAGCGTGTATTGAACAGAATCAGCGGCGCCGTTCAACCATCCACCACACGCTCCTAGCGCGCCTCAACCACACGGATCGATGCGGCAGCAGCGGCGACCCGTTCGCGGACCTCATCACAGGGCTGACCGGAGATATCGGCGAGCTCCTGGAGTTTCCTTCTCCACGGAGGATTGACCGGCTTCCCCTGGGCCTTGCTGACGGCGAGGTCTTCCGCAAGAGCGGCTTCCATCTCCCTCCGCTGTCTCCGCGCCATGTTCTTGGCCTCTTCCTTGAGGTCCCGGACAAGCTCACCGGCCGGCTGATCCAGCATGGTCGCCAGACGTTCGACTCGGAAATGCCAGCGCTGCATCTCCAACGGTCGGCGGGACAAAGGTGGTGTGTTCTCGACCGCGGACCAATCCATGACCAGCACGTGCCACAACGGTCTCGCATTCATCGGCTACTCCCCCTCTGGCATCGGGCCATCATCGAACGTCGGAAGCTTTCCGTTCGTCCTCTGGAATTCGTCGAGATAGTCTTCGAGAGCGTGGGTGACAAGCGCCCAGAGAGGGACGTCCCTGATGGTCGCCACCACTTTCAGTCTCCGCACCAGACCCCGGGGAACATAGGTGGAGAAATGATCGGGACGCGTTCGTCCGGCGACAAACGTCCTGGCGCCGGTGTTCTTCGCTCCCCCACTCACGACAATTCTCGTGTCATTACCACCATCGTACTATAAACATACATGTATGTATATATTCATACATCATTGAGGCCGACCGATCCATTGAGAGCTTGAGGACAAAGGTCTGGCTTGCCGCTGACCCTGACCACGTATCGGGATCGGGAACGGGATCGGGATCGGGA
>CBESWV010000113.1:0-11950 GCA_965533305.1 uncultured bacterium | reverse complement strand
AAATTATGAATTATGAGTTATGAATTTCGCTGCACCGGGTGCCCTCGCGATGTGCGATGAATTCATAATTCAAAATTCATAATTCATAATTCGATCACGGAATCGGGGTCAGCTCGAGCTGACCCCGATTCCGTGATCGTAGACGAGCTGGCCGCCGTGGAATGCAGTGAGAACCAACAGGGCGGTTGCGCCGAAGACGAGGACCAGGGAGGCGAGCCGGAATATGCCGAGCTGAACCTCGAGGTCGTGGCGACCCAGCCAGCTGACAAAGAGCCGGAGTGCGATGGCGGCGCCCCACGCGATCAAACTGAGCAGGGCCAGGTCCTCGTGGTCCGCAAGGACGCCCTGTGCGATGCCGGTGATGGGAGCCGCGGCTTCGGCGGCCCGCTCGCCGGCGAGATAGGCGGCGCCGAGACCGATTCCGCCCAGGGTCATCAGTGCTGCTGCGGTTCGATCGAGCCAGAGAAACCGGCGGAAAACCAGGCAGCCCGCATCAAAGAGTGCGGCCGCCAGGAGCAGCCCGATCGGGAAATGAACGATCGCCGGGTGGAGCTTGGCCCCGATGGCGGAAATCAGATTCATGTCCATGGATTCGTCCGTTGATTCACTCGAAACTCTCCTCGGCCCCCGAAGGTCGATCGGCGCTGTAGTGTAACGCGAGTTGTTGCTCCAGGTTGCGACTTAGAACTCAGCGATGCCATTGTCACGTCAATCTTGAGAAATCTCTTCGAATTATGGTACAAGTATCAACCGGAGTCAGTCGACGAAAACCAATTTTTAGGGAATCGAACTGGTTTTGGCGTCTTTTTTCTTCGAGTTTCCGAAGGGTTACGTTCTTCAAGGAGGTTTGGTGAGTATGAGGGTTTTTAAAGTTCTATCGATCGTGCTGCTGATGGCTGCGCTGCCGGTGGCCGCGGATAATGCATCCGAGCCGGCGAGTGCGGGTGGCAGCTATGTCGCGCCGAGCCCAGGAGCCCCGCTGTGGAGTGGACCCCGAGCTATTCTGTTCGACAATGGTCCGGTCATGACCAACGCCGGGACCGGTGTCGGTGGCGCTGATGAATCCCTGCTCCAGACAATCAGTCTGGGGATGACCACCCTCGGTTTTGGTCACCAGATTCTCAACGACAACAGGATTTCCGACCAGTTCACGATCCCCGCGGGCGAGACCTGGGACATCACCAACATCACCTTCTTCGCCTACCAGACCGGCGCGCCGACGACCTCGACCATGACCGCGGTCCACGTCGAGATCCGTGACGCCCTGCCCCCGGGCGGGTCTGTGGTCTTCGGCGATATGGCGACCAACGTCATGAGTTCCACCGTGTGGTCCGGTATCTACCGCGTCACCGAGACGACCACCGGAACCGCCAGCGACCGGGCCATCATGGCCCAAATAACCGGCACCCCCGTGACCCTCGGTGCCGGCACCTATTGGGTGGTCTGGCAGACTGACGGCAGCCTCGGCTCAGGGCCATGGGCGCCGCCGGTGACCATTCTGGGCAACGCGACGACGGGTGACGGCCTCCAGAGTGTGGATGCCGGTGCGACCTATGCTCCGGCGGTTGACGGCCTCACCCTCACCGGGCAGGGCTTCCCCTTCATCGTCGAGGGCACCATCCAGGGCGGAGGCGGTGGCGGTGGTGGTGGCGGCGGTGCCGGTGCTGCGGCCGAGCCGATTCCGACCCTGTCCAACAGCGGTATCGTGATTCTTCTCCTCGCCTTCATCGGCATCGCCGCGGTGCTGATCCGGCGCCGGATGTAGTCGATCTCTTCAATCAACCAACGGCGGCCTTCGGGCCGCCGTTTCTTTTTAGGTATTAGGTATTAGGTATTGGGTATTAGCCCGTCGCACCATCGCATCCATCGCACCATCGCGATTTTTGAGCCTGCCGAGAATTCAGGCTTGTGCAGGAGCTTCGTCGAGCTTCAGTCGGAAGGGGTTTGTCCCCGGTTGTAATTGCGCTCGATTTGCTGAGAGCCCCAGCCAACAACTCCGAGGACCATCGCCCTTTCTCCCGTTGGGTTCTTTTGAATCTGAGATGGGCGCATTCTAGAACTCAGGAGGCGGTGTTCGCAATCGGCGCCAGCAAAAAAAAGCCGCGGCCTATGCCGCGGCTACACTCAAATCCTAATACCTTATACCTAATACCTAATACCCGGCTCGTCAGTTCCCGCTGTTGTCCACCGGCTCGGCGGGGGTGGTCACCAGTTCTCTGGAGGACGTAAACCCTTCGAATTGGAGCCACTTGATGTCTTTCCAGAAGTCGTGGGGGGTTTTCTCGGGCGCGCCCGGGTCGACAATCTTGACGTTGAGGTGGTCAAGGAGGGTCCCGGTGGCTTCGCGGTAGCCCACCATGGATTTGCGGTAGTCGAGATGGGCGTTGATCAGGCGGAGCTGTGCGTCGGCGAGGGCTTTTTGAATCTCCGAGAGCTGGAAGTTGGTCGAGAGCCCGTTGTCGAACTTGGTTTGTTCGGCTTCGACGTTGCGTTCGGCGAGCACCATGGAGGCCGTGGAGGCGTCGACCGCCGCTGCGCCGTCGTAGAGTGCCCGGACCGCAAAGCGGACCTGGCGGGTGATCTCCTGTTTGAGGGCGCCGAGCTGAACATTGCCCTGCTGGGTCTCGTATCGCCGCTGGGCGAGTCGCGCCTTGGCCTCGTTGTTGCCGATGGGGACTGTGAGGTTCAGACCAACCGACCACCGAGGGAATTGCCAATCGGTCAGCTGATCGTAGGCCCCGGCGAAGTTTCCGCTCTGTTTGATCTCGTCACCAGTGTCCGGGTCTTGGGTGGAGGTGTCGCCGTCGAGGCCGCCGAAGCCGTAGGTGGCCTGGAGGTCGAGGCTGGGAAGGGTCACGTGTTTGGCGACCTTGGCGTTGTAGTCGAGTTGGCTGATTTCGAGGTGTTTCTCGCGAATCTCCGGCCGCGATTGATGGGCGGTCTCGATGGCCTCACGGAGATCGGGCTCGACCGGGTTGTAGCCGTATTCTTCGGTTGTGGTGATGGTGACCATCCACTCGCGGGGGTCGTCAAAGCCGAGGACGGCCTTGAGCGAGTCCTCGGCGTTGGCGGCCAGGTTTCGAGCGTAGATCAGATCCTGAACGCGGGTGGCCACGGTGGCTTCCGACTGGACGGTGTCGATGGGCGCCGAGGTCCCGACCTTGACCCGTTCCTGGGTCTCGTTCAGCAGTTGCTCGGCGAGAGTGAGGGACTGCTCGCTCACCTCGATGGCCCTGCGGGCGGCAACCAGATTCCAGTAGGCATTCTCCACGTCGCGGAGGGTGGCGACGACCGTCGTTTCGAACCCGGTGGCGGTCCTCTCGCGACCGATCTCGGCGATGACGATTCCGGCGCGATTGTAGAGTGTGCCGAAACCGTCGAGCAGCGGCTGGCGCAAGGTCAGCGAGAGACTTGCATTGTAGGCCGGGTTAACCGTGTAAACGGGGGCGTTGCTGCCGAAGCGAAGACCGCCGGTCTGCAACTCGAGATACGTGCCCGTCGGAAGCAACTGGTTGGCGCCGACCCCGAGTCGGGTGTTGCGGCTCTCATTGACAAGTGCGCCTTCGAGAACCGAGGTGCTCGGAGCTCGGTTGAAGTCTCCGTTCACTCCGGCCGTGAAATTGGGATCAAAGATACCGGTGTTGGCGAAGATGTTGGAGTCTGCAGCGGCGATGGTGTAGCGACCAACCTGAAGATTGAGATTGCGGTTCAAGGCAAGTTGGTACGCGCTGGTCAGATCCAGCTCCATGGTGTCGTTCGAAGTAGCGGGAAGACCGGGGATGTCGGTCGGCAACGCCGGCACATCGATCTCTGCTGCATGAACGGGGAGGGTCAGGATACATAGGGCAACCGCCATAACCGTAATAGCTCGAATACTCATCTGCTCGTTCCTCCTTCAGCTCGTCCCACTCGCCATAGTCTACGCAGTCCTCCGGGAAAAGTTCGTGGGCACTGCGATCAAGTGCCGTTCTTCTGCGCCTTCTACTCCGCGGATCCCGAGTCGCGATGCTTGCGCCATTATCCTCTCAACGATCCTCCGAGGAAAGGGTTATCCAAAGATCGGTATTTCCCCTTCGCTCGATTGCTTTGATGGATCCCCGTCTCAATTGGTTTGCACCTTCACAGGGTGCTCAATGGATCGACATCGATGATCCGTCGAACCGACTTCCGAAGGGACGGTGATTCCGCCCGTTCGAGAACCTCGCGCAGCATGTCGCGGTTGCGGGCGCTGAAGAGGATCTGCCATCGCCAGTATTCCCTGATTCGCTCGATGGGCGCCGGCGCCGGTCCTCTGACCCGGACGCCGTCGGGAATCGCCCCGAGAGCGTTGGCCGCGTCTTCCGCCGCCTGTCGGGCCGAATTCTGGTTTCGGGATTCAAACCGCACGAGCGCCAGACGGGCTGCGGGAGGATAGGCGAAGGCGCGTCGGAAAACGAGCTCTTCTTCTAAGAAGGCGTCGACATCGTGGTGACATGCGAAGCGGACCGCCGGGTGGTCGGGATAGTAGGTCTGGATGATGACCCGCCCGGGGCGTTCGCCACGGCCGGCCCGGCCGGCCACCTGGGTCAACAACTGGAAGGTTCGTTCGCCGGAGCGGAAGTCGGGTAGGTTGAGCAGGGCATCGGCCGAGATGACGCCGGTCAGAGTGACACCGGGAAAGTGGTGGCCCTTGGCGACCATCTGAGTGCCGACCAGGACCTGAGCGTCGCCGGCGGCGAAAGTCCCGAGCGCACGTTCGAGTCCGTCGCGGCGGCGAACGGTGTCGCGATCGAGGATCACGGATCTGACATCGGGGTGGAGCTGGGCGAGGTAGTGGGCCACTTTCTCGGTCCCGGCACCGACGGGGTCGAGTAGAAGACCGCTGCACGACGGGCATTTCGATGGAAGGGCTTGGTGGTGACTGCAGTAGTGGCAGCGGAGGTCGCCGGATCGGCGGTGGACCACCATGGCCACCGAGCACGACGGACAGTCGATCCGGTGGCCGCAGTCGCGGCACATGAGGATGGGAGCCCACCCCCGGCGTTGGATCAGGAGGATTGCCTGCTCCCCGCGGTCGATGGTCTCTGCGAGCGCGTCCTTCAACGGTTGTGAAAAGAGGGTCCGTCCCTGTTCGCCGGCTTCCGGTTCCTGTTTGCGGAGATCGACCAGTTTGACCTCCGGCAGTGGGTTGCCGGCCACTCGCCGACTGAGAACGAGCTTGACGGCGAGTCCGCGGTCGACCAGCCCGAAGGCCTCTGCGGACGGCGTGGCGGAACACAGGAGGACGGGGACCCCTGCGTCTCGTCCGAGAACGAGGGCGAGGTCGCGGGCGTGATACCGGGGCGCCTCCTGTTGTTTGTAGGCGCTGTCCTGCTCCTCATCAACGACGATGAGCCCCAGATCCTCGATGGGAGCGAAGAGTGCCGACCGGGGCCCGACCACGATGCGGGCCTCGCCCGCTTTGAGCCGTGACCACTCCCGCCATCGATCGCCATCCGACTGTGCCGAGTGGAGCACCGCGACGGCGCGGCCGAAGCGCTGCTCGACGGCGCCGGAGGCCGCGGGAGTGAGGCCGATCTCGGGGACGAGCACGATCCCGCCCCGGCCCGCGGCGAGGACGGTTTCGAGGCAACGGATGTAAACCTCGGTCTTGCCGGAACCGGTGACACCGTGGAGGAGGAACGGAGCGTAGCCGCCGCCGGTGACTGCCGTGTTGACGGCATCGACGGCTGTGGCCTGTTCATCCGTGAGAGTGTGACGCGTGGCGGCGCCCCGCAGCGACCACCGGGGCCGTTGCGGCGAGCGCTGGCTGAAGCGGTGGAGGAGTCCTCGATCCACCATGGTCCGCAGGGTGGCGGTCGAGCACCCGGTTGCGGCGGTGACTTCGCTGGCCAATGCCGGCCGGCTCTCCGACGACAGCCACTCGAGGACCTGGCGTTGGCGTGGGGCGCGGATGCACCGTTTGAGCAGATCGTCGAGGGGTTCGGCGGGAAGGGCGACCGCCATGACCTCGATCCGCGGCGCGCGATCTCGCCGCCGACGGCGAAGCTGAATCCAGCCGGAGTCGGTCATGGCCTCGAGTGGGCCGCGCCCGGACAGCCCCGCACGAGCGAGCAGTGTCGGCACCTTGAGACGCGGGTTCTCCCGAAGGGCGGCGAGAATCGAGCGCTGAGATTCGCTGAGACCGGCAGGGTCGACCGCAGCCCCGGTGGGCGTCAGCTGAACCTCCTCTGCATCCGGGCGAAAGAGCCTGGCCGGGATCATGGACGCGAGCGTCGTTCCCAGGGGGCAGCGATAGTAACCGGAGATGAATTCGGCGATGTCCATGAGTCGTTGAGGCAGCAACGGCGCCTCGTCGAGGACCTCTTCGATGGGCCGGATGGACTCGGAGGGGATGTCCACCGCGGTTTCGAGACCGACGATCATGCCGGTGGCGAAGGTCTTTCTGATCGGCACCCGCACCCGAACACCGGGAACCGCGAACCCAAGCAGCTCATCCGGCACCCGGTAGGTGAGTGCGTCAGGAGAACTCTTGGGGATGGCGACGTTGGCGAACATGGGGACCAATTATGAATTATGAATTAGGAATTATGAATTATTAATTCGGAAATGGGACACGGATGCACACGGATCGGCACGGATTTTTCTTGAAGTTGGGGGTGCTTCCTCCATCGGCAATTGACTTCGTAGAGTCTTGCTCGGGCGCTTGTTGGGCTCTGAATTGGATTTCGGAACGGATCCACACCGACGAGTTGCCTTCACAGTTGTCCGGAGGATCGTATCCATCCGTTCCGAGATCAAAAAACATGGCCCCACAGGCAGGTTGCACGCCGCCACGAAGTTGTATCTCGATCCGGTATCCGAATTCCTCTCAGTCAAAAATCCGTGATCATCCGTTCAATCCGTGTCCCATTGGGATGGATACCCATGTCCAGATGGGTCACCAAGATCTTGGGTCCCAGAGGACCGCTTGATCGGCGTATCGATGATCAAGGGCTGCGTTAGACTTCCTCAACGATATGGCAAAGGCAAGAGGCAACGCCCGCGTCCACGGTGACTTCGAAGGTGAACCAGGGTCAGTTCGCGATGAGGTCATCGCCATTGTCCGGGCGATCCCGGAAGGCCGGGTCATGACCTACGGCCAGATCTCCGTTTGTATGGCGAGTCGTATTTCTCCCGTGGCGGTGGGATGGATGCTCCACCGATGTCCAGACGACGTGCCGTGGCAGCGGGTGGTGAATGCCTCCGGCGGGTGCTCCACCGATCGACTGCCCGATACACCCATCGGTCTCCAGCGATCGATCCTGGAAGACGAAGGGGTCGATTTCAATCTGAGCGGGAAGATCGATCTCGAACGATTCCGCTGGCAGCCACCGCCGATTTCGACTCCCGATGGGTGCTGGGATTGAGTTCGTGAGTCGCAGGTCCGGTGAGGAGGTGAGGAAGTTAGGAAGTGAGGTCGAACCCCCGTCTGTCAACGTTGACCTTTTTCCCCTCTAACCCTCTAACTCCCTCACTTCCTGACCTCCTCACCTCTATACATCCTCATCGGCCGCAGTTCGTCGATGATCCCGTACTCGTGGCACCGCCTCCAGAAATCTTCGATTCCGGCGAGCTCCGGCGTTCCGAGTTCATATTGGAGATTGCGGCTCAAATACTCGAAGGCGAGGGTCTCGGGCCAGCCATTGGCGGCGGCGTGCCGGGCTGCGATTTCGGCCAGGCGTCCGTGATTGGCTTTGCGGATTCGATTGAGACGTCGGGGAAGATTGCCGAGATCGCTGTCGGCCCCGGTCATCCAGGCGGCGAAGACAAATGGTTTGCCGGAGATTTCTTTCCACGCAGCCCCGAGGTCGAGCTCGTGGGGGTAGACCGTGCGGTCCGGGGCCGCGGTGATGACCTTGTCGCCGATGAGGAGAAGTGCCTGGGGTGTCTCGTTGTCGGTGCCTCCTGGCGGCTGGAGAATCGGAGCGCACCCGTAGAGGTCCCTCATGACGATCGCGACCAGCGCCACCGAAGTGTGGCTCTCGCCGTCCACGGTGATCACATCGACTTCACCCATCGGTCGCGTGGCGAAGAGCTTGACCGTGAGCGCCGGGCCGTTGCATCCAATGGCTCCTGCGGGGACGATCTTGAGCGGCGTTGTCGATTTTTGAAAATCGATGACCGGGCAGAGCGCGATGTCGGCGCGTCCGGTTTCCAGGGTCTCGAGCAGCCGGCTCGGAACCCGGCGTATGACCTCGATATCGGTCTCCCGTTCGAGGCCGTCGATGAGCGGCAGCGCGTTGAGATAGCTGACCGTTGCGAGCTTCGTCATTCCGGTTGTTCCTTCGAGGGTGATGGCCCGATCTGAGCCGCCGGAGTTTACCACCAGTATTCCTGCATTTTTTGCAAACACCAGAGCATCAAGGAGTTGGCACATCTCATCCGGCAGAACCGCTCAACTTAGGTTGAAGAAATGCAAAACCTGCTGACGAGAATCACTCCTAGCTCGAAACACGCCTCCAAACCCGTTAAACTTGGATCAGGAAGGGAGGCTGGTCTTGACTCGACATCGACCGAGGTCGATGTCACCAGAAGCCGTCACCGGCATCGTGATTCTCGATACGCGCGGTTGACATTCGCGGTGGGAAACTCGATGATGCTTTGATGGTCATTGGGTTCTAAGGGCTTTGAACGGCCACCGTTTTCGGTCGCTCCTCAGTGGGCGGTCATTTTCTCAGGAGGTTAGTATGTTGCGACGTTTGACCTTGGCGCTGTGCCTCGTAGCACTGGTGTCGTCGGGTATGGCCTTTGCGGCCACCACGAGCCGGTTGACGGGCGAAGTATTTGACAACGATGGAATCGCGATGCCGGGAGTGACGATCCAGATTTCGTCGGATCAGCTCATCGGTGGGCCCCAGATCGCCATCGCGGATGGCGAGGGGCGGTTCACCTTCAATCTGCTGCCCGTGGGCAACTACACGGTTGAAGCGACCCTGGTCGGCTTCAAGCCAGCCAGCGGCGGCGTCCAGGTAGCCCTCGGTCGTACCGCGCAGATCATCTTCAACATGGTGCCGGAATCGTTCGGCGGCGAGATCGAGGTCACCGCCGTGGTGCCGGTGGTCAACACCGCCCAGGTCAACACCTCGGTGACTTTTGACAACGAGTATCTCCAGAAGGCCGCGGTGGGCTCGGCCAATCGCGACTATCTGAGCATGATCGGTCAGGCAGCGGGTGTCGCCGGCAGCGGCAACGCCAGCGTCTTCGGCGGTTCCTCGAGCGACAACTCGTATCTCATCGATGGTCTCAACACCACCGACCCGACCACGGGCACCTTCGGAACCAACTTCAACTTCGACGCCATCCAGGAGATGAACTTCCAGACCGGCGGTTTCGAGGCCGAGTTCGGTCAGGCCACCGGCGGTATCGTCAATCTGGTCACCAAGTCCGGCGGCAACGAGTTCTCGGGTTCTCTCGATATCCGCTACCGCGACCAGAACATGACCGAGAACGGAGACCACTACGACAAGGACATCCAGGATTCGCTCTATCGGAGCATCTCGGGCACCTTGGGCGGACCGATTCTGCGCGACAAGCTGTGGTTCTTTGCCTCGTTGGAGAAGGTCGACACCGCACGCCAGAACCAGGGTGTTCGGTTCCCCCGCGAATTCAACGGCTGGAACTACATCGCTAAACTCACCTGGCAGATCTCCGACGCCAACCGCGCTGTCCTCAAGTACTCCGGTGCGCCGGCGGATGTGACTCTGTCATCAGACATCTACACCGACGTCTCCGCCCGAGGCAAGCAGTACCAGACCTCCGCCATCTGGCAGGGCGAACTCAACTCGGTGTTGTCCGAGTCGGTGCTGCTCAACGCTTCGATCGGTCTCTTCTCCAACACGATCGACGCCGGGGATTGGGATGATACGACCAATATCAGCGGCCACCAGATTCGCACGGAGGATCAGGCTGATGCCGATCCTGCAGTGGATCCGTACTTCTATCATGACTACGGCTCCACCTCGTTGAACGACCGCTTCCGCAACGAATTCCGGGTCAATACGACCATCTTCGTCGACAATGCCGTCGGTTCGCACGAGGTCAAGGTCGGCGCCGAATACTCGGATATGAAGTTCGACAACGCTTTTTTTTACAATGGTGGCGCGTACATCCAAGATCAGGTCGAGGTAGAGAGCGCCTCGTACGAATTTCAGGACATCAACGGTGACGGGTACTACAACGCATGGATGACTCTCAAAGAGCCCCTCGATGAAGCTAAAGACGTCACCACGTCGACCGGCGACATTCTGACCTTCTTCGCCCAGGATGCCTGGCGGCCGCACCCCAATGTTACGGTCAAACCCGGTATCCGGTTTGACAACGTCAAGCTCGGAAACAACAGTGGTGAGCAGATTGCCGACATGGACAGCTGGCAACCACGCTTAGGTATCGCCTGGGACATCGCGGGCAATTCCAAGTATGTGCTGCGCGTGTCGGGCGGGCGCTTCATGGACCCGACGGCGTTGTCGATTCCGAACTTCGCCTCCGGTGTGGTTCAGACCTACCACGACTACAACACCATGGAGTTCTACTGCAACGCCACCCGGGGCTCCCTCTGCGACCCCGAGATGGCCCCGCCGTCCTTTGGCGATCCGATCTACTTCACCAATGGCGAAGGCATCGACTACGTGCTCTTCGACAACCGGGAGGAGCCGTCGGTCTACGAACCGGCCCAAACCCTCGATCAAGCGGGCGTCGGCCACCTTCAGACGCCCTACGCCGATGAGTTCATTCTCGCCTTCGAGACCCAGATCGCGCGCGAAACCTCCATTTCGATCACCTACATCAACAAAAAGACCAACGACATCATCGAGGACACGTGCTCCAACAACACCTGGGCGTGGGGCGACGGCGACGCCCCGAGCCTGGATGACTCAGCCACCTGGACCACAGGCGCCGATTGCTCGTACTTCATGATCACGAACTTCTCGGACTTCTATCGCAAGTACGAAGGACTCATCCTGCAGGCCGAGACCCGGCGCGACCGACTCCACCTGCTCGGCAGCTACACCTACTCGGAGTCCAAGGGCAACACCGCGAACGGCGCCCTCCAGTCCTACGCGACGGCCCTGGCCGATTTCTTTCCGCTTCACTTCTACAACCGTGACGGATATCTCCCGGATGACCGCCGCCACCGGGTCAAGGTCAACGGCTACTATCTCTTCCCGCACAACTGGACCGTGGGTTTTGACGGTTTCTACGAGTCGGCGGGTCACCAGTCGGTCTTCTCGACCTGTGCGAACCTCATCGGCAACATGGGCGAAGACCCGTATCTGAACGAAATCTCCGCTTACTGTTACACGGGCGACGGCTCGTTCCTCTCGACCAACGATATATTCATCTCAGAGCGTGGCGCATACGAGACAAAATCCGTCTGGCAGCTCGATATGCAGGGTTCAAAAACCTGGAACCTCAATAAGGTCGATCTGACCGTGGTTCTCACGGTTTACAACATCTTAAACAACGAAGCCGACCGATCCTTCAACACCGAAGCTTACGTCGCCAGAGACGTCGGTGAAACACTGACCTGGTGGCTGCCCCGTCGCTACGAGGTCGGGTTCCGTATCGAGTTCTGATCGAAGAGCTCACCGAGAGAAACACGACCCGCGCTTCGGCGCGGGTCGTTTTTTGTGAGGGGTGAGACGTGAGAAGTGAGACATAAGCCTCTTGCAGAATTCGGGTGTTCGACCATAGGATCTGATGATCCGAATCGACACCATGAGGGCGGGACCCCCGCACCACAATGGAACTTGGCTCTTTGTGGCGCGGGCGTCCCGCCCGCGAAATGACCACGGACCAAGAAAATCCCCAAAACTGTGAATTTTGCAGGAGGCTCGCGGGGGGACGTCTGACGTCTAACTCCAAACCCCTAACCTCTACCTAAGATGAGCGATTCTCGGCGGCGATCCGCACCAACCTCTTGCGCTCTGGA
>CBESWV010000112.1:0-12003 GCA_965533305.1 uncultured bacterium | reverse complement strand
TCAGAGCATCAAGATCTTGGCGCATCTCATCCACCAGAATCGCTCACCTTAGGTTTGAGAAAGCTCCCGTTCCTGTAGTCGGCGAAAGCCTGTTGCACCTCGGCCTCGGTGTTCATCACGATGGGCCCGGCCCATGCCACAGGTTCACCGAGGGGCTTGCCCGAGACAAGGAGGAAGCGAATGCCCGACTCACCTGAATCCACCACAACCTCATCGCCGCGGTCGAAGATGACGAGCGAACGATTCTCGATCTTCGAGGGGACGGGAGGGGTGAGCGCGCCGACGGTTTCCATGGCAACCGGAAGGGGCGCCGCCGCGTTGCCGAAGCTGCCCGAGCCTGAGAAGACATAAGCGAATGCATGTCGCGTGGTCTCCACCGGGAGGCGCTTCCTGGTCAGCGGTGGAACCCAGACATCGAGGTACTGGGGCTCGGCAGCGACTCCGTCCACCGGTCCCGTTGCGCCCCAGAAGCTTCCACAGATGATGCGAACCCTGGTCTCGTCGTCATCGACGATTTCCGGGATATCGGCCGATTGGACGTCCTGATAGCGGGGATCGGTCATTTTGAGCGACGAGGGCAGGTTGGCCCAGAGTTGAAATCCGTGCATCCGGCCCCGATCATCGCCGTGCGGCATCTCTTGATGGATGATCCCGGATCCGGCCGTCATCCATTGGACATCGCCGGCGCCGAGACTGCCGGTGTTGCCGAGGCTGTCGCCGTGCTCGACATTGCCCGCGAGAACATAGGTGATGGTCTCGATCCCGCGGTGGGGGTGCCAGGGAAACCCCGGAAGGTAGTCTGAGGGACGATCGTTGCGAAAGTCGTCGAAGAGCAGGAATGGGTCGGTGTCGGAGGTGTCGCCAAACCCGAAGGCCCGGCGGAGATGGACCCCCGCGCCCTCGATGGCCGGCTGAGAGGTGGCGAGCTTCTTGATAGGTCGAATCGACATGGGTCCTCCAGCTCTGTGGTGACGAATGGGCGTCATCTAGGAGAACCATCGTTGGAACCGTCACCATTCCACGTACGTGATTCCAGCGAGAAAGGCACGTATTTCCCCGCTTTCGTGATCTATACTCTGACGGGTTTCGAATCAAACAGGGAGAATTCAACCATGGTCAAAGACCTCGTCCATCTGAGGATCGGCATCGTTCTTTCACTCGTCACGCTGCTCTTCGGCTTCGGACTGGGAGGCTCATTCGGTGCTTTCGAGGACAGGATCAAGGGTTCGTTGGCATCCTCTGCAATGTCCGTCAAAGACAGTGTCTACTCCGGGGACGAGGTGGCCATGGGGAAGGTGACCTCCAAGGCCTGGACATACATGAAGCGCGCTCACCTCCACGCCAACGGTCTCGGCACCTCGTCGCTGGTCCTGATCCTGCTGCTCGCCGCTGTGCCCGCCTCGACGAAGATCCGACGTTTCGTCGCCGGTGGGCTGGGGGCGGGCGCTCTGGGCTATTCCTCGTTCTGGTTGTTCGCCGCGCGACGGGCCCCTCTGCTGGGAAGCACCCACGACGCCAAGGAATCGCTGTCATGGCTGGCTGTACCTTCAGCCGGACTCTGCCTCATCGGCGTGATCGCGGTTCTGGTGCTCTTCGGGACTCACGCGTTCAGGCAGGCCAAGACCCAGTAGGGGGCGATCAGCGGCTCAACTGCAGTCGTCCACCGGCGTTGCGACGAGGAGGATTTCCTCGGCTTCACCGATGGCTGTCCGAGAGACGACGACGATCCCAAATCTAAAGGGCAGTTCCCCACCTTCGGCGGTCTTGAACTGAATCTCGCCGCGCGCGATCTCGCCGTGCGGCGCAATGATCAAGTCCTGCACCATCGTGCGGTACAGCTCCTGCGCCGCCGGCGCAATGATCGACTCAAAAAGGGTGCCACCCGAACTTGCGACATCCTCGGGCAGGAATCCGAGAAAATCCCCGATCCTCCCGTTGACGTAGTTGCACTTCAACGAGTTCGCATCGAAGGTGGCCATCAGACACGGCGCGGACTCGATGAGTCGCTGAACGAAGTCGTTGGCCCGGCGAATCCGGTCTTCGGTCGCGCGCCGTTCAATGACCTCGTGATTGAGGGCCTTGACCGAGCGGGTGAGTTCTTCAGTGCGTTCTTTGACCCGACTCTCGAGGTTTGCATTGACATCCAAGAGGGCGTCTTCAGCGGTTCGTCGTTCGTTGATGTGAAGGACCATCGGACGAAACAACAAGATATACAGGACCGGGGATGCCAGAAGGGTCAGCAGAACCGCATCGAGAATGGCCTCGAACACCATCGGGATCGGGCCAACCAGCGGCATCAAGAACATGATGACGGCCTCAGCCACGAAGATGGCGAGGGCGGTGAGAGCAAGGAGCTGTGCCGGTGAGAGATATCCGGTGGCCGTCAAGTAAGGTGCGGTCTCAGGGGTTGGTTGGATGGGATTGTCTGTGGGACTCTTTCTCATGGTGCCCGACCCGTCTGGATGTTCGGCGAAACCAGATTCGGCCCTTTTTCTCAAGGTCCTCGGGGCCGCCGAAATCCTGCTTCGACTATACCGGATCTTTCGCGTTGTTGAGCAGTCGAGCAAGCGACTCTTGTCGGTCATTCCCCGTGAGATCGATGACCGCCCGAAATAGCGTGTTTGAAGATGTACGCAACAGCGAGAAAACGGGCCGACCCGGATGGGTCGGCCCGCGAGATTGATGTTCAATAAACCCGTTCTATGGTGTTCTCAGACCCCGTTCCGGCCGGCTGAATGAGTGACACCAGGAGCAGTCGTAGCCTTTGTCCTTGACGTGCTTGTTGTGAAGCTCGGTGAAGGACTTGTCTTCTTTGCTGCCGTGGCACTGATAGCAGACCTGGGACTGGGGTCCCTTGAGGGCATAACCGAGCTCTCCCTGGAGATCCATCCGCTGGGTGGATCCGTGGCAGTCGTTGCACTCGAGCGCCGCATTGCTGGTGCTGACCTGGTGGTTGAGCATCTGGAAGGTGTCGGTCTCGACCCAGGAGTAGGGCTCGGTCTCGCTCAGACCCATGTTCACCAGACCCTGTTCGGTGGCGGCGATGGGGTCGCCGGTCGCGAAGAAGACGCTGGTGTCGAGGGCGATGAGCTTGCTCTGATCGTGGGCGAAGGGCTGCTCTGCGGTCTTGTATTTGAAGGCGTAGAGCTTGGCCTGATCGTCAGCCACGTCTCCGAGGGGTCTCGAAGTCGGGTAGCGTCCGGTCGCGGGATCGATCGCCGCCACATCGTGGAGCAGGTAGTTGCTGCTCTTGCGATTCCAGAACCTGTACTCCGGGATCAGATCGTTATCGGTTGAGAGCACCGGGTGGAACGGCGGAGCGGTGCTGTGTGTCGTCAGCCACGTCCGGTGCGTCTCGGTCGCCTCGGATGACGGACTGTCGGAGGCATCCTTGGCGTAGATCGGGATGTGACACGTCTGACAGGCGACCCGGGTGATGTGACGCTCGACGTAGTCTCCTTCGTGGCCGTCATTCGTGGTCATGTTCGAGTGGCAATCGGAACACTCGAGGCGGTCCGCCGAATCGGTCGGTCGCAGGTCGGATCCCTTGCCGGCCACTTTGTGATCGGTGAATGTGTGGCATTCCTGGCACCGCATGTTGGCGCCGGTGGTCGCCATGTGGACATCGAAGTTCCGATCCGTGGTCGAGATCTGGGCCATGGTCAGATCGCCCCGTTTGACGGCGTCACCGCCGCCGGCCTTTGCGTGGCACTGGAGACAGTTATAACGTCCGGGTGGATGAACCGTCCGGGCCGCCTGATCCATCGAGATCGTCATGGCGTTCTCGTCCGGGACGAAGGCGCCGTCCACCTTCTTGCGGCGGTACGCCTCCTGGTGGCACACCATGCAATCGATGTTCGCGAGTTGCTCCGGGGTCGCATCCGGCGTCGGCGGTTGACCCAAACCGACGTGGCAGTTGCCGCAGACATCCCAGTTGCCCAGGATGCTGATGCAGTAGCTGTTGACCGCGCCCGAGATCTTGCCTTGTTTCTCGGGGCCGGAAGTCATATCGGGAGTCGCGCCTTCCCACTGGTACATCACCGAGGCGTGAACCTCGTGGGCCTGGGTGGTGTGGCACTGCAGACAGGTCTCCGATCCGTTCCAGACGAGACCTTCGTGTCCCTCGCCGCATGAAAGATCGGTACCGTCGCAGTCCTGATCGATGCCATCGCCGCAGACCTCCGGGGCGCCGGGGTAGATGGTCGGATCACCGTCGTTGCAGTCATCGCCGCCGCAGGAGGCGTCTTCATGTCCGTCGCCATCGGCGTCCGGACAGCCTCCAGGATCGCCGGTGACCTCGAATGTCCTTGATGCAGATGCCCGATCGCCGCGTCCGGCGTCGACGCGGACATCGACCCTCCATGTTCCCATCGGTCCTGATAAGTCGAGGACATAGGCCGAGGTAAAAACTCCGCCACCTTGGTGGGAGAGTGATGATCTGAATCGGCGCTGGCCGGCCGGATCATTGATAGTGACGGTCGATCGCCGCAATCGGGTGATGGGATCACCGTCTTCATCGGTGACGACGGCCTGTACGGCAACCTGATCTCCCGGCGCGTAGACCGTCGCGCTTGTGGTTACGATCAGGTTGATGTCATCGTCAGCCTCCGCGATTTCGACGGCGCCGAGAGAGGCGACGACGAAAACTGCGAATGCCAGAACCTTCAGTTGAAACATGCCCGTTCTTGTTCTACACATGGTGCCCTCCATTTTTGAATCTCGGGTTGATGAGGGGCGATCCCCGCTGGCCCGAGTAATTGAGATTGAATGTTAAAAACAAGACTCCTTCCTTCAACCTCATGGTTAATGGAAGATATATTCAATTGCTCAATCAATCGAGTGACCCGGGTCACGAGTAGATTTCAGATCTTCGGGTGCAGTAACCGGGCGTGGGATCGGGAATGGAAGCAGCAAGGCCTTGACACATTTTTGGGCCTCAACGATGATCGCTGTATGTCTCAGTATCAACCAGTGGCGATCGTGTGGATTGTGGCCTTTCTCGCATCGAATGCCGTCGTCGCCGCCTCGGACGGACCGCCCCCACCGGGGCCGAAGGACCGATGCGCCGTCTGTGGGATGTTTGTCGCCAAGTATCCCAACTGGGTGGCCACCATCGCCTACCCCGATGGCTCGCATCGTTTCTTCGATGGGCCGAAGGATCTTTTTCGGTATTTAAAAGGGGAGGGTGCCTCAACGACTCCCGATGCCGAGATCTGGGTCACCGACTACTACACGACCAAACCCATAAGAGCCCGTGACGCGTTCTTTGTCGCCGGATCGGATGTCTTCGGTCCCATGGGCGCCGAGTTGATCCCGCTGGCCACGGCCGATCTGGCCGAGAGTTTCCGGGCGGATCACGGCGGCGCCGATGTGCTCGCCTTCGATGCCGTCGACGAAGCCGTGCTCAAGTCTCTCGAGTAGGCATGGGTTTTCCTTCCCGCACCGATGGAAATCCTGAGATCCGGAGACGCCCGTGACTCGCGCATGGCGTTTTCTGGGCCTCGTCGCGACCGGTTTCGTGCTACTCACGTCGTTTGTCGCGTGGGCCGCTTACGAGAACCGCCGATGGCGTCGAGAAGAACTTCCACAGCTTCACACCCTCACCGAACGACTCGATCTCTCCGATCTGGCGTTATGGACCGAGGCCCGCTACACCCGACACCCGTCACAGGCGGATCTCTTCTCCGCCTTTCAGGATTCCCCGGGGGCGCCCGAACACTTCCCTGCCGGTTCGGTGCTGAGCCCGCCGCCGATCCTGATTCGAACTCCGGCGCCGCTTCAAACGGATGCCGTTACCCCATGAGGCGCCACCTCAAGATCCTCGACTTCGCTCTGGCTTCGCTGCAACGCAGACCGTTCAAGAACTGGGCGATCGTTGCGGTCTACGCCTTCACCGTCGCAGTGGTCGCCTCGGTCCTCTTACTGACCCAGTCCCTCAGGCAGGAAGCGGCCCAACTTTTTATCGGAGCTCCGGAATTGACGGTCCAGCGGATGGTCGGCGGCCGGCATGTGCCCATCGACATCGCGGTAGGGGAGACCATTGCGGGCTTTCCCAGCGTCATCGGTGTTGAACCCCGGTTTTGGGGTTACACCTACGAGGCCGTCACCCAGTCGACAATCACCATCATGGGTGCGGGCCCGGGCATGGCCACCATCGATCTCGTCGAGGGTCGATTGCCGACAGATCCCACCGAGTGCGCCGTCGGCGCCGGTGTGGCCGCCATGTGGGGATCATCAGTCGGTGGCGAGATCATCCTCATCGATGCGGCGACGACCGGGATTCTCTACGAGGTGGTCGGTACCTTCACCTCTGAGTCCGACATCCTGACCAACGACCTCGTGGTCATGACCGCCGGCGAGGCGGCCCTCTTTCTCGGCCTCCCCGAGGGATCAGCCACCGATCTCTCTGTGAGGGTGGCCAACGAGCATGAAATCGACACCATTGCGGCCAAGATCAAAAGAGCGTTTCCCGACTCGCGACCGATCACCCGATCGGAGGTCCTGAGAACCTACGATGCGGTCTTCCACTGGCGCAGCGGAATGATGTTGGCCGTGTTCTCGGGGGGGCTTATCGCCTTTGTCATCCTCGCGTGGGACAAGGCAACGGGCCTCAGCGCCGAGGAACGGCGGGAGATCGGGATCCTCAAAGCGGTGGGCTGGGACACCAGCGATGTCCTCGAACTCAAGATGTGGGAAGGGATGGTCATCTCACTCACCTCGCTGATCCTCGGTCTGATCGCCTCCGTCATCCACGTTTTCGTGCTCGGGGCTCCGCTCCTGGTGCCCATGCTCCGCGGGTGGTCGGTTCTCTTTCCCGAGCTCCATCCCACGCCCCACATCGACCCGTACATGCTCTTCGCCATCGGGTTTCTGACGGTGGTCCCCTATGTCGCCGCCACCGTCGCACCATCGTGGAAGGCTGCGGTCACGGATCCGGATGCGGTGGTGCGCGGTTGACCATCTCGAACGGCGATCACCTGGTACTGGTCGAGGATGTGACCAAGACCTATCACCGCGGGGCGCCGGACGAGGTCCGGGCCGTCCGGGGAATCTCGATGTCGATATCCCGGGGGGAGGTCGTTGTTCTCGAGGGTCCCAGCGGCTCTGGTAAGACCTCGCTGCTGACCATCATCGGCTGCATGAGCCGACCGACATCCGGCCAGGTCGTGGTGGGTGACCGCCGGGTCTCGCGGCTTTCGGAAACCGCGCTGACCTCCATTCGGCGATCGACCTTCGGTTTCATTTTCCAGCACCTCCACCTCATCCCCGATCTGACCGTGAGAGACAACGTCATGTTGCCGCTGTTCCCGACCGGGATGTCGGTTGCTGAAATGGAAGAGCGGGTCGATGGCGCACTCGAGAGCATGCATCTCCAGAATCGAAAAACCGCCCGTGCCGGCCGGATCTCCGGTGGTGAGCAACAGCGCACCGCCATCGCGAGGGCGCTGGTCAACCACCCGACCATCGTGATCGCCGACGAACCCACCGCCCACCTGGACAGCGAGCTTTCGGCCGAACTCCTCGAGATCCTCGCCGAACTCAACCGGTCAGGTACGACGATCCTCATTGCGACCCACGATCCGAGAGTCATGGTTCACCCCCTCGTGAGCCGGCGATTGGTGGTCCGCGATGGGCTCGTGGTCGAAGAGTCGGTGTCGTGATTCTTCACCCGGGAGTGCTTGGGCTGCTCATCGGGGGTGGTCTGGTGGTCGCGCTGATGATCGCGGGTTCGGTGATCGGCGTCCGCGTCCTCAGGGGGTGGGACCCCTCGTCGGCATCCGAATACCAGCTCACCCTGGAGCGTAGCTCGTATCTTGTCTCGGTCCTGGTCAACGTCGCGCTGTGGATCGAGATCGGCTCCGCACTGCTCTTCATCCATACAGTCGATGATCTCAACGAGCTCTTTGTCGGCGCCATGTGCGCGACCGGATCGCTCAACGCCAACCCCATCGGCTGGTGGGTGCTCGGGACCAAGGCGGCCATGGTGCTGCTCTTCCCCATCTGGATCGCCCTCAACCGGCTCGATCAACGAGCGGGTGATTTCCCGGTGATGCGCCTGAAGAACGTCTTACTGCTCGCACTGACGCCGATCGCTCTGGCCGATATCGTGCTCCAGTTCCTCTATTTCCGGGGCATCGAGCCGGACATCATCACCTCGTGCTGCGGCTCGCTCTTCTCCGAGTCCAGCGACAAGGTCATGGGTGACGTCGCGTCGTTGCCGGCCGCCACCACCCTGCCGCTCTTCGCTGCGGGGTCGGTGGTCTTCCTCGTGGCCCTCGTGTGGGCGCTGGTCGGTCGCAGATCGGGACCGCGGATCGCGGTCGCCGCCCTGGCGCCCGTGGTGTTCGTGATGGGAATCGTCGCCATCATCTCCTTTGTCTCGGTCGCGTACTACGAGCTGCCGACCCACCACTGCCCCTTTGACCTCTTTCAGGGAGGAAACGGCTATGTGGGGTATCCTTTGATGACCAGTCTCGTGGTGGCAGTGGTCGCGGCAATCCTTCCCGGGCTCTTTCTGTCCATAGCGCATCGGACGAGTCTGGGTGGTTTGATCATGAAATCCGAACGGACATGGCTCATGCTCTCCATCGCGGCGTATTCGATCTTTGTCGCCTTTGCGGCGTGGCCCCTCGTTTTCGGTAATCTCGCCTGGGAGTTGATGTGAAGAACACTGATGCAACACCGACCCGCCTCCGGACACCAACCCGAGGCCCCGGTCGAGCCACGATTCTGTTTCTCGTCGTCTCGGTAGCTCTCCTCGCCGGGGCGCCATCCTGGGCGGCGCCTCCATATACGACGTCCACCCTCACCGTCGAGATCCCCGAAGTGACCCTCATCGATCAGGACGCAAACGTCGTCACCTTGAATGAGCTCGTCGAGGGCAAGGAGGTCGTGATGGTGGATTTCATCTTCGGCACCTGCACCACCATCTGTCCGATTCTCTCGGCCGGCTTCACCAACCTCCAGCGGCGGATGGGCTCCGGCCCCGGGGGGCCGACCCTGCTGTCCATCTCCATCGATCCGGAACACGACAGCCCGGAGATTATGAGCAAGTACCTGAAACGGTACCGGGCGCAGCCCGGGTGGTACTTTCTGACCGGTGACCGTGACGACATCGACAAGGTCATGCACGCGTTCGACGCCTATGTCCCGGACAAGATGTCCCATCAGCCGGTGACCTTCATCAAGGGAACCGAACCGAATCAGTGGTTGAAGATTGATGGGCTCGTATCCACGGCCGATCTCACCACCGAACTCGAGAAGATCCGGGGAGGTGAGTGATGGCCACGCGCACCCGATGGGTCGGTTTTCTTTTTCTTGTCTCGGCCGCGGTGCTTTTTACCGTAGCGATATCGGCCGAAGAAGATGAGCCGGCGGCAGTTCCGGTGGCGTCACACGACCCGGGTTGGCGGATGTACCACGAGGGCATCAACCCCGATGGGGAGCCCATGCAGGCCATCGTCCAGGGCGATATACCGGTGGACGGATCCATGTTTACCTGCGCCAGCTGTCATCTGCGGAGTGGGCTCGGATCGCTCGAGGGGTCGGTGATCACCCTGCCGACAAACTGGGGCCGGCTCAACCGTCCCTTGGTCGGTGCGGAGATGACCGAGATCGCGAGAGGGCGATTGCCCGACGAGCTGGCACAGGAGGAATACAGACCGGCCTACAACGACAAGACACTGGCGCGAGCCATCCGCCTCGGCAAAGACCCGAACGACCGCGTCTTCGACCTCGTGATGCCCCGGTACGCCCTCGACAAGGAAGAGATGGGCACGCTCATCGGCTACCTCAAGCGGCTTTCAGCCGAGTTTTCGCCCGGCGTGACCGACCAGATGATCCATTTCGCAACCGTGGTTACCGACGGGGTCAGCGAGGAAGATGAGCAGGCGATGGTGTCGGTCCTCCAGGCGCATGTCCGTGACCACAACAGTCAGGTTCGGCACGAGGATGAACGCCGACGCCGCGGACCCTTCTACAAGCAGGAGAAGTGGGATCCTTACCGTCGTTGGCAACTCGATGTCTGGAAACTCCAGGGTGCCCCCGAAACCTGGGCGGATCAGCTTGCCGAGTACTACGAAACACAGCCGGTTTTCGCCTTCATCGGCGGTATCAGTGATGGCGACTGGGCTCCGATTCACGATTTCTGCGAACGACAGGAGATTCCGAGCCTCTTTCCATTGACCGACTATCCGGTGATCTCCGACAGCGATTGGTACACCCTCTACTTCTCCAAGGGTCACTACCAGGAGGGGGAGGCGACGGCTCGATACCTGCGCCGCGCTGACAAGCTCATCCACGAGGCGCCGGTCGTCCAGGTCTATCGCGACACGCCCTCGGGGCATGCCTTCGCTCGAGGATTTCGCGAAACCCGCGACCTCGTCAGGATGCCTGCGGCCACCGATCAGATCCTGCCCGGGGAAAAACCCTTGACCAGGGAAGACCTGGCCAAGATCGCCGAAACAAACCCCGGAGCCGCTTTCGTTCTGTGGATCGGTGAGGACGATCTGCCGGCCGTGGCCGCCTTCGAGAGCGGACCACACCCCCCGGTGCTCTTTATGTCTGCGACCCTGCTCGGTGACGGTGTCGGCAATCTGCCCGAAGCCGTTCGGGCCTTCACTCTGATCAGCCACCCGAATGCCATGCCGGATGAAAAGGCCCGTACCCGCCTCGCCATCAAGCGCTGGCTGAGCATCAGGAAGATCCCGGTCACCGATTTCGAGATCCAGGCGAATATGTACTTTGTCGGCTGGAACCTCACCGGTCTGGTCAAGATGATGCGGGACGAGTTCTATCGAGATTACTTCCTGGACATCTCAGACATGATGCGGGACCAGGACTATGCCGTCGGGGTGTACGAGAGGTTCAGTTTCGGGCCCGGCCAGCGCTATGCTTCCAAGGGCTGTTATCTCACCGAGCTCAGTGCCGGAGAGGAACCGCGCCTGGAGAAGAAGAGCGGTTGGGTCATTCACTGACCGATCGGGTTCGGATGTGGTTTCTCAGGCTTGAGCAGGGGCCATGTCCGATGCGCACTTAGTGTCTCATTGAGCCGATGAGACAGGGGTGAGACAGTTCGTAATCCTCGCCGACGACAGCCGCAAGTAGCATTATCACCATCA
The DNA here is from genome assembly GCA_965533305.1 of uncultured bacterium. Taxonomy (GTDB): domain Bacteria; phylum Acidobacteriota; class Thermoanaerobaculia; order Thermoanaerobaculales; family Sulfomarinibacteraceae; genus JAHECW01. Next base: position 883 of record CBESWV010000112.1, on the reverse strand, counting down.
ACTTAGATCGAACCCGTCGAGGTGAGACACAGCCACGTCTCATCCCCTCGGTTTGGGTTTTTGTGTCTCACATCACAAAAAGACAATGCACCGCGAGACGGTCATTTCCGGGCTGAAAAATTTCATTTGACTTATTTTCAATGGTTTAAAGACTTTTCTGTGGTTTTGCAAAAACCTGGCATCAATGTTGCTTATACCGGTGGCACAGCAACTCATTTTGAGCGGCAGAATGACCGAATCAGCACAAGGAAGATAGTGAATGAAGTTGACAACAGCCCGGCCGACAGACTCGACCGTGACACCGCCGGCACAACGGCCCCGAGGGGATCAACCGATCCCTCTTTGCGGGTTCGGTGCCGGCTTCGTTGACGAGATCGGACAACGGAACATCGAGGAGGAGACCTCATGAAAACGAGAGTATGGTGTGGAACAGGGCCCGCGCCAACGGCAAGCATGTCGTTGGCGGTGGTCTTTTTGCTGGCCTTCGCGCTTGCGGCATCCCCCGCTGCAGCGCAGGTCACACTCAGCGTCGTAGACGGTTCAGACGGTCAGACACCGGTGGCAAGCTACCGGTGGCTGATTGAAGAGGACCTCACCTACCACGTTCCCTTCAACAGCCCGGAAGATCCGGTGCCGGAAAACACCATGCAGTCGCTCAGCTTTCACCACAGCTATATGCCGGTGATCGCCGAGGGCGTGGACGGAAACCCGATGTTCAACCGGGATCCGGATTCCCATTACTACGTCTCGGTTCTGCCATCCTCTGGCTATAGCATCGGTGGCGCCCAGATTGCTCCCGGTCAGACCGAGGTCACGGTTTATGTCAACCCGGCCCCGATCCCGACCGCTCAGATCGTGATTCAGGTCTGCGAGGACACGAACC
>CBESWV010000111.1:0-12006 GCA_965533305.1 uncultured bacterium | reverse complement strand
ATATCGGTTCCGGAGCGCCATACGACTTCGTGGGCCGACGGTTGTGGCTTCAACGGATTGTTTGAAACGCAAAGAACGCTACGACCGCTATGGCCATCGCAAAGAAACACTTCAAGAAGTCATCGCAACCGGGGCGCGGATGACGGCATCCGGCTTGAAGGACGACCTCACCGGGTGATCATCATTTCAGCGAACCTGAGTGCTCGACCCTCGATGAGCTCCCGCGATGGTGTGATGAGTCAATAATGCGATGCCCTTTGCGATGGTCTTTGCGATCATCGCGGTCTTTGCGGTAAAACTGTGATGGGCCCCTGGAAATCCAAATTGCCGATGAAGAAACTCGGACCAATGCGCGCAGTCGCGCGAGGTGCATCAAGACTTACGACCGGGTTTTCTTGGCCACGACACCTCCACGGTCTGGTGGAGGCAGAGCAGGCTGAGATCGGACTCATGAGCCTGCCAGCGAGTTGCGGAGACGCGATCGTTGAACGAAGTTCGGATGGCGTTTCGTTGACATGGGAATCCGGCCAGGGCGACCCGGCTGTCTTCAGTCGGCGTTGGAGATCATGAAGGCGAGCAGTGCGCCCAGAATCGTCGCCTCGACCCCGGCCTGAACCCTCTGGTTGGCGTTCATCTCGGCCCATTTTCCGCGACCGAGGGCCATCCCCAGCGCGCCGTTGGGGTCGCCGTCACCGATCCCCGCGGTGGCCAGCCCGACCCCGGCCATCCGGCCGCCGTTGACCAGGCCTTCTCGACCCAGCATGGCGTGTTGGGCGGCCAGGGCGTAGTGGACCCGAGCCATGTCCGAGTTCCAGAGAGCCTGGGTGCGTTCGGCACCGGTCGTGGGCCTGAGGGAGGCCTGGAACGCCAGGACCTCGGCCCGCTCGGAGGGGATGTCCTGCGCTGCCAGGACGGTCAAATCGTCGGTTGCCTCATCGGTCGTCTTCGCGGAGAAGTCCATCTCGGCCAGCCCGAGGCCGAAACCGTCATCGGCTGCGACCGGGAACGCCACCATGGCGACGAGGAGGGCAATCAAAAACCGCATGTCTCTGAATATAGTACGACGGAAACCCCAAGCGAGCATCAAACCTGGGTTTCGTGAGAGCTGAGCTCTTAAGCCGTTAACTCCATCCCCATCGAAGATTGCCCGCTGATGACGCTGATGACGCTGATGGGCGTAGATGACATGTCACACGTTCGTGGGTTGCATCGCAAAGAGCACGAAGATCAACCATCGCAAAGAGGTCCACAAGCTCTTATGAAGACATTTCAACGGAATCTCCCTACGAATAGCCGCACCTCAACAACACGAGCTGAACAAGCGTCGGATCAGTCTTTGTCGCGACCTTTGTGTGTTTCGTGTTATTTGTGGTGGGAAACTGGCGAAGTGACCGGCTCCTACCATCCGGCGGCGGAGCAAACCGGCAGCCACAACCTGCGATGGACTAATACCTAATACCTTATACCTAATACCTTTACGTATGCGTCACAATTTGGACCATCGCCCCAGCCGCCACCCGAATATCCTGCTTGAGGGAACTTCCCGGCCTCGGCTGTGTCTAAAATGGTGCTATGCAGAAAATGCTACCCCTTCGTCGTTTGGCCCCGATCATCCTCGTTTTCCTCTCCATCGCCGTTGCATTCGGCGTTGTCGGTCTCCAGGTTTCTGCGGGGCCAGGCGACAATGGGGAGGCCCCAGCGGGTCAGATCGCGATCGAGGAGGAAAAACTGAACTGGGAAGAAGTCCAGCGCCTGCAGAACGATCAGAAGTTCGAAGCGGCGTTTGATGTTGTCGAGGCGATCCGCCAGCGGGCCGAAGTTGCCGGAGAAGCCGAGGAGTGGACCCGCGCCATCGTCGAGCAGGTCAAGCTGCGCAGCGCCCTGCACGGCTATGAGACCGCGGTGCGCTTTCTGAAGGAAACGCCGTGGCCTGATGACGAGATCTCGCGAGCGGTGCTCGATCTCTACTACGCCCACGCGCTCGCCACCTATGTCCACGCCTATTCGTGGGAGATCCGCCAACGCGAACGGGTTGAGACCACGGCCGAGCTCGATCTCAAGAAGTGGGATGTGGATCAGATTGTCGAAGAGTCCAACCGCGCCTTCGGTGAGCTTTGGGCGAGACGCGAGGCCTGGGCCGACGAGGGCATCGGCGTGCTGGCTCGATACATCGAGCAGAACGACTATCCGCCGCGCATCCGCGGAACCCTCCGCGACGCCGTGAGCTATCTCTGGACCGAGTTGCTCGCCGATACGTCATTGTGGCGGCCGGACCAGAGCAACGACATCTTCAGGATCGATTTTGGGATCCTCTTGGACGGGAACCCGGCGGAATCCGGTGATCTCGATTTGGCGAATCCGGAGATCCACCCACTGGTCAAGATCGGCGCCGTGCTCGACGATCTCGAGGCGTGGCACGACGGGGAAGGTCGGCCCGAGGCCGCGCTGGAAGCTCGGCTCGAGCGACTTCGACGCTTTAATACCGGGTTCAGCAATAGGCACGATCGACTGGCCATCCGAGAGAATCTCGAAGCAACCCTGGCATCCTTCGACCCGAGCTTCGAGTGGTGGTCCATGGGCCAATCGCTGCTCGCCGAGTTCATTCGCGCCGAGGACACACCCGACGCGTTGATCCGGGCCCGCGAGGCTGCCCTCGCCGGTCGCGACCGACACCCGGGGTCCATCGGCGGGAAGCGCTGCGACCACACGGTTGCGAGCATCGAGGCGCCGAATTACGCCATCCAGACCATGAAGGCCGATGGCGAAGGTCGGAGATCGATCCAGATCAACTCGACAAACCTCGACACTCTCTACTTCCGCGCCTATCCCTACGATCTGATCGACGCCATTACGTCGGCCCAGGACAATCAGCTCCTACCGGGCCACCGCGAGGTTCCCAAGATCATGGCCGAGTCCCAACCGGTCGCGGAGTGGATGCACACCCTGCCGTCGACCCCGGACTACCGGTCCCACTTCAGTTACACCGTGCCGCCGATCTCTGAACCGGGCGCCTATCTCATCGTCGCCTCGCCGCGGAAGGACTTTTCTGAAGCCCAGAACCTCATCCTGGCGTGCAATTTTCTCCTCACGGATCTGGTGCTGGTGACTGAGCAGGCCCACGGTGGCTACGAAGTCACCGCACGTTCGGGTTCGAGTGGGAACGCGCTCGGCGGCGTTGCGGTCGAGCTCTTTCGATTTGATTGGCGCAACGGCCACCGGGCGATGGCGACCCGGAAAACCGGTCCCGACGGCCGGGTTCAGTTCGGCCAGGGCGGATGGAAGCACGAGCGCCACTTTCTGCTCGCTCGGGACGGAAAGAACTTGGCGTATGACCTCAGGGGCCTTTGGCGTTTCGAAAACGGCGAACGCAACGTCATATCCTCGGCGCTGGTCTACACCGATCGTTCGGTGTACCGACCGCAGCAGCAACTCCACTTCAAGGTGGTGGCATTCAGGGGCGGCGGCGAGGATCTCAGCTATCGGACTCTGTCCGATGCTTCGATCTCGGTGAGCCTCCTCGACGCCAACCACGAGGTCGTGGCCGAGACAACGCTCGAAACCAACTCATACGGCTCGGCGTCGGCGAGTTTCGATATCCCCGCGGGACGCCTGCTCGGTCAGTGGCGACTTCGAACTTCATTTGGCGGTGACACCCTGGTGCGGGTAGAAGAGTACAAACGCCCCACCTTCGAGGTCAGTATCGGAGACCCTCCCGAGGCGCTTCGGCTCAACCGGCCGGCGACATTGGCCGGGAGTGTCCAGTACTACTTCGGTCTGCCGGTGGTCACCGGCGATGTGCGATGGCGGGTGACACGTGAACCGGTCTATCCCTGGTGGTGGGGATGGTGGTATCCATCCCCGCAGAGCGAAAGTCAGCTTGTCGCCTCGGGTGAGAGCGAACTCGGTGATGAAGGGGATTTCGAGATCGGATTCACTCCCGAAGCCGACGAACGCGAGGCCGCCGATGGGGTGACCTACCGCTACCGGTTGTCGGTGGATGTGACCGACGAGGGTGGCGAGACTCGCTCGGCCGAACGCAGCTTCCGCCTCGGTTTTGTCGCGGTGGAAGCCTCCATCACTTCGGATTACGGCTTTCTGTCGAAGGGTGATCCGGCGACATTCCGGGTCGTCCGCTCCGATCTCGACGGAAGCCCACGCGCCGGCGTCGGCGCCTGGCGGTTGGTGCGGCTCGAACAGCCGGAAGACACTCCGATGCCGGCGGAACTGACCCGGCCGACTCGACCGGGTTATGAAGACTACGCCAGCAAAGGCGATGCGCTCCGTGCGCGGTGGGATACATCCTACGACTACCGTGCGGTGATGGCCGCCTGGCCTGAAGGGCCGGAGGTCGCCGCCGGGACTCTGAGTCACGGAGAGGACGGTGCCGCCGAGATTGACCTGCCTGGGGTCGCAGCGGGTGCCTACCGACTGCTCTACACCACCGAGGATGACTTCGGCGCGACATTCGAGACCGCGCAACAGCTCGTGGTGGTCGGCGAACGTCGGACGCCGGTGAACCTGCCCATGTTGATCGGATTCGAGACTTCATCAGTCGAGGTGGGCGGCACCGCGCGATTGCTGATCCACACCGGACTCAAAGCCCAGCAGATGGTCCTCGAGATCTACCGTGACGGCAACCGACTCGAACAGCGCGAAATCGGGCCCGGTCGCAGTGGAGTGGTCGAGTTTCCCGTGACCATGGCCGATCGCGGAGGTTTCGGAGTCACCCTCAAGCTCGTCCAAGACTTCCAACTCATGCAACAGAGTGCTGCGGTGATGGTGCCGTGGACCGATCGTGAACTCGATCTGGAGTTCGCCACCTTCCGCGACCGGCTGCGGCCGGGAACCACGGAGACCTTCCGGGTCACCGTTCGCGGTCACGACGAATCGGTGGTCGATTCCGCGTCGGCCGAGCTGTTGGCATATATGTACGACCGCTCCCTCGATATCTTCGCCCCGCACTCACCGCCGAGTCCGCTCTCGCTCTATCCCACCCGAACGGCGGTCGCGACCGCCTGGTCGAGCCTCGGTACGGCCTCGCCGGTGTGGCAAGGGGGATGGGGATTCTCGGGCCTTCCGGGATACCCCGGTCTTCGCGGCGATCGTCTCAAGGGGATCTCCGGTTATGGCGTCGGAGGACCGGGTCGTCGTGGGCGGTTCTATGCCGCCAAGATGGGAATGGCGGACGGGCGCGAGATGATGGCCCAGGCGGCGCCCATGGCGGCGTTGGAAGAGTCCGTCGTGGCCGATTCGATCAGTCGAGACGAAGGTGAAGTTGCGAGCACCGGATCGCCTCTGGGTATGGGCGTCGAGGACAAGGATGCCTCCGGCGGCGGAGTTGGGGAAGCTCCCGTGGAGCTTCGCTCGAACTTCTCCGAGACTGCTTTCTGGGAACCGCATCTGCTCCTCGACGATGACGGCGCCGCCGTCATCGAGTTCGAGGTGCCCGACTCGGTCACCGAGTGGAATGTCTGGCTCCACGCCGTCACCACCGATCTCAAGGGCGGTTCGGCCCAACGGACGACCCAGAGCGTCAAGGAACTCATGGTCCGGCCCTACCTCCCGCGCTTCCTGCGCGAGGGAGATGAGGCGGACATCAAGGTCGTCGTCAACAATGCGGGCGAAGAGGCCCTCTCGGGCACCCTCGATTTCGAGATCCGCGACCCCGAGACCGACGAGGATCTCCGAGCCCTCTTCGGCCTGACCGCCGATGACACCACGGGCGTGCCCTTCGACGTCGAACCGGGTGGCGGCGCCAACCTGGCCTTCCCCGTTGAAGTCCCGGCCCGCATCGGTACTGTAGCGTTCAAGGTCACGGCGCGCGCCGGCGCGTTCTCGGATGGCGAGTTGCGGCCGCTGCCGGTGCTCCCCGGGCGCATGCACCTGGCCCAGTCGAAGTTCGTGACCCTCAGGGACCGGGATCGGCGAGAATTGACCTTCGCCGATATGGCCGCCGATGACGACCCGAGCCTGATCCACGACCAGCTCGTGGTCACCGTCGACGCCCAGCTCTTCTACTCGGTGCTGGGTGCGCTGCCGTATCTCATCGACTATCCCTACGAGTGCACCGAGCAGACCCTCAACCGATTCCTGTCGACGGGCATCGTGACCGGCGTCTTCGACGACTACCCTTCGGTGGCTCAGATGGCAGCCAAGCTCGCCGAGCGCGATGTCCGCTTCGAGACCTGGGACGCCACCGACCCCAACCGCAAGATGACCCTCGAGGAGACGCCCTGGTTGCAGACCTCGCGGGGTGGAGCCGAAGATACCGATGATTTGATCAAGGTCCTCGACCCGAGGGTGGCTCGGGCTGAACGCGATGCCGCCCTGGCCAAGCTGGTCAAGGCCCAGACCTCGCTGGGCGCCTTCCCCTGGTGGCCGGGTGGGCCGCCGTCGCCCTACATGACCCTCTACATCCTTTACGGCTTCTCCAAGGGCCTCGAGTTCGGGGTCGAGGTGCCGAAAGATGTCGTGGTCCGGGCGTGGGCCTACATGCACCGCCACTACATCGATGAGCTCGTCGACATGATGGTGGGTCTCGACTGCTGTTGGGAGTTCATCACCTACCTCAATTTTGTGATCTCGAACTACCCGGATGAGAGCTGGACCGGCGGCGTATTCACCGCCGACGATCGGCAGACCATGCTCGACTTCAGCTTTCGCCACTGGCGTGACCACTCACCGCTGCTCAAGGGCTACCTCGCCCTGACCCTGGAGCGGGCCGGTCGTCACGACGATGCGGTGCTGGTCTTCGACGCCGTTATGGATTCGGCCAAGACCGAGCGCGATCTCGGCACCTACTGGGCGCCCGAGGACCGCGCCTGGCGCTGGTACAACGACACCATCGAGACCCACGCGTTTGCGCTCAGAGTTCTCTCAGAACTCGATCCCACCGACGAGCGTCGGCACGGGCTGGTCCAGTGGCTGATGCTCAACAAAAAGCTCGGTCACTGGAAATCGACCCGCGCCACCGCCGAGGTGATCTCCTCCATGGTCCACTATCTCGAGCAGGAAGACGGCCTCGGCGTGCGCGAGGACGCCACCGTCATCATCGGTCCGCGGACCACCGAGATGGTCTTCGAACCCGACGAGTACACCGGCGCTCATAACCAGGTCATCGTCCCCGGGCCCGAGGTCGACTCGAAGACCATGTCGACCATCGTCGTCGAGAAGGATGCCAAGGGCTTCGCCTTTGCCTCGGCCACCTGGCACTTCTCCACCGAGAGGCTCCCCGACGAGGCGCGCGGCGATCTCTTCGCCGTGACCCGGCAGTACTTCCGGAGATTCAACGACGGCACGCACTGGGTTCTGCGGCCGCTGACCGATGGCGAGGAACTCGCCCCCGGCGACCAGGTCGAGGTCCACCTCTCCATCAGCGCCAAGCACGCCGCCGAGTACGTCCATCTGCGGGATCCGAGGGGCGCCGGCTTCGAGCCCGAGACCCTGCACTCGCAGTACAAGTGGGATCTTGGGATCGGCTGGTACGAGGAGGTCCGCGATTCGGGAACCAACTTCTTCTTCGAGTGGCTCCCCGCGGGCGAATACACCTTCAAGTATCGACTCAGGGCCAACATGGCCGGCGCCTTCAAGGTCGGACCCGCCACCCTGCAGAGCATGTACGCACCCGAGTTCACGGCCTACTCGGCGGGGCACCGGCTGGAGGTGATGGGGGACTGAGGCATCCTTCGGTAGTATTGAAGAAAGACCGTTGTTTGGTTCAGCGCGAGAAAGGGGTGGATATGAGTCTCAAGAAGCTCGTCATGGTTGGTGTGGTCATCGGTTTACTCATTTATGGCGTCAAGTACTTCAAGGAAACCGACCAGCGGGCCTTTCACGAGTTCTCGGTGGATCGGGTGGAGAACGTCTTTGTGAACCTCGAAAGCGGTTCGATCTCGGATGAGGAGGTGGCGATTGCCTACTTTTTCGTCGGCCACCCCGCTCCAGCGTCCCAGGACTCAGAAAAGGCTTTCTTGGAGTTCTTGAACGAGAAGGGCCTCAGCAAGAAGAACGGGTCCTACGAGTTCATTTCCAGCGAGCTCGTTGACGGCGACGATGTGCTCAACCGCTATGTCAGGCTGGAGTGCAAGGTCCAGGGGCACAAGCTGACTATGAACATCTATAACAAGGCCCCCCTCGTGTGGGAATAACTGAAGACGGTCCGCTATTCAACCCCGATCAGCTGAGTCAGAGATCGCCGGGGCTTGGTTCGAACCGCCCGTTCTCATCCTGTTCGCGAGATCCGGGGTCTCACCGCTTCGGTTGGATGGCCGAAATACGAACGGGTCCGCATGGGTTGCAGTCAGCGACCGTACTCAGGAGGTTTCATGAAACGCTTTGCACTTGCTTCGCTCGTCGTACTCGCCCTCATCGCCACCGCCGTTCCGGCATCGGCCCACTGCCAGATTCCGTGTGGGATCTATGACGACGAACTCCGTGTCCAGCTCATCGAGGAGCACATCGGTACCGTCGAGAAGTCGATGAAGAAGATCATCGAGCTCTCGGCCGAGGACGATGAGGACTACAACCAGATCGTTCGCTGGGTGAACAACAAGGAAGCTCACGCATCTGAGATCCAGGACATCGTCACCGCCTACTTCATGGCCCAGCGGATCAAACCCGCCGTGGACCACGACGACGAGAAGGCGATGAACGAGTACATCCACAAGCTCGCGATCCTGCATGCCATCCAGATCCACGCCATGAAGGCCAAGCAGGGCACGAACCTCGAAGAGATCGAGAACCTGCGCAAGATGACCACGATGTTCCGCGAGGCCTATTTCGGCAAGGAAGGCGAGCACAAGCACTGAGGCACCTCGCGAAAGCCATCAGCCATCAGCGGTCAGCTATCAGCCATGAGCCGTAAGCCGACAGCTCCCCCCACCACCCGGAAGTCTCTTTTCGGATGGAGGAGTTTTGAAGGGGGGGACTCAAGCTAGTCGCTGAGAGCTGAGAGCTGAGAGCTGACGACGGTTCATCATCGAGCCTCCAACGGCAACTTCCGCTTCACCGGTGTCGCGCGATTCGCTCCGCTGCTCTCCGGCAGGCTTCGGTGAGAAACGCCACGTCGTCCTCGGTGTGCGCCGTTGATGCCGCGCCGTGGGCGAGCAGCAGATGGACATCCTCCACCAGCAGGGCGAGACCGAGTACCTTCTCCCGCAGCTCGATATCGCATCGTTGTGGATCAAAGACCGCCTCCGGATTGTCGAGGACGACCGATTCGTCGTGGGGGAAGTGCACAGTGACCATGGAGCTGCCGCAGTCGAGCTCATCGATGGCGCCGGTACAGCGTGCGAGGATGCCGCCCTCGGCAAAGGCGGTCTCGAAACCGCGCCGCATGGCCGATCCGATCTCACCGAGCCGGGGATAGATTTCATCGGCGTGATCCTCGAGGTGCTCGAGAAAGACCTTGGCCGCGAGCATCGACGAGGGATGGGCGGAGTAGGTGCCGCCCGAGAAGGCGACCCTCGGTCCGGTCGCTCGTCCGGCCTCGGCCATGACCTCGGCGCGACCGGCCACCGCCGCCACAGGCATTCCGCCGCCGAGGGCCTTGCCGTAGATGGCGAGATCGGGCTTCACACCGTGGAGTGCACCGAGCCCGCCGGGGTGGAATCTGAAGCCCGTGATCATTTCGTCAAAGATCAGTAGCGCGCCGTGCTTTGTACAGAGCTCGCGGGCGAGTTTGAGGTACTCGGTAGTGGCGGCGATGGTTCCACCCGCACCGAGCATGGGCTCGAGGATGAGGCAGGCCAGGTCGTCGCCGACCGTTGCGAAATCTTCAACGAGGCGCTGGGGATCGTTGTACCGGGTGACCATGATGCGGTCGGTGAGGGATGAGGGAAGGCCCTTGGAGTCGACGCCATCGAAACCGACGCCGTCGTCGCGGTAGGCGACTCCCTTGAGCAGCATCGGCTGGGCCCCGTGCCAACCGCCGCCGGCCTTCATGACGATGTCGCGGCCGGTGAACGAGCGCGCCATCAGCACCGCGTACATGGTCGAGAGGCTGCCGCTGGTGGTGAAGCGCAAGCACTCGGTGCCGGTGAGACGACAGACGAGTTCGGCGAGATCGGCTTGGAGCGCATCCACCATCCCGTTCTGGGTGCCGAATCCTCGGGCGAAGGCTTCGCTCAGGGCGGAGGTCACGACCTCGGGGTTGTGACCGAGTACGTTGGCCATGTGGCCCTGCCAGAGATCGAGGATGCGGTGGCCGTCCTCATCCACCATCCAGCCGCCGAGCGCTTCGGGAATCCTCGGGGGGAACGGTTCGACGATCCGGATCCCGTGGCTGCCGCCATCCACGAGGTGGCGGCACGCCTCCTCGTGGATGGCCGCCGAACGGGGCGACCGACGGTAGTGCTCGTTGGAGAGTTCGCTCAGGAGCGTGGCATAGTCTTGGTTTCTCATCGGGCGGCGATGTTACAGCAATTCCCTGCCCGTAGTGTCGCGATGGGAGCGGAGCCAGGCACCTTTTCGCGGCGAAAAGAGAGCCAGGCACCGAGCCCGCGTACTGTTGAGGATTTGAGGTATTGGCCTTGAACGGGGTGCCACTTGTTGCATTGTTCGGCCGCAGTTGTTCCGGGAGCGGCGGGTCGACGATGCCGAACAATGCTACGGGTGGCTCCCGCGGCCAATCGCGACTGTAGACACCATTTTCGGTGTCGCGTTGAGGGTATCCCTCAGCCCCGGCCGCTGAGACCTCAGAGCCCCTTTGCGCGTTCCGCCAGCGCGCGTGCGATGACCAGCCGCTGAACCTCGGATGTGCCCTCGTAGATGGTGACAACCCTGGCGTCGCGGAAGAACCTCTCGACGGGGTACTCCTGCGAGAATCCATAGCCGCCGTGGATCTGGATCGCCTGACCGACCACACGGTTGCACATTTCCGAGGCGAAGAGCTTGGCCGCCGCAGATTCGCGCGAATGGCGGCCGGGCTGACCCGCGGCCCAGACCGCACGCTGCATGAGCCCACGAGCGGCGTCGATCTCGGTGTCCATGTCGGCGAGTTGGAAGGCGATGGCCTGGTGCTCCATGATCGCCTTGCCGAACTGTTTTCGATCGCGGGCGTAGCGCAGAGACTCTTCGAGGGCGGCGGTGGCGATCCCCACCGATTGCGCGGCGATCCCGAGCCGGCTGTGGTCGAGGGTCGCCAAGGCCATGGCAAAGCCCTTTCCCTCTCCGCCGAGCATGGCGTTCTTGGGCACCCGCGCGCCATCGAGAGTGACCATGCAGGTCTTGGATGAGCGCAGCCCCATCTTGGCTTCGGGCGGGTCGAAGACGACGCCGTCCTGGTCGGCGTCGAGGATGAAGGACGAGATCCCCTTGGGTCCCAGAGCCGGGTCCCTGGTCGCGAGACAGATAAAGAACCGGCCGACCTCGCCGTTGGTGATCCACGCCTTGGCGCCGTCGAGGCGCCAATGATCGCCCTCGTCACGATAGCGGGTGGTGAGGCTCGCGGCATCGGACCCGGCGTTGGGTTCGGTGAGCATGAAGCCGCCCACCGTTTCGCCCGAGGCGAGTCGAGGCAGGAACTCCGCCCTCTGCTCCTCGGTGCCGAAGGTCATGATGGGCCAGCAGCACACCGAGTTGGTGACGGTCATCCCGACGGCGACGGCGGCGTCGACCCGCGCCAGTTCCTCCACCGCGATGAGGTACGACAGCAGATCCATCTCGGCGCCGCCGTAGGCTTCCGGGACCATCATCCCGAGCAGACCGAGTTCGCCCATCTCGGCGAAGATCTCGTGCGGAAACTCACCCGTGCGATCGCGCTCCGCCGCACCCGGCTGAACCCGCTCTTCGGCAAAGGAACGAACCATTTTCTGAACCATCTGCTGCTGTTCGTCGAGGGCGAAGTCCATGACCACCTCCGTGGGGATGGGGTGAGCGTACCTTATCCCGTATCCGTATCCGTATCCGTGTCCGTGTCCGTGTCCAATCCCGATCCCGATCCCGATCCCGATCCCGTCCCCGTCCCCGTCCCCGTGATGATCCCCTCCCTCTCCCTCTCCCTCTCCC
>CBESWV010000110.1:0-12075 GCA_965533305.1 uncultured bacterium | reverse complement strand
CTCTTGCAAAACTCAAGAATCGGACACTGAGGTCTTCCGACCCTCCTCACCATCAGGCCGGCGAGACGCCGGCTCTACAATGGATCTCAGCCCTTTGTAGTGCTGGCGTCTCGCCGGCACTCAGACCACGAGCCATCGGGATAGAGGGTTTTTGCAAGACGCTGAAATGTGATGGGGTTCGACTGTCAACCGTCGACGGCCGACTGTGCCCGCCACCAGTCGAGGAGATCCCCGAGGGTCTGCTCGAGGGGGATTTCGGCGCGCCAACCGGTGGCCGCCTCGATCCTGGACGGGTCGCCGACCATCCAGGGGATGTCGGAAGGGCGGACCCTGGCCCCATCGACCTCGACCGAGATCTCGCATCGGCTCATTTCGAGCAGCAGCCTGACGACATCGGAGATCACCACCGGGCGGCCGGTGCAGACGTGGAAGACGCCGCCGGCGAGTCTGCGATCGGCGATCAGTCTGCAGGCGCGCACGGCATCGCGCACATCGGTGAAGTCGCGCACCGAATCCAGATTGCCCACTTCGAGGGTCGGCGGTGCGAGACCTGCTTCTATTCGTGCGATCTGGCGGGCGAATGACGATGCGACGAAGTGCGGCGGACGTCCGGGGCCGGTGAGGTGGAAGAAACGCAGGCGTACGGTGGCCAGTCCGAGACCGGCATGGTACTGCGAGGTCAAGAGATCCTGGGCGACCTTCGACGTTCCATAGGGTGAGAGCGGCGCAAAGGGTGTGTCTTCGCGGAGCGGCGAACCGGTGTCATCGATTCGGCCATAGACCTCGGCCGTTGAGGATACAACCACGACCGGATCGAGTTCCGCTTCGAGCACCGCGTCGAAGAGGTGGGCGGTGCCCATGGCGTTGATCTCCAATGAGCGTGCCGCAGAACTCCACGATCTCGCCACCGATGTTGCTGAGGCGAGGTGAAAGATGAGATCGGGACGGGCCGCTTCGAGGATCGGCTTCACGGAAGCGCGATCGACGAGATCCCCGTCGATCAATCGAATGCCGGGGACGGTTTTCTCCAGGCTCTCGCGGTCGTACTTGCCCCAGGTGAGGCCCCAGAGCTCGGCCTCCCCGTCGTACTTCCGGAGTTCGGGAGCCAGGTGGTTGCCCACAAAACCGGTGACACCGGTGATCAAGATACGCATGCGGACTCCAGATAGCGTTTCAGTGCGTCCTGCCAACTCGGCAGCCGTCGGCCGATCAATTCCTCGAGGCGGGCGGTATCCAGGCCCGAGTAGGCCGGGCGCCTGGCGGGACGGGGGAACTCGTCGGTTGTCACCGGAGCCACCTCGACCCGAGCCCCGAGCTGGCGAGCGATCTCGGTGGCGAATCCATGCCAGGAGGTGATGCCGGAGTTGACCCCGTGGACGGTGCCGGTCGCACCGACCGCAGCGAGATCGAAAATCGCGATCGCGAGGTCGTCGCAAAAAGTCGGCGAGCCGAACTGATCGGCGACCACCCTAAGATGCTGGTTGCCGGCTTCGATCTGGCGCTGGATGGCGCCGACGAAGTGACGGCCGCCGAGGCCGTAGAGCCAGGCAGTCCGGACGATCAGGTGATCGTTTGCAGTTCGCGCCGCCTGCTCGCCGAGCTCTTTGGTGCGGCCGTATGCGCTCGCCGGTGTGACGGGTGCGTCCTCGCGGTAGGGTTTGGTGGCGGTTCCGTCAAAGACATAGTCGGTGGAAATCTGGATCAGTTTCGAGCCGCTCGTATTGCATGCGTCGGCCAGGTGGGCGACCGCGGTGGCGTTCGCCGCCTGAGCTTCTTCCTCGTGGTCCTCGCAGTCGTCCACGGCGGTGTAGGCGGCGCAGTTGATGACAACCAACGGGCGGGTCTCGGTGATCCATGACATGACCGCAGCCCGGTCGGTGATGTCGATGGTATCGACATCGCGGCCCTCTGCGGTGATCCCGCGGGCCCCTGCCTCGGCGAGGATGGCCTTGCCGAGCTGGCCATACGACCCGGTGATGAGGAATGGTCTGTTGGCGTCCATGGCAGCGGATGGTAACAGAGTTGAATTCCGGCGAAATCTCGACTTGTTGGAATAGGCGCGGCAAATGGTCGATTGTCTTTGACGGAGAGGTGGAGGGATCAATGGAAGACACGGAATCGAAGGGCGTCAATGACGCGACGCAGACTGCGAACGGCGACAATTCGATCCCCAAAGGGGATGATGCGGGCCTCATCCGCCGCATGGCCGGCCACATGACGGGAATCATGCGCGAGCTCAATCTCGACCTCGAAGACCCCAATTTCGTCGAGACGCCCGAGCGGGTGGCCAAGATGTATCTCGAGATGTTCCACGGTCTCCGCGAGGGCGCCGAGCCAAAGGTCACGACCTTTCCCAATGAGGGCGACTACCACCACATGGTGATCGAGAAGGAGATCCCCTTCTACTCCATGTGTGCGCACCACTTCGTGCCGTTCTACGGTCACGCACACATTGCCTACATCCCCGGTGAGACCATCGTTGGATTGTCGAAGCTGCCGAGGATCCTTGAGTTCTACGCCAAACGTCCGCAGCTTCAGGAACGCCTCACCGAGCAGGTTGCGGAGTTTCTCTGGGGCAGGCTCGAGCCGCAGGGCGTGATGGTGGTCATCGAGGCCCGCCACCTCTGCGTCGAGATGCGGGGTGTCAAGAAGAGCGGGGCGCTCACCACGACGAGCGCTCTCCGAGGCTGCTTTGCCGACCGCAAGGTCCGGGAGGAATTCCTGGCGCTGCTGAGCCGCAAGACAACGTGGTAGGAAGAACTATGAATTATGAGTTATGAATTATGAATGACATCACATACGCCCCTGGAAACCGTGCGATGAAATTCATAATTCATAATTCATAATTCATAATTCATCATTACTCAAGTACCTCAAAGAAGACGTAGACCCGACTCACAGCCTTGATGGTGGCGGTCGGGAGCTTGACGGTTTCCGTTCTCTCTTTGAGTCGGCCGCCGGCGAGCTTGAACCTCTTTACCTCGATGCGATCAAGAGGGTTGCCATCTGCATTTTCGAGCAGGAGAATCACGAGGATTTTGGCGCTCGTGTTGCCCCTATTCTCGAACTCCATAGCGACCTCGATCTTGACTTCCTCGCCGTCGATGAGGAGAGCCCTGTCGGGGGCCTCGATCAAGAATGAGCGCCAGCGTACGCCCTCAACCTCGACCCTCGGCGTGAAGGTGCTGCCGAGGCTGTACTGGATGTCTTCCTGGTAGGGATTTTCGACGACACGCCAGTCTGCACTCTGCGCTGCAGCGGGGGCTGCGATCGCGGCAACCGAAACCACGGCTGCAATCGAGACGACGAGCCGGGCCAACGACGACGATGGGTGGCGGTGGCATTCGCGAGTCATTGCCACCACTATACAGGGCCACTGTGAGCCGGATCACCTCGAGGAGGAGATCTTAGGGCTCCATTGCGCTTCGTCGACCATGACCAAGAGTCTCAGGTCGGCGGATTCGCGGTCTGACCTTCCCGGGAGAAAAAACGCGGCGCCGAGCGCCGCGTTTTTAATGAGTTCGACTCGGAAGCAATGTCGATCAACGAAGGTGAACGGCCATTCCCTTGGCGACGGCTCCGGCATCTCCGGAGGTGATAGAGCAGATCGAGAGCTTCTCCTTGACCTGAGTGACCTCGAGGGCGGCAATCTCGGTCATATCCTCGTCGAGGACCTCTCCCGTGTCGGGATCGCGGATGACCTCGACCTCGCCGACCGTGAACAGTTGGCCGACGGCCACACCTTCGCGGTCACCGCGGTTGACATAGACCTTTTCGCCCTTGGTCATGACGACGCTGCCGGTCCAGGGAACGTTGGAAAGCTGGCCGAGAAGGAACTCGACGGCTTCGGCGCACGCCGCCTGGACGGCCTTGCCGACGTTGTCGTTCTTGTGGCCGCCGAACGCTCCGCCCCAGTCACCCGTACCATAGCCGACATTCATGGCCTTCTTCTTCGAAACGCCGACGACGTTGGTCGAAGCCAGGACCTGGCCGGTGGTGGAGTCGACGATGTAGACAGTCGCATTGACCTCGCCTTTGCCGCCGCCGCCGCCGAGCTTGAAGCCCTTGATTCTGACGCCCCCACCGCCACCGGCGGTGTTGTCCTGTACGTGGGTGATGGCGCCCTTGACAAGGAGCTGGGCGGGGGTCATCTGACCGGTCACGGGGGCCTTGTTGCCGCCGGCGGTCCGTCCGGAGGCGGCGAAATCCTGCTCGTCGAGGGCCGCTCCCCGCATGTCGGTTTCGCCGAGTACGATGAATCTGCCGGTCTGGTTGAGCATATCCGTCATGACGGTGCCCCACGCATCGCCGATATCCCACTGCCCGTGCCACCCGGCCCGGTTCTCGAACTTGGTGACGGTGATCGAGTATCGCAACCCGCCTGCCGCCTCCTGGGCGGCGACCGGAATGGCAATGATCAGAAGCGTTGCAAGGATCGACACATGCAGAGCTCTCATGGAATCTCCTCCCCCATCTACGTTTGAGGACAATATTTTATGGCCGCACCAAGGCTGCTGTCAAAGGTATCTCAGCCCTTTTTTGTATTGGGTGTCGTTTTGCAACAAAGAAAAGCGGCGAGGCCGTATGGCCCCGCCGCCGGATTCGAAGGAAAACCGGCTCAGTCGCCGTAGCGCTGCGCCTTGCGAACGCAGAGGGCGGCCATGTTGACGATGTCGTCAACACCGACACCGCGCTGGAGGACATGGACCGGGGCGCCGATGCCGGTGAGGATCGGGCCGATGGCCTCGACCTGGCCGAGACGCCAGAGGAGTTTGTAGGCGATATTGGCGGATTCGAGATCCGGGCAGACGAGGATGTTGGCGTCGCCGTGGATCTTCGACAGGGGGAAGTTCTCTCGCGCCAGGGAGGGATCCACCGCCGTGTCGGCCTGCATCTCGCCCTCGATGACCAGCTGCGGCCAACGCTCTTTGGCGATCGCGACGGCCTCGCGGACCTTTTCCGAACGGGTGTCGGTGTTGGATCCGAAGTTGGAGTACGAAAGCAGGGCGATCCGGGGCTCGACCTCGAAGTAGATTCGGGCGACCCGCGAAGCCATCCCGGCGATCTCCGCCAGATCCTCGGCCGAAGGATCGTGGTTGACGGTGGTGTCGGCGATGAAGAGCATCCGGTCTTCGAAGAGGAGGAGGTACACGCCGGCGGCCTTGTGAACCCCCGGCAGCGTCTTGTGAATCTGCAGCGCCGGCCGGATGGTCTCGGGATAGGAGTGGTTGAGCCCGGCGATGAGGCCATCGGCGTCCCCGGAGTGGACCATCATGTTGCCGAAGTAGATCGGATCACGGAGCAGTTTGGTCGAGCCGAGCTCGGTGATGCCGTGGCGCCACCGCATCTCGAAGAGCTTCTGGGCGTAGTCCTCGGCGTGACTGTCCTTGAGGGGATCGATGACCTCGATCGCACCGGAGGGCACTTCGTGCTCCTCCAACAGGGCCTTGACGGTCTTCGCGTTGCCCAGCAGGATCGGGTGGCAGATCCCCTCTTCGTCCAGGATCTTGGCCGCTCGTACGATTCGAGGAGCTTCGCCTTCGGGGAAGACGATCCTCTTGGGGTCGAGTTTTGCGGAATCGAAAACGACGTGCATGACCTCGTAGATCCGCGACAGCCGTGTTTCCAACTCGCGAACGTACTCTTCGCGTGAAGCGTAGGGCTTGCGGGCGATGCCGGTGGCGATGGCGGCGTCGGCGACGGCCGGAGCTTCCCACAGCAAAACGCGGTGATCAAAAGGTTTCGGGATCAGATAGTCGCGACCGAACTTGATCGGCTTGCCGCCGTAGGCGCGGATCACCTTGTCCGGGACGTCCTCCTTGGCGAGGTCGGCCAGGGCCTTTGCGGCGGCGAGCTTCATCTCCTCGTTGATGTAGGTGGCCTGGACGTCGAGCGCGCCGCGGAAGATGAACGGAAAACCGAGAACGTTGTTGACCTGGTTCGGGTAGTCCGAACGACCGGTCGCCATGATGGCGTCGGAACGGACCTCGGCGACTTCTTCGGGAGAGATTTCGGGATCCGGGTTGGCCATGGCGAAAATAATGGGATCGGCGGCCATGGACTTGACCATGTCCTTGGTCACCAAACCGGCTACCGACACGCCGGCGAAGACGTCTGCGCCGCGTATGGCGTCCTCGAGGGTGCGTTTCTCGGTGTCGACGGCGAACCGTTCTTTGTAGGGGTTCATCCCTTCGGTGCGGCCCTTGAAGATCACGCCCTTGGAGTCGACGAGGAGGAGATTCTCGGGATTGACGCCGAGCGCCAGGTAGAACGTGGCGCACGCGATGCCTGCGGCACCGGCCCCGGAGAACACAACCTTGATGTCTTCGATCTTCTTGCCGGCAACCTCGACCGCATTCAAGAGCGCCGCTCCGGAAATGATGGCGGTCCCGTGCTGGTCGTCGTGGAAGACCGGAATGTCAGTGGTCCGCTTGAGCTCCTCCTCGATCTCGAAGCACTCGGGTGCCTTGATGTCCTCGAGGTTGATCCCGCCCACTGTCGGCGCCAGAAGCTGGCAGAAGCGGATCACCTCTTTTGGATCCAAGGTGTCGATCTCGATGTCAAAGACATCGATGTCGGCGAAGCGCTTGAAGAGAACCCCCTTGCCCTCCATTACGGGCTTTCCCGCCAAAGGGCCGATGTTGCCGAGACCGAGCACCGCGGTGCCGTTGGAGACCACCGCCACGAGATTTCCCTTGTTGGTGTACTCGTAGGCGAGCTCGGGATCCTTGGCGATGTCGAGACAGGGCTCGGCGACCCCCGGGGTGTAGGCCAGCGAAAGGTCGCGCTGGGTGGCACAGGGTTTGGTCGGAACGACCTGGGTTTTCCCGTGTCGTTTGCCGGTGTGGTAGGCGAGAGCTTCCTCGCGGGTGATCTTCTTCATCGCTGTGCCTCCGAAGTGGTTGTAAGGTGAATTCTCAAGCGAAAGATTTCACGAGCTGGAACATAGTGCCTGCCGTGACGCGCGTCAAGAAGCAATTCTCCGCCCCGGTTTCGAAATACGAGGCTGAGAATTGCTGAAAGAGACTGGATTGAGTCGTCGGGAGTCCTTGTCAATCAGGCGGACGGGTGCCTGACTTCAGCCTGGCACCCTCGGTGGCGTTCCAGGGCCAGTCTTACGAGCTCGTCGAGCAGTTCGGGATACGGCAGACCGGTCAGCCCCCACAGTCTCGGATACATGGAGATCGAGGTGAAGCCGGGAATGGTGTTGACCTCGTTGACCCAGAAGTCACCCGAGGTGCGATCGAGGAAGAGGTCGACGCGCGCCATCCCGGTGCAGCCGAGGCTTGAAAAAACCTCGACCGCGAGTCGACGAGCTGCTGCGGTCTGCTCGGGTTCGAGGGGCGCCGGCGCGAGGAGCTCGCACGAATCGTCGAGATACTTGTCCTCGTAGTCGTAGAACTCGTGTCCGGAAACGACCTCGCCTGGGACGGAGGCCCGTGGTTGTTGGTTGCCGAGCACCGCGATCTCGATCTCGCGGGCGTCGAGGCCGCGTTCCACCACCACGGTCCGACCGTGGCCGAGGGCCTTGTCAACGGCATCATCGAGCGCTGCCGGTTCGGCAACTCTGGAGATTCCCACCGAGGACCCGAGTCTGGCCGGTTTGACAAAGAGCGGAAGGCCCAACTCCAGGCAACGTCTACTCAGATCGTCGTGGGCTTCGGACCACGAATCCCGATCGAGCTCGACCCAGCCGGGAGTCTTCATCCCCGCCTGGACCAGAAGTCTCTTGGCCAACGCCTTGTCCATACACACCGCTGACGCGGTGGGGTCGCATCCGACATAGGGGAGATCCAACATCTCGAAGAGGCCCTGGATCGTACCGTCCTCGCCGTAGGGTCCATGCAGCACGGGGAAGGCCACGTCAAGGTCCTCCCCGAGAAGTCTCGGATCGAGCTTGCCTCCGCCCTCGAAGGCCAGCACCCGGTCGGCGCGGTCACCCGATTCGGCGAGGACCCTCGCGGCGGTATCGGGGTCCGCCCAGCGACCATCGCGATCGATGGCGAGGGGGGTGATTTCGTAGCGATCACGATCGAGGGCCGCGGCGACCGATCTGGCGGAGACCACGCTGATGTCATGCTCACCTGATCGACCGCCGAAGATGAGTGCCACGCGGAGTTTCTTGTCGGTTGCAGCCATGAGTGCCTCCCATGTTCAGTCTGCGGGTCTATTGTGACGCAGCCGAGGCGGATTCGTGGAAATTTAGAGGTCGTAGGTCACGGGTTCGGATGGTCCGGGATCGGGATCGGGATCGGGATCGGGAACGGGAACGGAGGCAGCCACTGCCGCCGGAATCAGGCCCCGAGTGCCTTGAGCAGTCCGAGCACCTGGTCGATCTCGGCGCCGAGAAGACCCGAGGGGACCGTGATCTCTCCCGAAGGCGACAGCAGGGCATCCGGCCAATTCGTCAACACCTCGCCGAGATTCTCGGGTGGATCGATGGCCGGATCGAGCTTGATCCGCCAGCGTCCGCTTCTCCGCTGGACCGCCGTGGCCCCGATGCGCTGGGCCGCCAACCGTACGCCTTGCGCCCGCGCCAGCGTCTGGAGTTGTGGTGGTGAGGGGCCATAGCGATCGATGATCTCAGCGATGAGTTCGGTGATGGCGGCCTCGTCCTCGGTGGCCGAAAGTCGTTTGTAGAAGCTCAGCCGCAGCTCGGGTTCGGAGATATAGGCGTCCGGCAGTTGGAGATCGAGCCCGAGCCGCAGCTCGACCTCGCGCCGAGACTTGGCCGGTCGTCCCTCGAGTTCAGCCACCGCCTCCTCGAGGAGCTGGCAATAGGTTTCAAAACCCACGGCTTCGATGAAACCGTGCTGTTCGGCGCCCAGTAGATTTCCCGCGCCGCGGATTTCGAGATCGCGGGCGGCGATCCGAAAACCTGCTCCGAGTTCGCAGAACTCCTGGATGGCAGCGAGCCGCGCCCTCGCGGTGCCCGACAGCGCAGTTCCCGATGGCACCAGGAAATAGGCGTAGGCGAGGCGTTCGGATCGTCCTACCCGGCCGCGAAGCTGATAGAGCTGGGCGAGCCCGAATCGGTCGGCTCGGTTGACCAGAAGGGTGTTGGCGTTGGGAATGTCGAGTCCGTTCTCGATGATGGCGGAGGCGAGGAGGACATCGGCCTCACCATCGAGGAACGTCCGCATGGACTTCTCAAGCTGACTCCCGGACATCTGACCGTGGCCGACCACAACCCGGGCCTCGGGCACCACCTTGTGCAGCCAGAGGGCGAAGGCGCCGATGGACTTGACACGGTTGTGAACGAAGTAGACCTGACCACCGCGCTCCATCTCATAGAGGATGGCCTCGCGCACCACCTCTTCGGAGAACTCGCGGACGCTGGTCTCCACCGCCTGACGGTCGCGCGGCGGGGTCTCGATGAGCGAGATGTCCCGCAGACCGCTCATGGCCATGTTGAGGGTGCGCGGGATGGGCGTCGCGGACATGGAAACCACATCGACCTCGGTGCGCAGCTGTTTGAGTCTTTCCTTCTGGGCGACGCCGAAACGCTGTTCCTCATCGAGGACGACCAGACCGAGATCGCGGAAACGGACATCCGAGCCGAGTAACCGGTGGGTTCCGATCACCACATCCACCCGGCCCTGGGCGAGTTCCTTGAGGGTCTGTTTGGCGTCTTTGGATGAGACGAATCGGGAGAGCATGCGGATCTCGACGGGGAAACCGGAGAACCGCCGCTGGAAGGTCTCGAGGTGCTGGCCGACGAGGATTGTCGTCGGAGCGAGGATAGCCACCTGCTTACCCTCGAGGACCGTTTTGAAGGCGGCGCGGATGGCAACCTCGGTCTTGCCGTAGCCGACGTCGCCGCAGAGGAGGCGGTCCATGGGACGATCCGACTCCATATCGGTCTTGATCTCCGAGATGGACCGGTCCTGGTCGTGGGTGAGATCGTATTCGAAGGCATCCTCGAATTCGCGCTGCCATGGAGAGTCCGGCGAAAACTGGAATCCACGCGCGCCCCGTCGCACGGCCGCCAGCCTGAGCAGGGCCGCCGCCATCTCGCGGACCGCCTTTTTGACCCGCGCCTTGCGTTTGGCCCAGGTCGTTCCTCCGAGTCGGTCGAGCTGGGGCCCGGCCTCGCCCTCCCCCGAGGCGTACTTCTGGATGAGATCCGCGCGTTCGATGGGAACCAGTAGATTGTCACCGCCCCGGTAGGCGAGGACCAGCATTTCGAGTTCGCGGTTTTCCACCAGCACCCGCCGGAAACCGTCGAATCGGCCGATGCCATGATCGAGGTGGACCACCGTGTCGCCGGGTCGTAGGTCGCGAAGATCGGAGACAAAGGCCGCCGTCCCGCCGCCTCGGCGACGTGGCGGCGGCGCGGCGGTGAGATCGCGCCGTCCATAGACCGCGAGACCATCGCGCATGACAAAACCGTGCTGGATACCGCCCTGGACGATGGAAACCTCACCCATCGACGGGGGCGCCGCCACCGGGACGACATCTCCGTCCTTCAGGAGGTGTTCGAATCGCCTTTCTTCGCCCTTGGAGGCGACGACCAGGATCTGAGTCAGATCCTGGGCGCGGCGGTTGCGTAGCGTGGGGACCAAATCGGGGATACGCCGAGAGAAGTCCTCCATGGGGCTGGCCGCAATCCGCCACCACGTGGTCTCGCCATCGGCCACCTCGAGCTGTTCGAGGCGGAGATCGGCGGTCTCGAGACGACGGGAGGTTTCGTCCACATCAAGGAGGATCCGATCGGGTGGTGGCAGGACGAAGGACCGCCCCTCCAGGGTCTTCCACTCGCGATCCTGGACCTGCCGCCAGCGGTGGAGTTCTCCAACCGCATCATCGCGGTCGCAGACCACCGTCACATCGGCGAGATCGAGCCAGCTCGTGACCTCATCTTCGAGGTGGAGAGCGGCCCACCAGAGCCTTCGCTCGGCCCCGGAACGCATGGCTTCGGCCAGAGCCGGCCATTCGGATTCGAGAGTGTCCGAGACCACCGCGAGCCGTTCGGGTTCGGCCGGAAACGGATCCAGGGGGTAGAGGGTTATCTCGGTCAGAGGGTCGCCGGTGGTTCTTTGGCTGGCCGCATCGAAGCGAAGGATCTCGTCGATCCGATCGTCATCGAGGACGATCCGGAGCGCCTGTTCACCGCCGTCGTGGATGTCGACCACCCATCCCCGGACCGCGAACTCGCCGGCCTCCTCAACCAGATCTACCCTGCGATACCCGGCCGCGGTGAGTCGTTCCGCCAAATTTCGTTGGTCGAGCACCTCGCCGGGGACCAACCGCTCGACATATGCCGCGACCGCCTCGGGTAAGGGCAACGCCCCAAGGAGAGCGCGAACCGGAGCCACCACCACCCGAACCTCGCCATCGGCCACGCGCCGCAGCAGTCGGACCAGCTCGAGTCGCGATGCGATGGGCGGCTCGACGCCTTGGTAGGGGGCGCAGAGATCGCCCGGAACCCGTCCCACCCCGAGTTCGGGGGCGAGAAGCTCGAGCCCGGCAGCGAGATCATCGACGTCCGCCACGTGGGGCACCACCACTGCCGCGAGCCTGGGCCGCCATCCGCCGGCGGCAAGGGAGGCAGCGGCGACCGAACGGGCGCCTGGAACCACTCCCCCGACGGCCAGCGGCGCCTCGCCTCGTCCAAGCGCCTCGACCAGCGCGGACAGATCGGGAAGGGGAAGGGGGGTACGAGCAGTCATCATCCAATCTCAACCAGCAACTGTACACAGGTCTCGTGCGGAACCCCGTCGCGGGCTTGAGCCGGGGTCAGGAGGATAGAGGGTTAGGAGGATAGAGGGTTAGGAGGTTAGGAGGTTAGGAGGGTACATCATCAATCGCCTTCTTCCCTCTTCACGTTCTCACCTTCTAACTTCATAACTTCTAACGTCTTACGATCCGCAAGCCTCTACACCAACTTCAGCAGATGGCCCATCTTGCTTTTCTTGGCCTCGAGATAGGCGCGGTTGGTGTCGTTGGGGGGGATTTCGAGCGAGACGCGCTCGACGATCTCCAGCCCATATCCGCGCAGCGCGGTGTACTTTGTCGGGTTGTTCGTCATCAGCCGCAGTCGGCGCGCACCGAGGTCGAAGAGAATTTGAGCGC
>CBESWV010000109.1:0-12166 GCA_965533305.1 uncultured bacterium | reverse complement strand
GGCGCGATGGGAGGGGTGCCAGGCACCTTTTCGCGACGAAAAGAGAGCCAGGCACCCGTCCCGCGTTCTCATTAAATAACAACCCGGCACGGAGCACATCAATGACACCTCGACGATTGGTCTTCATCAGCGTTGCGTTTCTTCTGACCCTTGGGTGCGGGCAAGCTGAAGGCCCTCTGCCCGCCGACTCCATTCGCGCGATCGCAGATGACTATCTCGTCGCGTGGACCGGTTTCTATCCCTCTCGGGCCCTGACGGCGGGTCAGGCCGAGGCGGCCGTCCGTTTCGAGGATTTCTCCCAACCGACCATCGACGCGTGGCTCGAGTTCAATCGTCAGGCTCTCGACCGAGTCCAGATCCTGCCGGAAGCCGCGTCACTCGAGGAGACCATCGACCGTCAAATCATCGAGGGACAGATCGGTCGCGAGCTCTTTCAATGGGGAGAGGCACAGGCCCACCGAACCGATCCCCAGACATACTCCAACCTCGTCAACCACGCCCTGACCGCGGTTCTGGTCAGAGGGAATCTCACTCCCGACATGAAGATCGAAGCGGTGATGAACCGCCTGAAGGGTCTGCAGCGCCTGTGCGAAGCCGCCAAACACAATCTGGAGAACGGTCGGCCTTCCGCCACCGAGTCATCGATCCGCGACATCCGCTCGACCGCATCGTTCTTCGAAGGCACTCTCCTGGCCGCGCTCGAGATTTCGGACGAAGATTCGAACCGAGACGCCCTCGCGGCTGTCGCGGCGCAGACCGCCACCGAGTTGAACACACTCGCCGACTGGCTCGAGAGCGATCTGAGCCTCGATCTGGACGACTCCTACGGTCAGGATTTCTATGCCCGGAAGCTTGCGCTCGCCTATGGCCCTGAGATGACTCCGGATATCTTGGAGCGCATCGCCATGGAGGAGATCGAGACCGTCAGGGAGCTGATGGATGATCTCGCCCGCCGCGTGTGGGGCGACGGCGCCGAGGATTTCAACGACCGCATCCAACCGATTCTGACCGAGATGGAGGACCACCGCGCCTCCGACCAGCAGGAGTTTCTCCAGGAGTTCCTCGATCTCATCGATCGGTCGAGACTGTTCCTCGTAGAGAAGGACCTCATCGATCTTCCGGAACACGAGACGCTCTTCACCGCACTCTCACCCAGCCACTTTGCCGGAGCGGCCGTCGGTGGGGTCTACAGCGCCGGACCCTTCGACCCCGAGGCCGAGACCCTCTTCTATCTGCCGAGTGTGCCCGACTCGGCGCCCGAGGCCGCCAAGGAGGGGTTTTACCGCTCGTTCAACACCCACTTCAACACCATGATCATCACCCACGAGATCTACCCGGGGCACTATCTCCAGCTCAAGGTTGCCGCGGGTCACCCGAGCCGGATCCGTCCGCTCTTCGTCGGCGACGATTTCACCGAGGGATGGGCCTCCTTCTGTGAACAGATGACCCTCGATGCGGGTTTTGACGACGACCGGCCCCTCACCCGGATGGCCCACCTCCGCAAACGCCTTGAGAACGCCGTCCGGGCCTATGTCAGCGTTCAGGTCCACTGCCGCGGATGGAGCAGGGATCAGCTCAGCGTCTTTGCCGTCGAAACCGGGCTCCTCCCGCCCCAGTTCGCCGAAAACCTCTGGCATCGCGCTCTGCTCTCCCCGATCCAGCTGCCGTCCTACTTCATCGGGTTCAGGGTCTTTGACGAGGCTTACAAGAACGAGCGCGAACGTCTGGAGGAGAACTTCAATCTCAAAGCGGTCAACAACGCGGTGGTCGGATCCGGCGGCATCCCCCTGGAGACGCTGTCCGCGTACCTTTCGAGCACTGTCACTGCCACGCCGTAGCGTCGCCGCGGAGGCCTCCGATGGCAGCGAATCGAGATCGAACTCCTTGCGAAGAACCACCCAGACGTTGGGTGATCCCCCGTCATCGGTCCAGATCCACTACGCCCCGGACACGCGATCCTGCATGCGGCTGCGCATCTTCACTCCGCTACCGCTCCGACGTCGAGCGCAGGTCGCCGCCGCGGCGGTAGAGCTCGATTCGCTCGTCGATGTTTTCGGCCAGCGCGGTGTTGCCGGCGCTTCGAGCCGACTCGGCTGCCCGGAGAGCGGTGTCCACGGCCTCGGCGTGAAGACCGGCTCTGGCCAACGCTGCCGCCAGGGTGTCGATGTACGAAGATTTGCCATATCCGGTCAACTCACAGGCTCGTCTGGCCAACGACGCGGCCTGCCCGACATCCGATTTCCCGATGTTCTCAGAGGTCGCGAAGACCCAGGCGAGGCCGTTGAGCGCCTGAGGCGAGTCCTCATCGAGATGGAGCGCGCGTTCAAAGTGCATCACCGCTTCAATGATCTCGCCGCGCTGATAGAGGAGCTCGCCGAGGGCCAGGTGTGCGGCGACCGCATCCGGCGCGAGCGACACCACCTTGCGGTAGTGGTCGACGGCTTCGTCCACCCGGTCGAGGCGCCGATACGCGAGGGCCAGATTGAAGTGCAGCTCCGGTCTGTCGGGGAAGGAGTCCACGGCCGAAAGCAGCAACTCCACCGCTTCCTCGGCCCGCCCGTTGACAACGAGGAAGAGCCCGAGGTTGTTCACCGCGGCGACGTCCTCGGGTGCGAGCTCGATGGCCTCTCGGTAGTGCGGTTCCGCCTCTCGAGGATGTCCGACGCGAGCCAGGGCGACACCCAGTGCAGCGTGGGCCTCGGAGCTCTCCGGATTGATCGCCACCGCCCGTTGCAGGGGTTCCACTGCTTCGCGGAAGCGGCGAACCCGATTGAGCTCGATCCCGAGCTTCGCCAACGCTTCCCCGTAGCTGGGATCGATGGCGACCGCGGTCCGGTAGCTCGCAATGGCCCGGTCGGAATCGCCGGCCTTTGCCAACGCGAAACCGAGCTCCAGGTGAGCGAAGGTCGATTGCGGCTGCATTGCCGCATAGCGCTCCAAGTGCGCGACGGCTTCGGCCGACGCCCCCTGCTCGAGGGCGACCATCCCCAGGTCGAGGTTTACCAGGGGCGCATCCGGCCGCTCGCGGATCATCTCCTCGAGCAGCGACCGAGCCTCGGTGAGACGGTGCTCCCCCATCAACGTCTCAACCTCACAGACCTTAAGGTGGTAGCCAATCAGGTCCTTGGGATCGTCCAGCGAAGCGTCGATTCGACCGCCCTCCCTGACCGCCGAGTCGACGGTGTAGCCGAGAGCGCGGAGCCGATCGCGCGATTCCCGATCGAGCGACGGTTCAGCGGCCTCCTCCGTTGTGACACCGTCATCGACCCCGAACGACTCGAGCTGCCGCCTCATCTCTTCCAGCCTGGCCGGCTCGCTCACCGCCAGATTGGTGCTCTGCTCCGGGTCGTTGACGAGGTCGTAGAGCTCGGGTCGGGTGGTCTCGATGAGCTGCCAACCTTCGCTGACGACGCTGATGAGCGGGTTGGCGCCGTACTTTGTCGGCCACAGGCTCTCACTGTAGACGCCCCGGGAGTCCGCCCCCGATGCTCGTCCGTGAATCAACGGCGAGAGGTCCCGGCCCGCCGTCTCGGGAACCGGACTCACCCCGAGCAGCGCGCACACCGTCGGCACGATGTCCGCCAGACTGACCGTGCGGTTGAAACGGGCGCTCACCGCGGGCCCCGCCGGTTTGATGATCAACGGAACCCGGACCACCGATCGGTAGACGAAGAAACCGTGCGTGGCCTCGCCGTGCTCTCCGAGCATCTCGCCGTGGTCGGCGGTGATGACGATCACGGTGGAGTCGTACAGTCCTCGGGATTTGAGCTCATCCACAACCCGGCCGATGCAGTGGTCGGTGTAGGCGATTTCTCCTGCATACGGGTCGCCGGCAAAGCGGCCGGCGAAGGGTTCCGGCGGGTGGTATTCGACGTGCGGGTCCCAGAAGTGGAGAAAGAGGAAGAAGTCCCGATCACCGTTGGCTGCAAGCCAGTCGACCGCCCGCGCGCTGGTTTCCCCACCGAGCCGGAAGTCGGCGCCGAGCTCGGTCAACGGACTCGCGAACTCGTCGTCGAAGGTGTCGAACCCCTGCGCGAATCCGAAACGGGAGTCGAGCACGAACGCCGAAACCACCGCCCCGGTGGTCAACCCGTTCGAAGCGAGGATTTCGGCCAGGGTCGTCTGTTCGTCGCCGAGAACGTAGTGGGCGTTGTCGCGGACCCCGTGCTGCGGCGGGATCTTCCCGGTGAGCATCGTCGAGTGCGCCGGCCTGGTGAGCGGCGCCGAGGCGTAGGCCTCGGTGAAGACGACACCATCGGCGGCGACGGCGTCGATGTTCGGCGTGATCTCTGCCTTGTGGCCGTAGCAGCCGAGGTGATCGGCCCGGCACGTGTCGATGCTGATCAGCAGGACTCGTCGGGCTGCGGGCGCACCGTCGCCGCAACCAAGGGCGGCCATTGCCGCGACCAACGACAGCAGCCAGGCCGGCGACCGAAACCACGCACTGACGCCCTTGCCCACCCTCACGGCACGACCCTTCCGGCGGCGGTGCGCGGCGCTTCAAAACGGCGCACGGAGCCCACGACCACCAATGCATAGTCCTGCGCCGGGACGGGGACCGCGTGGGGCGAGACCTCGATGATCCAGACCCCCCTCTCGGCTGCCGGGAGATACACGACCTCGACGTTGTTGAGCCGGTCGGGCTCGCCATCGGGAACGGAGACTCCACCGGAAAAGCGATTGCCCCGGTACACACCGCCCGGACCGCTGACCACGAGATCGAGATCGTTGACGAGATTTGTTGTCGCAAGACTCGATGACGGCGGATCGGTCCACACGAGGACGACCTTGAGTGGGCCGGTCCCGGCCACGGCCACCTGGATCCGCACCGATTCGTCACCCGGCGCTGAGAAACCTTCGCGGTGATCGTCCACCACGAGCCCATTCCCGTCTCCCTCAAAAGCCAGCGCGGTATCGAGCTGAATGAGACCCCAACCCTGATCGCGTGATGGGATGGGTTCGTCTGGGCAGCCTCTGGTGCTCAGATCCACCGCCGATGCGATGAGCACCGCCTTGATCAACGCCGCCGTCGGCTCGAAACCATCGGCGGTTCTGGCGTATCCGGCCGGATAGAATCCATCGGTGAAGTACTGCCGCACCAGGGCGCCGAGCCCGGCGGCAGTGGGAGCGGACATGGAGGTCCCCGAGTTCTGCGCATTGCCGCACGAGGGGCTCGGCACGACGAAGTTCGTCGCCGCCGACATCACCCACATCCCCGGCGCAAGGACATCGGGTTTGATCCGCCCGTCGTGGGTCCACCCCCTGGATGAAAACACGACCGTGCAGGTCGGTTCGAAGTCTCCGTGGAGGGTTGCCCCGACCGAAACCACATTCTTGCCGGTTGACGGCGAAATCACGGTATCCCGATCCGGACCGGAGTTGCCGGCGGCAAAGAACACGAGGGTGTCCTTGTGGTTCCACATGAATCGATCGACATCGGCGGTGCGCTCGGTATAGCGGCCGTAGGGCAGGAAGTTCTCCTCGTCGCCCCAGGAATTGGTGTGGATGCGGGCGCCCTGAGCCCACGCCTGCTGCAACACGGGCTCGAGGGGTTTGACCGGACACCCCAGGCCCGGCAGATCGGCACAGTCATCGACCAACGCTCCGCCGTCCTGGATGACGAGTTTGGCGGCCGGCGCCATGCCGTCGACGCCGTCGTGAGCTTGGTTACCGAGCACATCTCCGGCCGCGCTGCCGGCGACGTGGGTCCCGTGGCCGTGGTCATCCCAGCTCATGGGCTGCGGCGGCCAGTCGGCGTCCCAATGGAAATCCACGGCGAGGATCTTGCGGTGTTCGGCGTTGGTCTCGATCCCACTCGCCTGGTTGATGGCGGGTAGTCCCACCACCGGATCATCGAATCGGCAGTCATCGACATCGAGCCCGGTGTCCATGATGCCGATCACCTGACCCTCACCGCGAAGACCGCTGTCAAAAATCGGGGTGGCTTCGGGCTCGCCCGATTGGCACCGCCAGACCGACGCGTCGTTGAGCAGGCGGACCGGCGCCTGGGGTTCGGCCCATACGAGATTCCGAGTCTGCTCGATTTCTTCGATCAAGGCGGCCAGCCGATCGCGTGGGACCCTGAGACCGAGTTGGGGCGTCACGGTGGTCGAATGATCCAACCAACTCACCGCCGCACCGATCTCTTCGATTCGCGCAACCAGAGAGTCCGTCGGTGTTCCCGGAGCGAGGGCGACGGCAACGAGAACCTCCTCTGACCGGATCGCCTTGGGCGAAGCGACCAGTCCTCTCAACTCCGGGCTCACCGCATCGGCAGGTCGCCACGGTCGTGTCGTCCCGATTCCAGATGCATCGAGAATGACTGCGCCGTCGCCCGACACCAGCCACTGACAGGGGCCGAGATGCGCCAGCACCGTCGCGCCCGCCGCTTCCACGGATTTTCGCGGGTCCTCCAAAGCGTACTCGCCACAACTCACCACCCACAGTCCGGACACCGGTTCCGCTGACGTGGTCCCGATGTCCCGTGGAGAAGCCGGATGGGCGACAACGGCGCCAGCCAGCCAGAACCCCAATACGAGTTGGAAGAGCGAAAAACGGTTGCCTCCGGTGAGAAACGAATCCATGGCATCCATGTTACGCCAACGTCAAAAACCGATGATTCTCTTCCCTACAGGGGTTGACGGCTATAATGGCGACGGAGCCCCGTTAGAGAGAAGGGATGGAAGCAACGGCTGATGGCCAATCCAGATCATGTCGCGCAGCTTGAAGCCGGTCAGTGGAATGAGTGGCGAACGGCCAACCCGAACATCGCACCGGATCTCATCGATGCCGACCTCGCCGGCATGGATCTCCGCGGTCTTGATTTCAGCAAGGCCCATCTCCGCGGCGCCGACTTCTCGGATTCCAATCTCGACGGAGCCGACTTTTCGCGTGCGATCCTCGAGGCCGCAAAGGTCCGTGGCGCCTCCATGGTGGGCACCATCCTCAACAACGTGCGATTTGAATTCCTCGACATGTCCGATCTCGACCTCAGCAATGCGTCGATGCGTGAAGCCACCTTCCGCGGCGCCAATCTCACTCGGGCGGTGCTCCGTCGAGCCGATCTTTCGCGGTCCAATCTCGAGAGCGCCATCCTTGATCGGGCGGACCTCTCGGGCGCCCTCCTGGTGGCCGCCTCCCTCCGCGGCGCCCGGTTCGAAAAGACCATCATGCGCGGAATCAACGCAGAGAAGGCGGTGATGGAGGGCGTCGAACTCGTCGACCTCAGCCTCGAGGGCGCGAAGTTCTGCAACGCCCAAGCCGACAACGCCCAGTTCAAGAACTCACGACTGTCCCGCGCCGATTTCAGCGGCGCGGCCCTGCGCAACACCAATTTCCACAGCTGTATCCTTACCGAGGCGATCTTCAACGACGCACAGTGCGAGGGCGCCACGCTCGGTCACTCTGATCTGGACAAGACCTCCTTCGTCAAGACCAACCTCTCGAGCTCCGATCTGCGCGGGGCCAGCCTCATCGGCGCCGTTTTCGACGGCTGCGATCTCCACAGCGCCAACCTCGCCGAACTCGACTTCCGGTCGCCCAGCCTCGGCCGCGTGTCCTTTGCCTCGGCCAACCTCAAAAAGGCCATCTTCACCCGGTGTGAGCTCCGCGCCGTCAACTTCCGCGAGGCCAATCTGGAACAGGCGGACTTTCGCCACGCCCATCTGGAGGGCGCCAATTTCCACGGCGCCAAGTTCTTCGACGCCACCTTCCGCCACGCCGAGCTCAAACAGGCGAATCTCACCGAGTGCATGGGTTCCGGAGCCGATCTATCCGGTACCAGTTTGATCCTGGTGACTGCACCCCGGGCCAAGCTCCACGGTGCGGATCTCCGCTTCGCCGACGCTGTGGGCATCGATTTGGACAAGGCCGATCTTCGCTGGTCGGATCTCCGCAACGCCGACTTCACAAAGGCGGCCATCGCCACTGCCCGGCTGTGGGGCTGCAAGGTCAAGAACACCAAACTGCCGCCCAACATGGGTCACTGGACCTTGTTTCTCAAGGTGAGCCAGGTCTTCCAGTCAGCAAGCCGGCGCGCCGAGAAGATGAGACAGGGCCGCGAAAGAAAGCGGATCCGTCAGGTTGCGGAGCTCGTCCGCGAACGCGAGAAGGCGCGCAAGCGACGCAACAGGTGAAACCGGCGAGAGCGCCCCATCGACAGATGATGTTCGGACCGCCGCTGCGCCTCATTCGCGGCGTCCTTTTCGTGGTGTTGGCCACAACATCGATGGCGTCGACGTCTGAGGTGTCGGAACTCGACGGTCTGCCCGTCATGCGAATCGTGTGCGAACGCTACAACATCTTCGACACCAGCGATCCCAAGACATCCAAGTGGCCCTACCGCGCCGCGAATGCTATCCACATTCGGTCGCGGGAGCGGTTCATCCGATCCATGCTGCTCTTCAAGGAGGGCGACCCCTACAGCGCTGCGGAAGCCGCCGAGTGTGCCCGCCTGCTCCGGGCTCTCGGCATCATGAATCCGGTCTTGATCAGCGCCCGTGAGATCGAGGGGGGCGTCGAAGTGACCGTGGAGACCCACGACCAGTGGAGCCTGCAGATCGGGGCCGACGCGGGCCTGTCCGGCAACCGGGGGTCCTTCGGCGTTCAGATCCAAGAGGAGAACCTCGGTGGCTGGGGCAAGGAACTCAGCTTCGGATACGACTCCGATGTTGAGCGTGACAGCTGGAACTTCTCCTACGCCGATCCGAACGTCTTCGGCACCCGCTGGACCAGCGAACTCGAATACCAGAACCGAACCGACGGCTATCTCAAAAGGATCATGGTGAATCGGCCCTTCTACTCCCTCGACACCCGCCGGGCCTGGGGTGGTAAGTGGATATCGGAGGAACTCACCGAACACCTCTACTCGGCCAATGAATCAGTGGTCCAGGGACGCCGCAATTCCGAGTCTCTCCGCGGTTGGTACGGGATTCAACTCGGTGACACCGGTTCCGTCATTCGCCGACTCAACATCGGCTGGGACGCCCGGCAGGTGGACTACGACGACTGGCAATGGGTCGAAACCGGTGATCCCTATCCCTCCCCCAAACCCCTCGACATCTCGGGAGTCCGGATCGGCTACGAGCAGATTGCGGACAACTATGAGGTGCTTTACGGCCTTCGTGCGTGGTCGTCGCAGGAGGATGTAGGCCTCGGTCCCACCTTCAGATTCGGCGCCACGTTTTCGGGGCCTGCGCTCGGCGGTGACATCAGCAGAGTACTCTTCGACGGTCTCTTTTCCATCGCCGATCATCGAGGGCGCTGGCTGCTCATGGGCGACGCCTGGCTATCCGGGCGGTTTGACCGAAGCGATCCGCAAGATGTCCTGTTCGGGGTCCAGCTCGCCGCGGTTCAAGTCGGTGAACGCGGTTTTCAGTTTCGATTGTTGGCCGACGCCTCACACGAACTCCAACTCGATCGGCAGCTCACCTTGGGCGCCGATGTCGGCCTCCGTGGTTGGGACCCCGACTATTTCGACGGCACCGGTCGAGCCCTGATCAACGCACAGTGGCGAACGGTCGTCTTTCGCGATGTCCTCCACCTCTTTTCGGTCGGGGTCGTGGTCTTCGCCGATGCGGGAAAGACCTGGAACCCTCGCATCGGCGCCGATACCGACGGTGTCCGCGTTGATGCCGGCGCCGGCTTGCTCTTCGACCTCTCGCGTCTGAGCCTGAGCAATATCCTCAGGGTCGAGGTCGCCTGGCCCGATGACCGTTCGGGACCGGTGGTGACCATCACCGGGTCGGCGTTGTTCTAGCAATTCGCCTCGCGAATTGCGGTGGCGCGTCGAACGCGCCAATGGGACTCGCCGGATCTGGAAAGGACCCATCGACATCGCAGGCGGGGACGCCTGCGCTACAAGAGGCTGACGCGGGCGCAGATGTGCGCAGATGCCGTCGCAACCACCCAACCGGTGGGACTCTGAGGCGGGCCCTGAAGGACCCGCCTACGGTTCTATCGAAGGCAAAAGGGGTGCCTGGCACGTATTTCCGTATTTGTGGTCTTGCCGGTCACGATTCGTCCGCGTCCATCCGCGGAATCTGCGGTTTCTCCTTGCGATGGTGCGATGAGTCCATCTGTGTCATCTGTGTGATCTGTGGGCTGCGATGGGCGCGATGCCACCGTGCACTCGAACAGGAGCGAGGCGTGGTAGACAGCTCGGCCTGGGCAGGCTAGGGTTCAGGACTGCATGGACAGGAGAGACCAATGACCGAGACTTCCGGACTCAAACCCGACACCCGCGACCGCGCGCTGATTCCAGATCGCTTCAAGTGGAACCTCGATGACATCTTCGCCGACTGGGAGACCTGGGAAGCCGGCCTCGGCGATCTCGAAGGCCTCATGGAGCGCTACCAGGAGTTCGAAGGCACCCTTTCAGACGGCCCCGACACCATCCTGGCGGCATCCAAACTCTCCGACCAACTCGGCCAACTGCTCTACAAGGTCTATCAGTATCCGAGCTTGACGCGGACCGAGGACACCCGCGACAACGACGTCCAGGCCTTCCTCGAGCGGGTCAAGATCGTCCTCGCCAAGTTCCGGCAGGCCACCGCGTGGTACCAACCCGAGCTGCTGCGCATCCCCGAGGGCACCATGCGCGAGTGGCTCGACGCCACCCCCGCCCTCGCTCCCTACCGCTTCGGTATCGAGGAGAGCTACCGCCAGCAGCAGCACGTCCTTGACGAGAAGGGCGAACGTCTGCTCGCCTACTCATCGAGCTTCAATTCGAACCCGTCGATGACCTACAGCATGATGGCCGATGCCGATATCGACTTCCCGACCGTAACCCTCTCCAGCGGTGAAGAAGTCGTCGCCAGCCACGCGAATTTCATGCAGGGGCTCTTTTCCCAACGCAAGCAGGAGGACCGGGAGACCCTCTTCAAGGGCCACTTCTCGGTCTACGATGCCTTTCCCAACGTCTATGGCTCCATCTACAACGGTATTCTCCAGCGCAACTGGTATCTCGCCCAAGCACGGTCCTACGAGTCGTGCTTGGAGGCCGATCTCGACGAGGACAATATTCCGCGGTCGGTCTATGAGGGCCTCATCGCAACCGCCAAGAACGGAGCAGGTCCGCTGCAGCGGTATCACCAGCTACGCCGCCGGGCGATGGGTCTCGAACGCTACCGCTACTTCGATGCCTATCTGCCGCTGGTCGAGGTCGAGTGGACCGTTCCCTACGATCAGGTCCAACCGCTCATCGTCGAATCTGTGGCGGTCTACGGCCCGGACTACCAAGCGACGGTGGATCGCGCGTTCTCAGAACGATGGATCGATGTCTACGAGAGCGAGGGCAAACGATCCGGCGCATTCTCGGCCGGAGTCTATGGTGTCCACCCCTACATGCTGCTCAACTACGCCGACACCATAAACGACTCCTTTACGGTGGCGCACGAGATGGGTCACACCATGCACACCGTGCTGTCCAACGAAGCACAGCCATTCGCAACCTCGTCCTACTCCATCTTTGTTGCCGAAGTCGCCTCGATGACCAACGAGGACTTCTACCTCGATCTCCTCCTCGAACGGGAGACCGATCCCCTGCGACGGATCACGCTGCTGCAGCACGCCATCGACGACATCGCCGCCGGTTTCTATCGCCAGGCCATGTTCGCCGACTTCGAGCTCCAGGCTCACCAAGAGGTCGAAGACGGGAAACCCATCACCGCGGAGGTGCTGCAGCGGATCTATCTCGGCATTCTCGGTGACTTCTTTGGATCGACCATGGACGACCAGGAGTGGTACCGCAACACCTGGGCGAGGATTCCCCACTTCTACGGCTCGCCCTTCTATGTCTTCCAGTACGCCACATCGAAAGCCGCAGCCAGCCTGGTCCATCAGCGGATGACCGAGGGTGACGAGGCGGGCCGCAGCGCCGCGGTGGCCAACTATCTCGATCTGCTCCGCTCCGGCGGATCGGACCACCCCATCGCCCTCATGCAGAAGGCGGGGGTCGACTTCGACACATCCGAACCCGTCGACGCGCTGGTTGCGACGATGGATCGACTGGTCGGTGAGCTGGAGCGGGAGATTGACACCATCAGTTCTTAATTCTCAATTTTGAATTTTGAATTCCATCGCAGTCACGGCTCGAAGCGGTGTGATGGTAATTAAGAACTGAGCCTCTTGCAAAAACCCTGTTTCCCGATGGTTCGTGGTCTCTGTG
>CBESWV010000108.1:0-12175 GCA_965533305.1 uncultured bacterium | reverse complement strand
AAAGGACACATCGTTTTTTTACCGCAAAGACCGCGATGATCGCAAAGGGCATCGCGAAGGGCATCGCATAATTGACTCATCACACCATCGCGGGAACTCATCGAGGGTTGAGTGCTCAGATTCGCTGAAGTGATGATCACCTGGTGAGGTCGTCCTTCAAGCCGGATGCCGGCATCCGACCCCTGTTGCGATGACTCTTTGAAGTGTTTCTTTGCGATGGCCATAGCGGTCGTAGCGTTCATCGCGTTTCAATAATGGCGCTGAAGCCGTCACCGCCGATCCACGTATTCGTATGGTGCCCCGGAACCGAGGTCCCACTTTCAAATGCGATGCTTTGTGGCCCTCTTGGTGGATCTTCGTGCCCTTTGTGTTTCAACCTCGTGCGCGGATGGTGTCGAGACCGCAGATGATTTCGTCCGGCTCAAGAACTGCGACTCCCTCAGGGCTCGCAGTAGCACGACGAGGACGGACGGGTGTCCGCGGTGCCGAATGCGAGCGCCAGACGCGCAGACAGGTCGTCGGCTTCCTCGCCGCGATCCTGCGCCTGGAGGGCGAGTTGAAGCCCGGTCAGTGACCAGCCGTTGTCGCGGTTGCGCCGGAGATCCTCGCGGTAGACCTCCTCGGCTTCGGCGTACCGCTCATCGGCCATCAACAGAGCGCCGAGTGCATGACGAACCGGGAGCATCCAGCCCGGCGGTTCGTCATAGACCAGCGCGTCCTCGAAGGCGACGCCCTCGTGGAGGATCGCGAACGCCTCGTCCCTTTTGCCCTCACGGAACAGAAGCTCGCCGTTGATCATGGCGCGAGCGATCGGTAGGACATCGCTGACGCGGTTGTTGAAGATCCACCACTCTTCGGGCACCTCGGCCATGGCGGATTCGAATGCGCCGAGTTCGGCTCGGGCCTCATCGGTGCGGCCGAGGGCGGAGAATGCGATGGAGCGAGCGTATCGCCGGACCCCGGGACGATTTTGGTGAGGCGGTCGGCGGCTGCAACGGCTCGATCCGGATTCGCTGAGGCCTCGACGGCGTGGATGAAGAAGTGGTTCGCTCCCGGGTGTTGCGGGTGGGTCTCGATGGTCTCCTCGATGATGCCGACAAACTCGGCGGTACGACCCTTGGGTTCGCCCGAATCGGTCCAATAGTCCCAGGGCTGGAGATTCATAAGCGATTCGGCGAAGAGGGCCGCGACATCCGGGTCGTCGGGGAACGTCTCGTAGACCGTCTGCATGGCGGCGGCATAACGTTGGTCGAGGTCTCCTCGATCCTCCGGCGCCGGCCATGCATAGCGTTGCGCCACGGCTTCGACCAACGCCGCCTCGACCGGTGATGCCGCATCGATTCGCTTGAGAGCCTCCTGCGATGCCTCCCACGCGAGTCGGGAACGTTCCTCGGTCATTTCGGGGTCGTTGATGTTGATCCCGAGACAGTAGGCGATGCCCCACCAGGGCATGGGGTTCGCCGTATCCGCGGCTGCCGCCTGCTCGAATGATCTAACGGCTTCGTCGTGGTTGAAGCCGTACATCAACTGCATTCCCTGGTTGAACCACTCCTGAGCGGGCGCCTTCTCGGTCGAGATCACACGCTCGTAGTTGCCAAAGCCCTCGTAGATCAGCGCGCCGTTCTCGGGTGCCGTTTTCTGACAGCCGGCGGTCGCCATAGCGGCCAGCGACGCCAGCGCCAAAACTGAATATCGAACGGTTCGTCGGGTGCTTCTGATCATCAATCCTGCATCAACCGTCGGCGGATCGCCTGCGGCACAGAAAGATCCTCGGGCTATCCATCATGCGGCTTGCCCGATGCCTCAATTTATAGATTGGGTCTCAATCCTTGAATTGATGATAGCAGAATTGCGAACGCTGAAGAGCGAACGTCACCCGAGCGCAGACGACTATTTTGCTGCCTTGGCGGCCTTTTTGCTGGCCTTGGCCTGCTTCTTTTCCTTGGTCGAGAGCTTGGGTTTGTTGGATTTTTCTTTCTTGACCTGTCCTTTGGCCATTTCGTTGCCTCCATCTTCGGCGACGGAGTGATTTGGCCGCGCGGCCATCAATCGCCGTTGCCGCTACTTTACACCCTGTGGCCTTGATTGGTGAGTGACGGTCGGCCTGAAGAACCGAAATATGCCATTATCAGTTTCGAAGTCTCAAGACAGAAGAGGATACAGCTGTGCTTTTTCGGTTGAAGGGTCGGTTGAAGCCGATTTTCGTCGGATTCGTTGTTCATACTGGTGGTATGGGCCAAGAACTCGCCGAAAGTCGGGCCAAGCGACACCCGAGAGGCGCCACCGATCCTATTCATAACACGCTCCTAGGAGGCACAGTCCATGACCACCGTCGAGAGGATCGAACTCTTTCACGTCGCGGTCCCGTTGGAATCACCCTTCTATCCGTCGTGGATCCCCGGTTATCCGCAAACCGAGAGCCGGTTCACCTTGCTCAGAATGACCACCAAGGATGGCGTGGAAGGGTACGCCGCCGGCAACGCTTTCGAGAATGAACGCGAGGGCCTGGGGAGCCTGCTCGGGCCCTATCTCATCGGTATCGATCCCACCGACATCTCCCGTGTGCGGCAGCTCCTGCGCGAGGCGTCGTTCCTCGGCTGGCACAACCCGTGGATCGAAGCGGCGTGCTGGGATATCAAGGGCAAGATCGAGGGCAGACCGGTCTATCAACTGCTCAATCCGGATCTCCCGGAACCCGTGACCGAGGCTCGGGTCTATGCCTCGTCGGGTTCGATCAAACCGGTGGCCGAGCGGCTAGCCTATCTCGACCGCATTCGAGAAATGGGCTTTTCTGCGACCAAGCTGCGGGTCCACGATTTCGATATTCGGAATGACATCGCCATCATCGAGGCCGCACGCGCCCATCTGGGCGAGGACTTCATGATCGGTGTCGATGCCAACCAAGGGTGGCGGGTCACCCTCATCGACGATGCGCCCTTGTGGACCCTCGAGAGGGCGACGGAGTTCGGCAAGGCTTGTGAAGACCTCGGAGTGCGGTGGCTTGAAGAACCCCTCGACATGCACGCTTACGATGATCTGGCCGAGCTTCGCCGACGGATGTCGACGCTCAAAATTGCCGGCTGCGAACTCAACAACGGTTGGTCAGAGGCGAAGATTTTTCTTGAAAAGGGCAGTTTCGACATCTTCCAGCCCGACGCGACCTTCTGTGGCGGCCTCGCCACATCCAAGATGATCTATGAGGCATGTCTGGAGCAGGGGCTTGACTTCACCCCGCACACGTGGACAAACGGGGTCGGGTTCATCGTCAATCTGGCCGCCTTCGCGGCCTTCCCCGAACGTCAGTTGCTCGAATACCCGTTTGAACCGCCCGGGTGGGTGCCCGAGGGACGCGACGCGATCCTCGAGGAACCCATCGAAGTGCGGAGCAATGGAACCATCGCCATTTCCCAGGCGCCCGGGCTCGGACTCAGGATCGACCCTAAGAAGCTCCGTCGATATGGAACGAGGTTCTACCGGACGAGCACGGTCAGACTGGCGATTCACACCATCCGCAAGAAGGGTCTCAGGACCGCGTTGGAGCTCAAAAAAAAGAAAGAAGCAAGGGCCACAGTCAAAGCCTGAGCTCGGCAGGTCTGCTCGGCTATTCGCTCCATCGGACGGTCGGGATCAGTTTGCCGTCTTCTTCGATCGACCAGACCATTTCCCCGTCTTCGGGAAAGCTCAGTTGATAAAGAGTCAGTCCATTGCCGACCATTACCTCGAGCTCGGTGTTCTTGTAGAGTTTAAAGGATCCCCACTCTGTTCCCTCTTTTGTGATGATGCGCTCGGCGAAATAATAGGGCGTGAATCCCTTGCGATCGTACTCGACCAGGTACCACGTGCCCTGCATCCTGAGGTTGTTGTTCGATAGATCTGCGATCCGATAGCGCTGGTTCCAGACATAGTAGGCGGCACCCGTCAGAGCGAGGAGTATGACGATTTGTTTGAGCAGACGTTTCATGCGACCTCCTTCACCGGTTGGGCGGTTCGATTGTAAGGCATGGCGTGCGGAATCGAGACTGAAAACGATTCAGTGTTACCTAAGTTGAGCGGTTCTGCCGGATGAGATGTGCCAACTCCTTGATGCTCTGGTGTTTGCAAATGCCCAGAGCGTAAGGAGTTG
Organism: uncultured bacterium; assembly: GCA_965533305.1. Classification (GTDB taxonomy): domain Bacteria; phylum Acidobacteriota; class Thermoanaerobaculia; order Thermoanaerobaculales; family Sulfomarinibacteraceae; genus JAHECW01. The sequence continues at coordinate 8,052 of CBESWV010000108.1, read as the reverse complement.
GTGCAGATCGCCGGTGAGAATTGCTCAATTTAGGTGTTACTCAAGCTGATGGATCCTGAGGACATTGGCCGAGTCCGAGAACCCGAGCGGCAGCCCGGCCGCGATGACCACATGGTCGCCCGGTCTTGCCAGTTGCTGCGAACCGAGGGCAGCCACGAGCGCCTGGCCGAGCACGGCAAGATCGGTGGTCTTCGACGTGGTCGCCGGGACGATCCCCCAGGAAAGGCTGAGCTGACGGGCGACGGCGACGGACGTGGTCATGCCGAGCACCGGTGTTCCGGGCCGATGGCGGGCGATGAGCCGGGCGGTGCTCCCCGAGGTCGTGGCGGTGACGATGGCCGCGGCGCCGATCTCTTCGGCGAGCTTGCACGCGGCCCGGCTGATGGCGCCGGTGATATCGGGTGCCGTCGGCGTACTCGGATCGGTTGACCAGCTCTTCTCCCCGAGATAGGCCTCGGCTTCGAGGGCGACCCGGTGGAGCATCTGGACCGCCTCGTTCGGGTACTTCCCGATGGCGGTCTCCTCGGAGAGCATGAGGGCGTCGGTGCCGTCGAAGACGGCGTTGGCGATATCCGAAGCCTCGGCGCGCAGGGGTCTGGGGCTGTCGACCATGGATCTCAGCATCTGGGTCGCCGTGATGACCGGTCGGCCCGCCCGTCGGGCGGCATCGATGATCTTCTTCTGAATCACCGGGACCTTTTCCGGCGGCATCTCGACCCCGAGGTCACCGCGAGCCACCATGATTCCGTCCACCTTTTCGATGATGGGGTCGAGGCGGTCAACGGCCTGGGGCTTTTCGATCTTGGCGATGAGCAGCGGCGGGTGTTCCAGATCGGTCAGTCGCTCGCGCACCGGCGTCAGATCGTCTTCGTGGCGTACGAATGAAAGGGCGACAAAGTCGACTCCCTCGTCGAGACCGACCTCGAGATCGAGGAAGTCCTTCTCAGTGACCGCCGGGACCCGGAGATTCGCCTGGGGCAGGTTGACCCCCTTGCGCGAGGTCAGGAGCCCGCCGTTGACCACCCGGCAGCGAAGCCGGTCGGTGCAGACCTCGATGACCTCGAGTTCGACCGCCCCGTCCGCGAGCAGGATCGTCTCGCCGGCGGCGACGTCCTCAAGGAGATAGGGATAGCCGACCGGGAGAGTTCCTGATGGCGCCTGTCCGTCGATCGCCAACTCAATCATGTGCTGCGCCTCGAGGTGTACCCCCTCATCGGGAAGCACACCGAGTCGGATCTTGGGGCCGCCGAGATCCTGAAGGATGCCGACCTCGCGATCGAGACGGTGTGCGACCTCGCGGATCCGTCTGATGGTCGCTCGGTGATCTTCGCGGCGGCCGTGAGAAAAATTGAGTCGCACGACGTTCATCCCGGCCTCGATGAGCGCTGCGATCCCGTCGCTCGAGTCGGTGGCCGGTCCGAGTGTACACACGATTTTAGTCTTGCGTCGAAGCATGGAACGAATGATACAGGTGTTGCGGTGGTTACTGATGGTGCGTGTTCGATCTTGGAAGCACAGAACCCCTGGATGTGTTGATATTTGAGGAATGAGGAGGCCACATGACCCGGGACGCCCCAAAACAACGAAACCACCTGATCTGGATCGGGGTCCTGATCTCGGTATTCGGGCTCGTGAGCTACTTCACCACGTTTGCGCGTTTCCCGGCCCTCCGCGACTTCCCTTGGATCAACATTCCGCTGGTCCTCATCGGTGTCGCGGTCTCGATTCTGGGCGTGCGGCGGCGGTTGTCGTTCCTCTCGTTGACCGGCGCCCTTCTCTCGGCGGGCTGCGCAGCTTTGCTCCTGGCTTATGTCTTTGTCCTTTCGAACCAGCTCCCCGACACCGATGGAGTGGTGGCGGTGGGCGCCGAGGCACCCGCGTTCTCGCTCATCGACGATGACGGATCGACCGTCAGCCTCGCGGACTTCAATGGTCAGCCGGTGGTTCTGGTCTTCTATCGCGGATTTTGGTGACCATTCTGTCTCTCTGAACTGCAGGGTCTGCAGTCACGCATCCAGGACATCGAAACCACCGGTGCAGCGTTGATCGCGATCTCGGTCGACTCGGTCGATGACAATCGAAAAGTCGTCGAAAAGCTCGGTCTCGACTATCCCGTTCTATCCGACGCGGATCGGAAGACCATCACGGCCTATGGCCTTCTCCACGAGGGAGCGAGCATCGACGGCAGCGCCATCGCCCGACCGGCGACCCTGATCATCGATGAGGAAGGCCGGGTGCGATGGAGGTATCTCACCGAGAACTGGCGGGTGCGGCTGAGACCGGACGCGGTGATCGATGCGTTGCAGACGATGAACGACTGAAGGGGAGGTGAGTATGGCAACAGTTTGCATTACCGGCGCGAATCGGGGAATCGGACTCGAGATGGCCCGGCAGTTCAAGGGCCGTGGCGACGACGTGATCGCGTGTTGTCGGAGATCGTCGGATGAACTCGACGGTCTGGCGGTCGAGTCCGTCGACGGCGTCGATGTCGCCGATGACGCCGGTGTCGACCGATTGGCCCGGAGACTGGGAGACAGGCGTTTGGACATTCTCGTCAACAACGCCGGTCTACTGACTGACGAGTCCCTCGGGGACCTCGATTTTGACCGGATGAGACGTCAGTTCGAGATCAACAGCCTCGGTCCGTTGAGAGTGACTGCGGCCCTGCGCCGAAATCTCGGCGCAGGCTCCAAGGTCGCCATCGTAACCAGCCGAATGGGGTCCATCGAGGACAACACCTCCGGTGGCCGTTACGGTTATCGAATGTCCAAGGCGGCGGTCAACATGGCAGGTCGCTCCCTGGCCCACGATCTGAAGTCCGATGGTGTCGCGGTGGTGATTCTCCACCCGGGGTTTGTCCGCACCGAGATGACCGGTCTCAGCGGTCTCGTCGATCCGCCGGAGTCGGCCGCCGGCCTCATAGCCCGGATCGACGACTTGACCCTCGATTCAACCGGCGCGTTCCGGCACGCCAACGGGGAACCCCTACCCTGGTAGTCGAGCCGGGGGTCAGGGACAGCGGAAGCTTATAAATCGAGAGGCAGCCGAACGATCGCGCTTCGATCGTTGTTTCAGCGGCTTTTCAGTTCCTGCTGAAGTTGTGGCACCGCGCGCAGTCGATATTTCGGTCTTCTACGTGCTCTTCGTGGACTTCGTAGAAATCGTCCTCGTCCTCATAGCCGTGACACTGGACGCACACTTCCGATCGCGGGCCCTTGAGCTCGTAGCCCAGTTCACCCTGGAGGTCCATCCGCGAGGTGGTTTCGTGGCAGTCGTCGCACTCGAGCGCGGCGTCCTCGTCTCCGACCTGGTGGTTGAGCAACTGGAACGTATCGGTTTCGATCCAGCTCACCATTTGATCGGGGTCCAATCCTTGGTTGATGAGGCCTTGACGAACCGCGGCCTCAGCGTCACCGGTTGCGAAGAAGACGCTGGTGTCGAGGGCGATGAGCTTGCCCGTTGAGTCGGCCATGGGTTGGACGGCCGTCTTGTATTTGAAGGGGTAGAGCATGGCGTCGGGGTCGTCGACCGATCCCTGCGGTCGTGACGTGGGGTAACGGCCGGTTGCGGGATCGACGGGAACGGGGATCTCGAGGAGGGCGTTCCAGCTGGTTCGGTTCCAGTGACGGTAGGCGGGAATCAGGTTGTTGGCCTTCTGTGATGCGGGATGGATCGGTGGCGTCGACCCGTTTGTCTCCAACCAGGTCCGGTGGGTCTCGGTCGCCTCGGTTGCGGCCGTGTCGGCTGCGTTCTTGGCATAGATGGGAATGTGGCAGGTCTGGCAGGCGACCCGCTCGACGTGCCACCCGATCTCCTCTTCGCCGTGACCCCAGGTCGTGGCCATGTTGGGGTGGCAACGAGTGCACTGAACCGTTGTCGTCGTGTCCGAAGGCCTCAGGTCGGAGCCCTTGCCCTCGACGCGATGATCGGTGAATCGGTGACAGTTCTGGCACTTGAGATCGGCGCCGGTCGTGGCCATGTGGCGGTCGAATTGACGATCCGTGGTGTCGATCTGGGCGAGAGCGAGGTCGCCCCGTTTGACCGCGTCGCCACCTCCGGATTTGGCGTGGCACTGAAGGCAGTTGTATCGAACCGGCCGGTGGACGGTCTGAACCGCCTCATCCATCGTGATTGTCATGGTGTCGGTGTTGGGGACCCAGACGTCGCCCTCTCGTTTCCGGCGGTATTCCTCCTGATGACACAAAAGACAGTCGATGTTCTTGAGTTGCTCGAGGTCCGGCTCGGCGCTCGGAAGCGCCCCGAGCCCGATATGGCAGGATCCGCAACCCGGCCAATTGCCGAGGATGTGAACGCAGTAGCTGTTGACGCCGCCGCGGTCCTTCCCCTGTCGTGGCCCGCCGTTTGTCATCAGGGGTGCGTCTCCCTGCCACTGATACATCACCGATGCGTGGACATCCATCGCCTCGTCTGCGTGGCAAGCGACGCAGGTGCCCGGTCCTCGCCAGTCGAGCTCGGAGTGGTTGGTGGCGCAGCTGAGATCGGAGCCGCTGCAGTCCTGGTCGATACCATCACCGCACCAGTCGATGGCCCCCGGATAGATCTCGGGATCGGTGTCATCGCAGTCATCCCCTCCGCATTCGGTGGAGATAAACCCGTCGCCATCACTATCGCCACATGGAACCAGCCGCCCCGAGGGATGTCGAGGTTGCGCCAGTTCGGTGAACAAGCTGCCCGGTCGGGTGTCGAGATCACCACCGGCCAGGATGGGAGCGATACCCAAAACGAGAGACAAGACCAAGGACCACCGAAGGCATCTCAATTTCGGCATAGGAGTCTCCTTGGATCCAGTTTTGCACAACCCGCGGTGTTCCGGATATCCCGCGATCTCGATGGGACGATTATCGGTGTGCTCGGCACCTACGAAAACATCACCGAGGAGAAGCGCCGGGAAGAACGGGAGCGTCAGCTCCAGGCCGAGAGCTCCGGGCCGCCCAAGGACACCGAATCGCCGCAATGTGATCGCGGTTTGCCTTGATTGAGCCCCTGGCGTGACCCCATTGCCCTTCACCGTGAGGGCATAGGAGGTATCGCCATGACCAACGACACCGCGAACCTGGGACAGACCCTGATTCTGAAGCTCGGTAGGCCGGCGCGATTGATTGCGGTTGCGATCCTCGCCCTGATCCTGCTCATTCCTCTCAACATGGTCCGATCGGTGGTGCGGGAGAGGCACGCCACCTATCAATCGGTGGTATGGGATATCTCCGGTTCGTGGAGCGGCGATCAGCGAGTGGCGGGACCCATTCTCGTCGTTCCCTATTCCGAGAGAGTCGAGATCCGCGATGAATTCATCACCCCCGAGGGCGAGAAGAGAGTCAGTCAACGATGGGAGACCCGTCAGAGGCGGGCGATCGTCCTACCCGACCGTCTGAAATACGAAGGGAGCCTCAGTCCCGAGATGCGGCACAGGGGGATCTATCGGGTACAGGTCTACACGGCGGATCTATTGGTGAGCGGCATCTTTGTCAACCTTGAAGCAACCATAGCCTCGCTCGTTCCCGATGACCGACTGGAGAACATCGATTGGGAGAAGGCGGTGGTGGGGTTCGGCGTTTCCGATCCCCGCGGCCTGGTTCAGGTGGATGGTTTCGAATTCAACGGCCGGACGGTTCAGCCAAAGCCGGGCACCACCATGGATGAACTCCTGCCGAGCGGATTCCACATGGCGGTGGGCGACGCGATCTCGGACACTCTCGAGTTCACGTTGCCGATGGTGATTCGGGGAAGCGGAGCTTTTCAGTTTCTTCCGCTTGGCGAGACCACCGATGCTGTGATCCGATCCGACTGGCCGCATCCGAGTTTCGTCGGCAAGGTGCTCCCAACCCGCCGGGAGATTTCAGACACCGGTTTCTCGGCAGAGTGGACCATCCCGTTGCTCAATCGATCCTACCCCCAGGTGTGGTGCGCCGGGTCGAACGTCGTCATCGACGAGATCGAGGCCGGAGTGCGTCTCTTCGAACCCGTGGCTCTCTATGATCTGGTCACGCGAGCGGTCAAGTATGGCCTGCTCTTCATCGCGCTGACCTTTTTGTCTCTCGGTCTGATCGAGTACGTCGCGAATGTCCGGCTGAGTTTGGTCCAATTCCTTCTCATCGGAGTCGCGCTGGCCATGTTCTTCCTCATTCTCATCGCGCTGGCAGAGCACATGGGATTCACCACCGCGTATCTGCTGGCGTCGTCAACGGTGGTCCTGATCAACACCCTCTACTGCGCCGCAATTCTCAAGCGGACTTCGATCTCAGCGATCGTCGGCGCGGTGCTGACGGCGATCTACGGCATCCTCTATCTCATCCTCCAGGCCGAGGACTTCGCCCTTCTCGGCGGGACCCTTCTGCTGGTCGTCGCCTTGACCGTCACCATGTTCTTCACCCGGAGGATCCACGAACCGAAGGAGGCATGACGGGTTGGAACCCGCCCTTGGTTCAATCGCCTTAGGGCCCGAGTGGTCGCCTCAGCGTGATGGATCGCACCATTCTGAGACGACGACTTTGATAACCTTGAAGGTGGCCGATGTGTGAAGGAGGTGCGGAAATGAAAAAGGTGATCCTGACTTCGCTGTTCTGTGGTGTCGTCGTGGGCTTCTGCCTGGTAGCTCAGGCCGGTGAGCGGCACCCGATCGCGCAGCCCTACGGGGGCGAATACGAGGTCGGCGAGGGGTCATACCCCATCGAGAGGGAACGGGCTACGATTCCCATCGATCATCTGGTGATGGGCGCCGAACACATCCTCGACCAACAGTGTCACAACGGCGGATTCGGTTGGCCGCACGCCGACTGCTCGGCGACCTTCCACAACATCACCGGTCCGATCCTCTTCGGTGCCCTCGGTACCTTCTACCACACGGGCAATGACAGCTATCTCGTGGGGCCGGTCAACGGAGGCGTCTTCGACCTGACCTACGAATACAGCAACGGCGAGTCTCGTTTTGGATCGTTCACGCCGATGTTCCTGTACGTCCTCTCACGGGCCTCATGGAACACGACGTTCTCGACCCATGTCACCACCGAACTCTTCGACGAACTCTACGCCGGGACCTATGGCCCCGATGATTTCGACACCGCGGGTTGGATCGCCAGTATCGAGACCGGCCGTAGCGGCGCGTGGATCAACCTCAGACCGTGGGAGTTCCAGGCGCTCATCAATGTTGCCTCGATTCTCGGTCAGCCCGGCCAAGATGCGCTTTTCGAGCAGGGTGTTCTGGATGGACTCAACACCCTCGACAACAGTGATCCCGACAATGTCTACTCCGATATCATCGGTCTTGCGGGCGCAGTTCGCGGTCTTGCCGCCGCCCGGAGCTACAGCTTCCCCGCGATCGTGGCGCCCCTTCACCCGGGCATCGATGGGATCGACAATCTCGAGGATCTTGCCGCCTATCTGGCGTCGCTTCAGAATCCCGACGGTTCATGGTATTGGCACTCCAATCTGGCGGCTCCCGGAGTCGGAGACGAGGATGTCCAGACCTCCGCGTACGCCTTGTTGGCGCTCATCGACGTGAACATCATGACGGCGGCGGACTACCAACTCGCGACCGAGTCGGCCCGAGACTGGATCTTATCCATGCAGTTGCCGAACGGGGGATTTCCGGAGTATCCCGGTGGTGAAGAGAACACCGAGGTCGAGGGGGAGGCCGTGACCGCGATGGCCGACTTCGATGCGATCTTCTTCGTCGACGGTTTCGAGGCTGGGAATACCGATCTCTGGACGGCGGTGGTTCCGTAAGAGACGCGAGGCCCACGATCATCGTCGATGGATCCATCCGGGGCGCGTGACAGCTCAGATTGGACGTTGGGCGGTTTGAAGGGCCGGGACGAGATATGACGCCGGCTCTCTTTGAAGCGATCGGCGTCGTTGAACGTCGATCCACCATGTAGAACCTAAATTGGGCGATTCTCACCGGCGATCTGCACCAACTCCTTGCGCTCTGGGCATTTGCAAAAAGCCTCGACATACCACCAGTATTCCTGCGTTTTTTACAAACACCAGAGCATCAAGGAGTTGGCACATCTCATCCGGCAGAACCGCTCAACT
>CBESWV010000107.1:0-12240 GCA_965533305.1 uncultured bacterium | reverse complement strand
GAGGTTGTGGTGGCGTTTGGCCCAGCGGCTGCGAAAGGCGGAGAGAAGGGTCTCCTGGTCGTAGAAGTGCGGGGGGAGCGCACTCCCGACAGATGCGATCTTCAAGTCAACCCGCCGAATCTCATCCTCCAAAGATACCGTAAGCCTGCAACGAAACCGGGAGTGTGCTGAACATCTTTCCTCGCTCCGAGGGTATGGGTGGAAGGGCCGACAGGTTGCTGTTCACGGAAAACCCACCGGAGCCGACAGCCATTCCAACATCACACCGAGACCTGGCTCCCAGCTGATCTCAATACGTGAATACGTATTCTCAACCCTCGAGTCCCGGTTCAACATGAAGCCCGAACGGTTAGTTTGGATGGTGTATCTGCGTTTTGAAGGTCACACGTCTCTTGTGCAACATGGCTGATTCCGGTTACGGTCTCAGGCAGGCCTTGCCGCGTTTCTTTTGCAGCTTCTTGTTGATCTTGTGGGCCAGGATTTGGATCGAGTGATCCGCGCTATTGGCCATCACGTTGCTCGCATCTTCCTTCCACTGCACTCGCCCTGAGGGATCGAAGCACTGGACGATCACCCGGTCCTTGGCAAACCCGATATGGCCCCAGTGGATGCTCACCTCGACCCAGAGGAGCCAACCGCCCCCGAGAGGTTCCAGAGATCTGAAGACCTCGTCCGTCGAGGACATACTGTTGCGCCGGGACCAGATATCCGGCGGCAGATCACGAACAGGAGCGCCTTGGGCCGAGACGGTGTTGAAGATCCCCGTCTCGAGGATGAACCAGGCGGGTCGCTTGCCCTCTTCGTTGCCGGCGATGTAGACCGCAGATGGCTGATGACCCACAGGTTTCCCGCCGCCCGCCACGCGATCGCGGTAGGTCGCGAGGATATCTTTCGCGTCCTGAAACCCCTGGCCGGCGGCGCGCTCGAGCCACTCCACCGCCTGCCGTTCATCGGGTTCGACCCCACGGCCGGCCAGAAACGCGACACCGATCGAGGTCTGCGCCACCGGGTCATCGAGCGATGGGAGCTGCGGAGCGACCGTCACCTCGATCATGTCGGGAAGGCGCATCAGACGGATGACGAGCACGTCACCCAGTTGCATGGAATCGGTGACCGCGTCGAGTGCCGTGGAGTTCGGGATCGGGACACCGCTGATGGAGGCAATCACATCACCGGCTTTCATCCCTGCGCGGTCCGCCGGACCGCCGGGGAGGACGCCCTCAATCGGAACTCCTGATCTGACGTCGTCATCGACTCGGGTGAGTCGGATACCCATCCAGGGCTTCTGCGCAAAGGGCGGCAAACCGGATCGATCCTGGCCGGCGACCGGTACCGGATGCGCACCTCGTTGCGGTGGAGGCTGCCGACTCGGCGCCCGAGGCACCGCCGCCGATGTGGTGATCAGTACCACGTGGCCGATCTGCGGCTCACCATGCGCGCCGGAGATCGGCGAAGCCTGGATCTCGCCGCCTGGACCGATCAACGTCACCTTCCACGAACCCTCAAGGGCGACGAAACCGACATCGGGGACATCGAATCCGATCTTGACCAGGTCGCCCGGGTTAGGAGAAACCCCACCCTCGCAACGGATGGTCACCACCTCGCTCGAAATCGACCGCACAGCGCCCCGGAGCTCTCCGGCCACGGCTGTCGACGCCTGGAGCGTGGCGATGATCGCGCAGCCAAGAACAACCAACAAACTCGATCGAACCAACCGCGTCATGAAAACCCTCACCAACTTGATTCGCCCGTGTGGATGAAGCTCTGCCGGTAGCACTTTTCCCACGAGTGATAGGTGCCGACCACCCTGTCGTACGGGCCCTTGACATCGTCGGGCTCGAGGCAGCTGTACATGTTGCAGCCCTCGGTTTCGGCATTCCACCGCCTACAGACCACGCGGTAAGTGGCCGTGGTCGCCACAGCGGGCCCGGCGGCTGTCCCCGCCATACAGGCCTTGATGTTGGCGTCGTTGACCTCCCGACACTCGTTGCACTGCGAATCGACGGCAACTGCGAAGAGATCGATAGCGCCTTCATTGCACATGGGGCAGAACTTCCGCTCGCATTCCCCCTGGCTCAGGCCACCGCCTCCACCACTCGTTCCTCCCCCACCGCCGCTTGTCCCGCCACCGCCGGAGGTCCCACCCGGGAAGGGGGTAGCACCCGGGAAATCCACTCCACCGGGATTGGGCTGAGGAGGTGTCGGACCGGCAAGAGTCGGCTGCGCTGGTGGGGCCCAGGTATTGCCGGCGCCCGAATTCCGATTGCCGTTGTTCCGGTCCTGCTGGATCTGTTGAGCGAGCTGGTTGACCATCCCGAAAACCTGATTCCATTGCTGCTGGTTCTTCTGCGCGCGCTGCGAACGCTGGGCCCGCTCGATGCACTGGTAGGCCTCGGCCGAGACCCTGCAATGGTTCCGGCTCGCCTCGCCGATCAGCCCCTGTGCCTGGGCGAGATTCCCCTGAGCACACGCCTGGAGGATCTGCATGCTGATCTGTTGGCAGATGGCATTGAGTTCGTTCTGGAGCGCGCCGACACCGCTCCCGTAGAAATCGCAATCCTGCGCCTGGAGGAGGACGTTGCGGGCCTCCTCCAACCGGTTGGCCATCAGTAGTTGCCAGAACGCGGAATCGAGTTCGGCACATCGATCCATCTGCGGCGGCGGGGCCGTGTTCGCCATGACGGCTCCGGCGACGCATCGTCCATCGGTTCCGCTCCATGTGGATGGCGGCGGACACTCACACTTCGCGCTTCCCGATGCCTGGTCCCACATCGCGACCGTCCCCGCCCACGCCGAGCAATCGATCCCCTGGGTGGCGGCCGCGACATCGAATGCGCCGCTGATCGTCACCGTGACCGTGTCTCCACGTTCGATCTGGGTGCCGGCGGACGGCTGCTGCGCCTCAACCAGGAACGCCTCTTCGGGCGAAGCCGCAGCGCTTCCAGCGACAAACGCCGCCACCAGCCCGGCGCCTTCAATGGCTGAACGAGCGCCACCGGCGGCCAGACCTGTCACCGCGGGGACCGTCAGCGTGCCCGCCGGTCCATAGACTCGAAGAACCACCACCCCGTTTTCGGGGATCGGTTCCCCCGCACTCGGGGTCTGCGACTCGACGGCATATGCCAGCTCCACCGATGGCGCCGGATCGCCACCCTGCATAGTGGCCTGGAGCCCCGAACTCGACAGGATTCCACGCGCTTCGTCCAGCGCGCGCCCCATGACATCGGGAACGGTTTCCTGGGAGAACAGATCCTGGGCGAGATCCAGACACAGACGGGCGCCATCGGCCGCGGTCTGCAATCGCTCACCATAGCTACCGGCCAGCTCAATGAGATACTCGGCGCCCTCGGTGTCCCGTCGAGCCAGATCGGCCCGGTCGACAAAGGCGTCTCTGGCACTCACCGCAGTGGCCAGCTGACCGTTGGCCTCACCCAGATCGGCTAGGGCCGCATCGAGCAGCAGGGTGACTTCCTCCACGAGATCGCTCGCCGTCTCCCAACACTCCTCGGTCTCATCGGTGCCCTTGGCCTGTTTGGTGAGCTCGACCACCCGTTCCACCGCGTTCTCCACTCGGATCCCGATGGCGATGGTGTCCTCGGTCTCGGTGAAACGCTCCAGCGCTCCAGCAACCGCGCCGAGGACCTCGACCGCTTCATCCCGCACTCCACCGAGTTCGTCAATCAGGGGTGGGACCTCCGAGAGCGCATCAGAGGCAGCATCGAGCCGGTCCCTGAAGTCCGAACCGTCATTGACGGACTCTGCCGCCTCTTGGATCAGGCTGATCTCCTCGAGCGCGCTCTCGACGTCGTTGAAGGCGGTGCGGGCGTTCCTCGCCGACTCTTCAACCGCCGCGAATCCGTCGTCCCCGGTCTCGACCTCGACAGCGAGCTGTTCGTGGAACGCCTCCATCTCGGCCACGATCTGTCGCCGGATTTCGGGGCTCGAGGTCGTTTTCGCCTGCTTGACTCGGTTGCAGATCTCCAGGCTCAGCCGCTCGGCCTCGGCTGCGGCCTCGGCAACAGCAGTGGCGGCGGTCTCGGCATCGGCGTGGTGTCGGCTGACGGCGTCGAGCAGGGCCGCGACTCGATCAAGACGCTCGTCCACCGCCGCCAGCGACTGCACCAGGTCTTCAGCGTGGGCGCTCAGGGTTTCGGCCCCGGTGCGCACCGCATTGATCTCAGTTTCGGCCATCGTGCACGCCTCGTTGATCTGTTGGGCGAGCTCTTCGGCTCGAGCCACGAGTCCCGCAAGCCGGCCATCACCCGTCAGATAGTGCTCGAGGAACTCCAACGCGAGACGGTCGCGTTCGGCGTCGTGGTGGCGGAAACGTGCCAGAGGAATCTCCTTGCTGCCGATGCCGTCGATCTGGTTTGCGCCTGTGATGTAATCAAGACCGGCGTCGGCGTCTGCGTGCCTCTCCTCGTCGTCGCCAAAGCTCAATTGTTTGCTCAGCTCCCACCACAGCCGGAAGTCAAGGTTTGTGACCGAGCCCTGATCCACCGAACTCTTGGACCGGACAGTCTTCCACATCTCCTTGAAGACATCGTGATAGATCATCGCGCGCAGAATCCGTAGATCGAAAGACCCCTCGGCCATGTCGAGCCTCCCGCCGGGGACAAACGCCCCCTTGATGGCGGCCAACTCGTTGACAATCCTCTCCGCCTTTGTGACGGGGAGATTTGCCCACCGCGCGTACCCGGTCTTGTCTCGATTTGGATTGCCCACCAGGAGAAACGGCGTGGTCATGATGCGAAGCCCGGACTCCTCTGCGGGCTTGCCATCGAAGACAAATGCGGCTTCGGTAGATTTCCGCGCCTCGCGGATATCTGTGTAGACCTCGAGGTAGTCGAGAGAGACCCTGGTCGCTTTGCCGATCGCCGTCTCATTCATCGCCTGCTCGAGGACCGCCCTCTTGCCGGCGATCGCCACATCCTTGAACCAGGTCATCCATCCGGAGAGCTCGTTGAACCCGGCCTCCTTCTCCAGCGCGGCGAAAACCTGCCAGGAGATCTTTAGATCCCCAGTAACCGCGTGAAGCTCCAGCAAGACCTCGGCGAGTCTGTGAGATCCCAGGGCTTCGGTTGAGTTGCGGCGTTGCAACCGGTCGATCACACGCTCGAGATAGGCAACCTTGACCCGTTCCCAACGCAGGGTCCACTGGTGGTAAAGATCGAGATCCTGCTTCCAGCCGACATGCTGGTTTTTTCGTGCCTCGTCGATGACCAGCAGAGTGTTGTCCGATCGAGCGAGGTTCTTGCGCAGGATTTTATCGGCGCCGTACCAACCCATGAACAGGTCGAACCCGACGTGCTGGTAGGGAAAGTTGCGATCCTTGAACGGCACGAGCATCGCGGCCTGCATCTCGGAGATCTGGGTGCGTTTGAGCGCCAAATAGTCGTCGATCACGATCTGCTTGCCGTTGTACGTGACGGTCTTGAGCTTCCACCGCGACAAATCGATGCTGTCGCCGAGCCGCTTTGTCCCGGTTTGCTCCCACGTGGCGCTTTCGTACAGCTCATCGGTGAACAGATCGAGCTCCGCAGACCAGTAGTAGCCGATGCTCTTCCTGGACATTGCTTGACCAAGGCCATAGGCGCCCGAAACCACTGCCGTCGGTGGAAAGACCGCGGCGACCAGATCCAGGCAGGCGAGCCCGACATTGCCCATCATCACGTGTTTGACGCTCGAACCACCGGGCACACGTCTTTCGAAGAAGGTGGTGGCCAGCTGGCTGAACCCCTTCTCCAGACTGTCCTGGTCAAAGGCATTCCAATAGGCCGGGAGCTCGTCGGCGAGCTGGATGACGGCGAGGGCCTTCATCCCACCGCTGGCGATGGTCGAGTTGTTCACCGCATTGCCGAATGTCGTATTGGCCTTCTGGATCTGTTTGGCCAGGAGATTGTCGAAGAAGAAGTTGTTGAGCTTGAGCTCGACACCGATGTTGAAGTCCTCGAGACCGGAAAGGTACGACGCCATGCTGCCCGGCATCTCGACCCCGAGAAAGGTCCCGGCACGCGTCGCATAGCTCACCCGGTGGCCTTCGAAGATCTTTCCCATGAAGTCGACCTCGCCGCGCAACTCACCGAGCATCCTGGTGTCCAGCGAATCGAGGATGTTGTTCACGCCTTCGACAAATTCGAATCCCTTCGACAGAACATCGACGGGGGTGTGGGCGAGGGTCGCGGTCGCCAGATTGCGGTTGAGCTCACCCTCCTTGCTCAGGATGCCCTCAACGAATTTCCGTTGCTTCTTGAGGTGGTCCGGAAGGACGTCGCGCCAATTGTCACGCATGAGCGACTTGTTGGTATCGTGGAGGCCGTCGACCATGCGCGCAATCTCCGGATCCATGGTGCGCAGACCCTGGTCGGGGTGCTCGAGGATGAGCTTCTCGACCTCCATGGCATCGCGCAGCCTCGCCAGATCATCGGCCACCTGCTTCGGCGAACCCGACCCGCCATTGAGCTGCTGGACCCGGTCGTTCATCACCTTGATCTCGTCGCCGAGGAAGTCCTTGCCCGCGGTCATCATCTCCGAAAAGCACTTCTCGCCGAACTGTGCGACGAAATCGCGGTTGGCGACGATGGTCAACGGCGGTTTGGGTCCCTGCGAGCGCCCGAGTTTGACATCCAACGGCATGTCGTTGCCGAAGTGTCTCTCGATCAACTCGGAGGCTCGAACATAGTCGCCGGCGTTTTTTGCCTCCACGAGGTCTTTGGAGAAGCTCACCAGATCGGAGTCGAGGGGGCGCCCGGCGCGCTCGGCCTCGCCGCTGGCCCGTTCGACGAATTTGGCGATCTTGACAAAACTTTCCATGTCTTCGAACTGGAGGTGGCGAAGGACATCTCGGTCGAGGTGGCGGGCCATCTCGAAGATCAGCGCCGGACCCGCCGGGGGAAGCTTGACATCACCGGACTCCGGGATCTCGATTCCGTCCAGGCCACCCTGCAGCGCAACCTCGCGCAGGGCCTGCCGGCCGCTCACCTGCTCGCCCAGGCGCCCGGTCTCGAGATCGACCTTCTGGACGTTCTTCACCTTGCCGTTGAGAATCATCTCGGCGGCCTTGATGCGCCCGGCTTCAAAGGCATAGACCTCGGGTCCGGACATCCCGAAGACCGTTGCCACCACATCGATATCGACGCCGGACAGACCGCCGGTGGCAGCGCGAACACCCTCGTCCCAGATGGCGAGAAAACGTGGACCGATGTCCGGGTGGGCGGTGATCAGATTCACATCGAGGTCACCGGCCACGGTGGCCCTGCCCGTGCCGTCGGGCCGGCTGCCGAGATCGGCGAGAAACGCCGAGTACTTCCGGCTGTCACCCGCGAACTCCTGCGCGAGGCGCTCCATGGTGCTCTTCTTGATCTGGTCGTAGAGCCCGTCCCGCCAAGTTAGGATCAGATCCTCGACCTTGGATCCCATTTTCGGCGTCTGAGCATCTCCACCGGAACCGGTCCTCAGATCAGCCTGATCCTTGACATAGATATCGCCGAAGAAGTGCTGAGCCGCCTCGGTACCGAGGGTGTTGAGAAGGGTGGTCTTGACCTCGACCATTTTTGTTCGGAGCTCTTTGCCGTTGAGGTCCGCCGTCGCCATCTCGCGGTAGAACTGCTGCTCGGTGATGTCCCCGGTCAGAACACGTCGCAGACCGATGGCGATCCGGGTGTTGGGATCCTTGATGTCACCGAGAGCCTGAGGCCCTTTCGACCACTTTACGGAAGTGAGGAACTTCCAAGTGTCCTCGGTGATCGACGTCGACTCCACCTGCGCCATCGCTGGGACTGCGCTGAGAATCAACAGAAAAATCGAGAAGAGTTTCAAGACCAGACAACACGATTCTACCACTCATATAAGGGTCTCGGAAATCATGAGAACAATGAGAAACGGATTTCCCTTGATGACTCGAAACTTGCGCAAGTGACCACACACGCCAGAAGGAGTTCCGTGCCCTCACCCTGTATTGGGAGCGGGTTCAGCCGCCTCCGATCACGCCTCCGCGCTCAGTTGTTCGCACCGTTCGTTATTGAGACGAAGTCTAACATGAAACGGAGCGCGCTGAGGACTCGCGGGTTCATTGACGGTGTTGTCAGGATTCTCCTCGGTCCTGACAAAGGGGATGGGGAAGGACCCAGACGTTTGGCCTTTGTGAGACCGGACATCTTGTCATCTGCCAGGTTGTTGCTGGATTTGCGTGCCCTCGGGCCTCGACGCAATATCCAATGAGCCTCTTGCAAAAACCCTGTTTCCTGATGGTTCGTGGCCTCTGTGCCGGCGAGACGCCAGCACTACAAAGGGCTGAGATCCATTGTAGGGCCGGTGTCTCGCCGGCCTGATGGTGAGGAGGGCCTGAAGACCTCAGTGTCCAATTCCCGAACAGCTCCTACCACGCCCATGTGTTTCCCGACTCGAAGCCATCGGCGAAGATGAAATCCCCCGGGGCCACGAGCTCGTCGCTGTCGGTCGAAGTGTTGTCGTTCGGGTCTTGCTCGGTGACCCCCACCGGACTCACCACGGTTGCCGTGTTTTCGAGGCGCGGCGCCAAAGCGCCGGGATCGACCGTCCCGGTTGCTACAAAGGTCACCGCGGCTCCCACGGGCAGATCCACCGGCTCCGAGATGTCACCGCCTCCCGCGCTGCTGCATGAACCTCCATCGGAGCCGATACAGGTCCAAGATACCCCAGTCAACTCTGTCGGGAACACATCGCTGACCACCGCCGCCGGCACCACGCTCGGGCCCGGATTCGACACCACGATGGTGTATGTGACCAGATCACCCAGCACCACCGCCGCAGTCCCATTTCCGAGGGTGATGGCAAGATCAGTCTCGGGCGCGAGGGTGTTGACATCGGTATCGCTGTCGTTCGACGGGTTGGGATCGGGGAGAGCCGCGGGCGCAACGACCACCGCGGTGTTGGAGCTCGATCCGGTCGCACTGGGATCAATGGCGCACACCGCCGTATAGGTGAGAGTCTCACCCATCGGCAGGTCGACCAGATCGTCGATGTCCCCCGCCTGCAGACCGGCCGTACAAGAACCCGCTCCGGTGGCAATGCAACTCCAATCACACGCGAGCTCCGTCGGAAATGAATCAACCACGTTCGCGCCGACGACATCGAAGGGACCGACGTTGCCGGCCTGTATCACATAGGTCGTGCTCGTGCCGGGCACCGGAGAATCCGTGCCGTCATCGACGGTGACCCAGAGATCGGCCTCCGGAACCACCGCCTGGATATCGAATCGATAGGCGGCGCCGGAGTCGCCGGTGACATCGTCATCGTAAGGCGCACCACACCATAGGCGATGACCGGAAACCGCCACCGTGCTGCCGAAATAGTCCCCGTCGGCGCCGTCCGCGGCAGTGAGCTTGATCAGCTGGCCCCAGCTGTCCGCACCACCGATGTTGCGCTGAAACAGATAGGCGGCTCCTGCGTTCGTCACCGCGCCGGAACTCTCTTTGGCGCCGACCGCTGCCAAATCTGCCGCCAGGGACACCGAATAACCAAAGCCATCGCTCGGCAGGCCGTCCAAAGCCGAAAGGACCGCGACTTCACCCCAATTCTCGGCCCCACCGCTGTTTCGCTCAAAGAGATAGGCGGCTTCCGCCCCGGGAGCTCCCACCAGCACCGCGCTCCCGTGCATGGCCACCGCCTGGCCGAATCGATCGTCCGAAGCGCCGTCCGATGCCGTGATCTTGCCAACCTCACCCCACGCGTCGGCGCCGCCCTGGTTGCGCGCATAGAGATAGACAGCGCCGGTCGAACTCTCGTCGGCATGGGCCCCGACCGCGACCACGTCGCCCGCCACCGCGACCGATTCACCAAAGAAGTCGAGTGCCGCTCCGTCCGAAGCATTGAGCTCGATCACCAAGTCCCAGGCATCGGCGCCGCCAAGGTTACGCGCATAGAGATAGGCCGAACCCGAGTCGGTCACGGCCCCGTCGCCCTTGTTGCTGCCCACAACCACGAGATCGTGGTCGATGCCCACCGACCAGCCGAATTGGTCGGTGACCGCCACATCGGACGCCATCAGCTTGTCCACCTCGCCCCAGAGATCCGCCCCACCCTGGTTTCGAGAGAAGATGTACGCCGCCCCGCCCATATAGGCGCCACCGCCGTGCGCCGGAGCGCCGACGACCACGTGGTCATCGCTGATATCGACCGAGAAGGCAAACCTCTCGTACATGGCGCCATCGGACGCCGTCAGCTCGGCGACCTGACCCCAGTTGTCGCCGCCACCGTGATTACGAGCAAAGATATAAGCTGAACCCTTACTCTGATGCGCTCGCCAGGCCCCAACCACCGCGACATCACCATCCATGGCCACATCGAAACCGAAGGCATCGCCTGCGGCGGTGTCGTCCGCATCCATCTTCTGCTCCTGTGCCCAGGTTTCCCCCGTACGGCGGAAGACGTACGCGGCCCCGGCCCCGAATCCCATCGTGGCGTCGGCCGACGCGCCGAGCACCACCGTCGCGCCCGAGACCGCCACCCCGAACTGGAGTTCGGCGCCATCGCCGGCGGCCAACCTGGCCACCTGCCCCCAGTTATCGGCGCCACCCTCGTTGCGATCGAAGAGATAAACGACCCCCTGGCTGTCCCCGGCCGTGGCCCCGGTCGCAATCACGTCGCCATCGATGCACACCTGAGTGCCGAGCTGGTGTTGATCAGCGGCATCGGACGCCGCGAGAATCGCCACTTCACCCCAGCTGTCGGCGCCACCGTGGTTGCGCTCGAAGACATAGACCGCGCCCTGGTTGAGGCCGCCGTTGTCCGCCCAGACCGAACCCACCGCCAAGGTGTCCCGACTGATGCCGACCCAGCCGCCGAACTGGTCACCCGACGCGGTGTCGGATCCGGTCAACTCGGCCACCTCGCCCCAGTTGTCGGCACCGCCCTGGTTGCGCTCAAAGACGTAGGCAGAGTTTCCGTTCTGGGCTCCGACCGCCACCGTCTGCCCATCGATCGCCACCGCACTCCCGGACTGGATGGGTCCCGAGGTACCTGCTGTCAGTTTCTTGATCTGCCCCCAGTTATCGGCGCCACCCTCATTTCGCGCAAACAGGTACGTCGCACCATTCGAGGCGTTGTGACCCTTGGCGCCGGCAACCACCAGATCATCGGAGATCCCCACCGAAAAGCCAAAGCTCGCGCTCGAGCCCTGATCGGAACCGGTGACCAAGGCCACCTCGCCCCAGTTGTCGGCGCCGCCTTGATTGCGCTCGAAAACATACGCTGCACCGCCGCTGCCGGCGCCACTCGCTCCGACCACCAAGGTGTCGCCGCTGATCCCGACCGATCGTCCAAAATAGTCGTAGCTCGAGGAGTCCGAGGCGAGGAGTTTCTTGACCTCGCCCCAGTTCTCCGCTCCACCCTGGTTGCGTTCAAAGACAAACGCCGCGCCGGTGCTGGAGACAAAGCGAAACGCCCCCACCACCACGGTGTCGCCGTCGGCCGCGGTCGACCATCCGAAGGAAGCAGACGCCCCGGGGGTCGATGCAAAGATTTTGGTGCTCTCGGTCGTCGTCGGATAGGACTTGATGTCCGCCATTTCCAGCTGCTGGAGGATCCTCTCCCATGCGGGGTCCGAGATGTTGTTCGGTTGATTCAGCCCATTCTTCCCCGCCGAACCGAAATCGCCCGCCGCGGCTTGCGAACACATCAGCATGATGACGACCAGCGCCACCCACACCTGTCGCGTCATAACGGAGATCCAAAAACGCCGAACATCGAAAGACAGGCTGGTCGCGTGGGTCATCGTGTCTCCTTCATCGAATAAAAAACGGTTGATCTCCGCCGAGTCGGTCGTCGGGGTCACTGTTTGTTCAGCACGACGAGGGAGCAATGTTCGTGCCTGAATCTGACCCACCGTCGCACGATGGTCGTCAGTTGTGTGTATCGAATGGAATCACGTCTTGCGGTTTTCCATCCCTATTTGAGACAAACGTTGGGGCAGAGGAATGACGGGGATAGGAATTTGCTTTTTCACAGCACCGAGCTGTACCACGCATGCCGAACCCGAAATCCCCCATGAGAACCACCGTTCGAGACGTCGGCTTCGTCTTCGACTGCCAATTCGGGTCCACATCCGGTATCTCCCGGGATAAGGCCCCCGGACACGCCTTCCCCTCTGATTCCGGACACACCTCACCCAAGACCACACCCTTGAGTCGAACGACGAGCTCACCACGCCGCGGCGAACGACGAAGAAAAAATGGTGTCGGGCAGACCCGGGCAGGTTACCGC
>CBESWV010000106.1:0-12281 GCA_965533305.1 uncultured bacterium | reverse complement strand
CGTCGTAGCGCTTCCAGTACTCGTCCTTGTTGCCCCACGAGGTCGACGGATCGAGGACATCGGTCGGGACATCGGGACAGCTCAGCGGGACCTCGAAGCCGAAGAGATCGTCCTTGCGGTACTCGACATGATCGAGCTTGCCGTCGAGGGCGGCGTTGAGCAGGTTGCGGGTGTGTCGGATGGAGATCCGCTTGCCCACGTTCCAGCCGCCGCCGACCCAACCGGTGTTGACGAGCCAACAGGTGGCGCCGTGCTTGAGCATCTTCTTGCGCAGCATGTCGGCGTAGACAAAGGGGTGGTGGACCATGAAGGGCGCGCCGAAGCAGGCCGAGAAGGCGATCTCGGGCTCGATCCCGAGACCGATCTCGGTGCCGGCGATCTTCGATGTGTAGCCTGACATAAAGTGGTAGACCGCGTGCTCGGGGTCAAGTCGAGAGATGGGCGGCAGCACTCCCTGAGCATCGCAGGTCAGCAGCACCACGTTCTTCGGGTGTGAGTCGACCATCCCTTCGGGCACGATGTTGGGGATGAACTCCAGCGGGTAGCCGGCGCGGGTGTTCTCGGTGAATCGATCATCATCGAGATCGAGCTTCCGCGATGTCCGGTCCTGGACCACATTCTCGAGGACCGTGCCGAAGCGGCGGGTGGTGGCGTAGATCTCGGGCTCGTTCTCGGCCGAAAGCCGGATGACCTTGGCATAACAGCCGCCCTCGAAGTTGAAGATTCCCTGGTCGGACCAGCCGTGCTCGTCGTCGCCGATGAGCCGCCGGTTGGGGTCGGCCGAGAGGGTGGTCTTACCGGTGCCGGAGAGCCCGAAGAAAAGCGCCACATCGTCGGCTTTCCCAATGTTGGCCGAGCAGTGCATGGCCAGCACCTCGCGCAGCGGCAGCAGGAAGTTCATCACGGTGAAGAGGCTCTTCTTGATCTCACCGGCATAGGAGGAGTTGCAGATCAGGACGAGTTGTTTGGAAAAGTCGAGGATGATGGCCGTCGACGACTTGGTGCCGTCCAGCCTCGGGTCGCAGTGGAAGGACGGCGCCACGATCACCGTGAACTCGGGGACGTGGCTCTGGTAGGCGTCCTGGTTCTTTGGGGTGATGAAGAGGTTGCGGGCGAAGAGCGAGTGCCAGGCGAACTCGGTGATGATCCGCACCGGCATCCGGTACTTGGGATCGGCGCCGATGAAGCAGTCCTGGACAAAGAGCTCCTCGTCCTGGAGAAAGGCCTGGATCCGCCCGTGGAGGCTCGAGAAGAGTTCCGGATTGTACGGACGGTTGTACTCGCCCCACCAGATCTTGTCCTCGGTGGAGTTCTCGCGGACGACGTATTTTTCCTGGGCGGCGCGGGCCGACCATTTGCCGGTGTTGACCACAAAGGGGCCGCCGTGGGCCATGGAGCCCTCGTTGCGGAAGGTGGCCTCTTCATAGAGCGCCGGTGCCGGGAGATTCCAGTAGACCCGGTCAACATGGGTGAGGCCGTGATTGCCGATGCCGAAGCGGCTCTTGAGGTCCCCGGCCTGGGCCGCGGCGGGTGTGGCGAACTTCAGGTATTTGCTCATGTCCAGTCCCTCACCAGCTTGCGCTCTCCGATATAGAGTTCGTTGGGCGAATTGGGGTCCAACGCCCATTTGATGCGTTCGATGCCTTCGGTGATCTCCTTGATCGAGCCGCAGAAGCTCAGGCGCAGGTGGCCCTCCATCCCGAACTCCTTACCCGGCACCGTCAGCACCTGCACCTTGTCGAGGATGAACTTGGACAGGGCGACCGAGTCACGGCCGTAGGTGCTGAAGTCCGGGAACGAGTAGAAGGTTCCACCGGGCTTGTCGATGATCACCCCTTCAAAGGCCTTGAGTTCGGCCACGAGGACATTGCGGTTGTTTTCGAGGGTCGCCCGCAGACCTTCCACCGGCGACTGGAGACCGTTGATGGCGCCCACCGCGGCGTGTTGGAGCAGGACCGATGGTCCCGAGGTTTCGTGGCCCTGGATATTGGTCATGGCCTCGATGAGCCGGCGGTTGCCCACCGCCCAGCCGATCCTAAATCCGGTCATGGCGTATTGCTTGGAGACCCCGTTGACCAGGATGAGCTTGGAGTTCTCGCTCCGGTCCTTGGCGAACTTATAAGGATTGATCGGCTTTCGGCCGTCGAAGACCAAACGGTGGTAGATGTCGTCCATGACCAGCCACAGCCCACGCCGCTCGCAGAAATCCACGATGTCGGCGATGAATTCCTCGGGGTAGACCGCCCCCGACGGGTTGTTGGGGCTGTTGATGATGACGAGCTTGGTGTAGGAGCCCACCACCTGCTCGATATCCTGGATCCGTGGGATGAACGAGCCGTCCTCGGGCTCCACCGGCACCGGAATCCCGCCGAC
Organism: uncultured bacterium; assembly: GCA_965533305.1. Lineage (GTDB taxonomy): Bacteria > Acidobacteriota > Thermoanaerobaculia > Thermoanaerobaculales > Sulfomarinibacteraceae > JAHECW01. Next base: position 9,908 of record CBESWV010000106.1, on the reverse strand, counting down.
GATTTTGACCATGTCGGGGTAGCTCACCCAGTAGGGCACCGGGAAGATGACCTCGCCCTGGGGGTCGATGAGGGCGTGGAGCGCCGTCATGATGGCCTGCTTCGCACCGCCCGAGGCCATGACGTTCTCCGGCGCTGGCCGGAAACCGTAGAACTCCTCGGTGTAGCGGATGATGGCCTTCTTGAGCTCCGGCGTTCCATCGGGTGGGGTGTATCTGATTTCGCCCGAGGCCACCGCCGAGGTGGCGGCGAGCACCGCATCGAGCGGCGCCTTTCCCTTGGGTTCCCCGCCGCCCAGGTGGATCACGGGATCACCCTTGGCCCGGAGAATCGCGGCGATCTCGTTGAGCTTCAACGTGGCCGACTCGCTAACGTTCTTCGCGATCAACGATAGGCTCATGGTGCACCATTCCTTCCGCCGGTTCGGCCCGGCGACAGATGGTCGGGATTATCTCATATAGCCTCTGAAAATCCAGTTGTTTGTGCATCGTTAGCCAACGCGATCGCAAGCTGGAAGCTTGCGGCTACAAAGGGCCGCGGGGATCTGTTGCGGCAGGTGATCGAGTTCCTTTGTAGCGGCAAGCATCCCTGCTTGCCATTCGCGAGGCATGACGGAGTACGATGGGCGCATGGAAAAACTCGGCAAACACGGCGCGCGTCTCAAGGATCTCCGACGAAGAGTGAAACGGCGGCCCGAGGGCCAGGTCATCGTCGACGGCCGGCGGCTCGTCGCCGATGTCGTGCGCTGGGACGTCCCGGTCTTTGAACTCTACCTCGCCGAGGGAATCGAACCCGACCCCGAGATCGTTGCGGCGGCGGGTGAGGCTTACACGGTCGATTCCGCCGTCCTCGACGAACTCGCTCCCACCAGGCACCCGCAGGGCGTGCTCGCTGTCGTGGCCGATCCCAAACGGCCGCCATGGCCGGCAAGGGAAGGGGCCGCTCTCTGGCTCGACACGGTTCAGGATCCCGGCAACCTTGGAGCCATCGTGCGATCGGCCGCGGCCCTCGGCGCGCGGGCCGTTCTGCTGTCGCCGGGCTGCGCCGATCCCTTCCACCACGCCGCCGTGCGTGGCTCGGCGGGGGCGGTCTTCAGATTGCCGGTCACCCGCGATGTCCCCGTCGCTCGGGTCGCCGAGCGTATGAGCGAGGCGAGCGGCGAGGTCTGGGCGGCCGGACCGGGCGGCATTCCGCTCGACCGCTGGGCGCCCTCCCGACCGGTGGTGATTCTCGTCGGCGCCGAGGGCGCGGGGCTCTCACCCGAGGCCCGGGCCGTCGCGACCGGCGAGGTGACCATCCCCCTCGACCGCGAGATCGAAAGCCTCAACGTCGCCGTCGCCGCGGGGATTCTGCTCGAGCGGTTGCGGGTGGGATAGCCGTCGCAAACGCGAAGACGCGAAGACACGAAGGAACCACAAAGACGTCGAGCAGAGTTGTAGGGGCGGCCTTTCAGGCTGCCCGTCAGTGACCTCGACGTCGGTTTGGCCTACCCGAGAGATCGTTGAACCCTCCGGTCGGGGGGAGAATCATGACGTCGACACCCGAAGCGCGCTCCCGGTGAGGGCTCCTCCCGTGCGGCTACGGCAGCTTTGTGCCCCACGCGATCTCGTCGCTGGTCTCAAAGCCGTCCCAGAACACGCGAGTGCCGACTTCGATGACCTCGGTGTAGGTGTCCGATCCCTGGGGGTTGGTGACCGTCAGCGCCACGTCGTAGCGGCCGGGCGAGGCGTAGTCGTGCTTCGGGTCGGTACCGATCACCGAGCTGATGGTGCCGTCTCCGAAATCCCAGGTGTGGCTGTCGATCTGGTAGCTGCTCGTGTCCACGAACCAGATCTCGTTACCGAGACCGGCCCAACCGAACCCGGCCTCGGGAGCGCGGCATTCGAGGCTGGCAATGTCGAGGAACGGGCCGGAGGGGCGCAGCCACGCGTCGCCGAGAATGACCCCCGGATTCCACCACCGCATTTGGAGGGGCGCCGGGTAGGAAATCGGTGAGGCGAGGTCGGCGTAGTCCTCAAGCCACGACGTGTAGCTTGCGATCTGTGTCGCGAGCAACCCTGCGCCCGGGGCGCCCATGTCGCTCCAGTAGCCTCCATAGTGCTCGATCTCGAGCAGGGATGTCGGGTCGGAGATGTCGATGACATAGAGTTCGCGAGCGGCGACGGCGACGGCGCGGTTGCCGATGATCTCCAGTTCCGTGACCTCGAAGCCGTTTATTTCGATCCGATCGAGCTCGGCCGGGTTATCGGGGTCGGCGAGGTCCATCGAGATCACGGCATCGAGACTGCCGATGATCGCGGTGCTGCCGGACAGCCGCACCCGCATCTGCGACGACGACATGATGCCGGTAGAGAATGTGGATCGGACAAAGGGCGCCGACGGATCGGACACATCGACGATGTCCACCAGCCCTTCGGAGGTGTACGAGGGGATGCCGAGCGCGACGAGGTCGCCGTCCCACGAGAGATCCCTGACACCGGGTCGGATGGGCAGCACGGCCAGGACTGATGGCGCGCTCGGATCGGTGACGTCGATGGTGACCAGGCTCCAGTTGTGCACGTCGACGACAAAGGCGATCGCGGTGGCGCCGGCGAGCCGGACGGCTCGAACCTCGCCTTCGAGGTCGAGCCGGGAGGCGACCACCGGCGATGACGGGTCACTGAGATCGAGGGCCGTGATCCCGGCGTTCCCGTCGGCAGTGACTCCGGTGGCGCCGGTCACCGCCAGATCGACCGCGACACCCTCGATGGGCGATGCCCCGAGGGTCGGGAAATCAACGGTTCGATCAAAGATCTCGAGCCGGTCCTCGAGTGAACCGACCACTCCGGTCGAGGAAAGGGCGACATCCGTCAGCGGAACCTGCCTTGAGGTCACCACGACCGGGTTTTGGGGATCACTCCAGTCGAGCTCGAAGAGACGGCAGCACGGACCCGGGTAGTTGAAGTCGTCGGCGAAGACGACCGAGTTGCGGCCGGTGAACCAGGCCTGTCTGACGAAGGACCACTCAAAGAATGAGGTCACATCGCCGGCCACGGGATTCGCGGGATCGCTGAGATCGATGCTCCAAACATCGATGGGTGCGCTGGTCCACCTGTTGACCCGGGAAATGGCGAGCGCCACGTTTCCGGATCCCACCAGGCTCCAACCAAAGGTGTTGAAGACCGGCAGCGCGGTCGATCCCAGGAGGTTGGGATTGGCGGGATCACCGAGACCATAGATTTGAATCCCGCCGAGACGGTCGAGCACCACCAGCCGCCCATCCGAGAAGGTCAGACTTTCGGGGTGATCGAGACCGGGCCAGGTGGGGTTCAGCCATAGTCCGCTGAAGGGGTCTTCGAGGTCGAGGAGACGGATTTCGTTCACCCCCGCGGTCGCGGCCAGAAGATCATCGTTGATCGCCACTCTTTGCCACGGATCGGAACTCGATGCGCGACCCTCGTAGGGCCAGCCGGGGCTGAGCGGCCTCGGTTCGGGCTGGGCGGGGTTGCGAAGATCGAAAGCTGTCATCCGAGGCAGGACCAGCGCCCAGTTGTCCGGGTGGAGATACAGGGCCTCCGGCGCGAGATAGCTCGGTCTCCAGCCGCGTCTTTGGACATAGGAGCCGAGAGGCCGAATTGCGGTCGGGTCGCGGAGGTCCCACACCGTCAGACCGAAGTCGTCCCAAGTCACCGCGAGCTCACCGTTGGTGGCCACGGCATCGATGGCCGATGGGCCGTGGATCGGGACGGTCCGTAGGTTTCCCGGGCAGGGCGCGTCACCGGCGATGCTGGTCGCCGAGACTAGCAGAACTGCGGTCGAAAACGCGAAAGACTCGATGGTTCTCAGCATGAAGACCTCAGATCAAACTATATAGCATCGTCGGATTCCAGCGCCTCGCCGAAAGGATCCCGCTTCCGACTTGATGCTCTCATCGCCCTCCCCGAGAGTGCCCCCCGTAACATTGTTCGGCCCAATCGCCTGGCCTGCCGGGACGTGTTTCCTCCGAACAATGATACAAGCGGCACGTCCGGTCGAAGCGAACTCCGCGGGCCCTCGAGAGAACGCGGACCGGTTGCCTGGCTACCGCACGGGAAGAGCGACGGGAACACCGGGTTCAGAGGCGTGCGAAACAAACACCCGGTAGCCCGAATCGCGGAGCGAGCGGATGGTTGCCCCGCTCGGAGACGGATGCGGATACGCGATGTACGGCGTATAGAACATGGTCTCGATGGCGTGATCCGATCCGAAGATCACTGCTGGACCGGGGCCCAGAATTCGTGGGAGCTCGCGCAGCTGTTGCGCCCAAACGGGGTTCCGGTCGTAACCGGGGTGGAGCTTGAGGCGTTCGACGGTGTAGACGGCCGGAAGCAGCAGGGTCAGGACCATCAGCACGACGAGACCCGTCCGTCGAATCGGGTGTCGATCATCGTGCCTTGAGGCATCGTGGAGCCTCCACCAGAACGACGCGATGGCGAGGAAGACCGCGGGCGCGGCGATCGATGCATAGGCCGGCATCTTGGTCGAAGCGAGAGTGAAGACGAGGGTCGGTATTGCGATCCAAACGAGAATGGCCCGACCTTCGGCCGTGGCCCCTTTCCTGAGCACGTGGGTCGTGAACCAGGCGATCGCGATCCATGCTGTGAGTCCGGCGGTCCGGAAGAGCTGTTGGAAGAAGAACCACCAGGGCTGATCGTGCTCCTCGAGGACCTCGAAGAGGTGACGAATGGCGTACTCGGACTCCCAATTCGCCTCGATGGGGAACTCGGCGCGGATGTGGAGCTGCCACGGCATCCAGATCGCTGCCGCGACCGCGAGAAGGAGCAGAGTTTTCCGGACGATTTGCCACGGCCGATCCGAACGCCACGCCGCGACGGCCCAGACCACGGGAACGAGAAGGGCGATGGCCGACTTGGTCAACAGTACGGCACCGGTGAGCCCACCGATGGCGACCACCCATGGCCACGCGAGGTTGCGTCGCCGATCGAGCGCGAGCAGGAACGCGAACGAGATCAACACGATGGCTAGGCTGTCCACGTGATCGGACGGGACCCGCCCTCCCGCGAGATCCAGCAATTGCCCGTTGGCCGCGTGCAGACCCGCCGCGAGCAGAGCGATGCGGTCGTTGAACAACCGCCGACCGATGCCCCACGTGGCGATGATCGCCAGGGTCGAAAGCAGAACACCGGGAAGCCTCAGCCCGATCTCGTCGATCCCGATGATCCGTATGCCTCCCGCCATGAGCCACATGGTCAGGGGCGGTTTGTGGAGCCAAACGTGATTTGAGAACCAGTGCGTGGTGTCGTAAGGGAGAACGGGATCTCGGTAGAGGGTTGGTCGCAGCGGTTGATCGATCATGTTCTTGGCAACCAACGCGTGGTACCGCTCGTCCCAGGGGTGGAGGAAGTGGTCGGTCGCCGCCGCGCACCGAAGAAGGAGACCGGCCGCCAGAATCAGCAGGAATGCGCTTCGTGGAGATCCGATCCGATATCTCCAAACCGCCGCGCCGAGCAGAACGGCTGCGGTGATCGAAAGCGCGGCGGCGATCGGTAGCGAGCCCATGAACCTCCGAGATTCGCTTTGTTGAGCGGGCCATCAACGTGGCCCGGGACGTCCGAATGTCCACGGTAGCCTGACACGGCTGACATTCGTTCGCCAGCCTTTGCCTACCGCTCGCGAAGGGCGATGGAAAGCCGGGCTCAGGAGCGCGCCTCTGAGCTTGATGCTCCCATCGCGTTGCTGGAGGCAATACCCGTCTACCGCAGCCGAACGACGCCGGGCTTACCCTTGACGACGCGGCCGACGATGGCAGCGCCGGGGAGGCGGCGGACGATGGTCTCGGCGGCCTCGGCGGACACGGCGGCGAGGAGGCCGCCGGAGGTTTGGGGATCGAGAGCGAGATCGACCCGGAGCTCGTCGGCGCCGTCGGCGATTTCGAGCACCGCGGCGATGCTCGTCCGGTTCTTGCCCGCGCCCACGGGAACCAGTCCGGTTGCCGCGGCTTCAAGGGCGCCCGGCATGACGGGCAGGGCATCGAGATCGAGCTCGATGGCGCAGCCCGAAGCCTCGGCCATTTCGGCGGCGTGACCGGCGAGGCCAAAGCCTGTGACATCGGTGACGGCGTGTGGGTCGGCGCCATGGAGCGCATCTGCGGCGTCCTTGTTGAGAGTCGTCATCCAGCGCATCGCAGTGGTGACATGGTCGGCCGCCGCCATCCCGCCCTTGGCGGCGGTGGTGACCAGCCCGGTTCCGAGCGGTTTTGTGAGAACGAGGACATCACCCGGCAACGCGCCGCCGTTGCGCCAGACCTTGTCGGGGTGGACGGTGCCGGTGACGGCGAGGCCATAGAGCAGCTCGGCGCCCTCGACGGTGTGGCCTCCGGCGAGGACTGCGCCGGATTCGGCCATGGCCTCGAGTCCGCCCCGAAGGATTTCCTTGAGGGCGTCCTTCCCGAGCGCCTTGAGCGGGTAGCTCACGAGATTCATGGCGGCGAGCGGTTTTCCGCCCATGGCCCAGACATCGGAGAGGGCATTGGTCGCGGCGATTCGACCGAAGGTGTAGGGGTCGTCCACCATGGGTGGGAAGAAGTCGGTGGTGTGGATGATGGCGAGTTCGTCGGAGACCTTCATCACCCCGGCGTCATCGGCGGACTCGATACCGACGATGAGATCCTCGGACTCGAGCCGTGGCAGACCACAGAGGACGGTGTGGAGCAGCCCCTTCGAGAGCTTGGCGCCACAGCCGCCATAGGCTGAGCCTTCGGTGAGCTTGACGACGTTGACGGCCTCGGTGGATCGCAGGGTGCTCGGCGTCCAGGTTCCGGTTTGGTTGCGGTAGACCGCCTTCGGCGTCAGCTTGATCGTGTCGAGAACCTCGGCCATAGCGCCGGATTCCGCACTCCGGACCTCGAGGACCATCCCGCACTCCGAGCTCACCGATCGCGGCGCCGGCACCACGTCCACATCGAGACCGCGGTCACGTGCCGCGCGCTCGGCACGCATGACGCGCTGTACCGAGCCGAAGACGATGAGGAGATCACGAGGGGTTGCGTTAGTCATGGTTCATCCTGCGACGGAGAATCATACCGCAGTTGTCAGTGGCCGTTCCCGATCCCGATCCCGATCCCGAAATCGGCCATCCGGGAACGGGATCGGGATCGGGATCGAAATGCGGCTTGGAGAGTTTGGATGGAGTCATGATCGCCGCCGCCACGCCGGCGTGGCGGTGCTCAGGGTGACAGTGATACGACGCTAATGGGAGCCCTCTCCTTCATTCCAGATCATCGGCACTACCCGAATCAACCCGATCCCGGTGCCGGCAGCGACGGTGAAGCACAGCCCACCCTGCAGCCACTGGCCGTAGAGCAGGGCGCCGGTGCCGAAGAGAACCGAGTAGACAAAGGTGCAACCCAGGACCCACCCCAGAACGGCCAACGACAGGCTGTCCTCGGCTTTGGCGACCTCATCGTCTCCCACGATCCTGGCCCAGCCGCGACCCGCGGGGTGCACCTTTCGATAGAACCGTCTCAGGGTTTCGAGGTCGGCCGGTGGCGTGAGAAAGGTCACTGCGACCCACACCACGGTGGTCAGCCCCACCGACCACACGAGGGCGGCGTGTGACGAGAGTTCGAGACCACCCTTGCGGGCGATGAAGAGTCCCATCGCGATGGTGAACGACGCGGCCATGGCCGCGATCTCGGACCAGGCGTTGATCCGCCACCAGAACCAGCGAAGCAGATAGATGAGCCCGGTCCCGGCGCCGATGGAGAGCAGCAGGTGAAAGGCTTCACCGGCGGTCGAGAGCAGAAAGACCGTGGCGCCGGTGAAGACCATCAGCACCACGGTCATGACGCGGGACAACCACACGAGCCGGCGTTCGGAGGCGTCGGGCCGGAGAAAGCGCCGGTAAAGATCGTGGACGAGATAGGAACAGCCCCAGTTAAGGTGGGTGGACATGGTCGAGACATAAGCCGAGAGGAGCGACGCAACCAGCAGGCCGAGCAGACCCGCCGGCAGGAGGGTCAGCATGGCGGGGTAGGCGAGGTCGTTGCCGATCAGATCGTCCGAGACGTGGGGCAGCGCGGTCTTGATGTCCGCCAGAGTGGGAAAGACCAGGATGGAGCACAGGGCGACGATGATCCACGGCCAGGGTCGCAGCGCGTAGTGGGCGATGTTGAACCACAGGGTGGCGGCCATGGCGTTCTTCTCATCCTTTGCCGCGAGCATCCGTTGGGCGATGTAGGAGCCGCCGCCGGGTTCGGCGCCCGGGTACCACACGGCCCACCACTGGATGGTGAGCGGGATGATGAGCACCGAAAGAGTGAGACCCCAGTCGGAGAAGTCGGGCAACAGGCTCAGAGTGGCGGGATCAATTCGGGTGACAAGACCGGAGAGGCCACCGACCTCAGGCTGAGAAAGCGCCACATACGCCGCAGCGACCACACCGACCATGGCGATTGTGAACTGGATGAGATCCGACGCCATCACTCCCCAGAGACCGGCCAGGGCCGAAAAAACCACGCAGATCAGACCGCACACGATGACGGTCTGGAGCCGATCCCAACCCAGCATCACGTTGGCGACCTTGACTGCGGCCAGGGTGACGGCGGCCATGATGGTGCAGTTGAAGAAGAGACCGAGATAGACCGCCCGGAAGCCGCGGACAAACGCTGCAGACCTGCCCGAATAACGGAGCTCATAGAACTCGAGATCGGTGAGGATTCCCGAGCGCCGCCACAAACGGGCGTAGAAGAAGACGGTGAGCATCCCGGTGAGCAAGAAGGCCCACCACTCCCAGTTCTGTGACACCCCGTTGGTGCGGACAAAATCGGTCACGAGGTTCGGGGTGTCGGTGGAGAAGGTGGTGGCCACCATGGAGGTGCCGATGAGCCACCACGGCGCCGTCCGTCCCGAGGCGAAGAACTCGGTTGTGTTCCGACTCGCCCGCCGGGCGTAGTAGAGCGCGGGGGCGAATGCCGCCGCCAGGCAGACCGCGATGACGATCCAGTCAATGGTGGCGAGCTGCATGGATGGCGGTCAGGGAACGGCCGGCGGCAGAGCCGGGCTGCCGTCGAGGGTCAGCGCAGCGGCGCCGAGCACCGCCACGTGGTCGAGCCGGCTCCGTTCGATGATCAGCCGGTCGATGATGTGCGGATAGGCGAAGTTCTCGAGGCCCTGACGCATCGTTCTTTCGAAGAAAGCGAAGGCGGTGCTGATGGATCCGCCCAGGACGATGAGCTCCGGGTCGTAGACATAGAGTGCGCGCATGATCGTGGTCGCGAGTTCCTCGCCGTAGCACTCGAAGACCCGCAATGCCTCCGGGTCGCCCTGTCGGGCCCGTCGGTGGAATTCGTCGGCGCCGGCGCCCCACTCGCGTCGGAAGTAGGGACCGGCGCACCAGTCTTCGAGGCGCATCCCCTTGCGCGCCGTCTTCCCGAGTTCGCCGACACCGCAATTGGCGCCGTGGAGCAGTCGGCCGTCCATCACAACGCCGGCGCCGAGTCCCGTGCCCAGGGTGATTCCCACCAGGTGGCGGCGTCCCCGGCCGGCGCCGAAGACGAGTTCGCCGAGGGCAAAAGCGTTGGCGTCGTTGTCGATGACCGCAGGAATGCCGAATCGCCGCTCGAGTTTCGCCTTGAGCGGAACCGCTTTCCACGAAGGAATGTTGCCGACCTCACGGACGATGCCTTCGACCACATCGACGACGCTGGGAACACCGCAGCCGATGGCGACGACCTCGGGAGTCATCACATCGGTGATGGCGTCCATCACAACCGCGAGTACGGTGTCCATGTCCTCGTGGGCCGGAACGCTGTGCTTGACCAGCTGAAAGAGCTCGCCCTCGTGTACCCGACCAACGGCAACCTTGGTGCCGCCGAGATCGACTCCGATGACCGTGGAATCTGCCGTCGTCATGTGATGAGTATGCCACCAA
>CBESWV010000105.1:0-12354 GCA_965533305.1 uncultured bacterium | reverse complement strand
TTCGTAGCGGGGGCAGGATTTGAACCTGCGACCTTCGGGTTATGAGTTGCTTGCCGGGGTCACTCGCCAGCTCTCGTTGTTGCTCAATAGTGCCCGCTACCTGGGGTTTCGCGGAATCGGCATGACGGCTGGTGCCTGTGGATAACCCCTCATGCCGGCCCATCCGTTAGAAGATCCGTTAGAAGTCCAGGCTCGATCGGGTCGTTCCTAACTATGCTCGGTGGCGACCCTCGGTCGCCACCAAACGGGCGGTTGAGTTGGCTTGGGTCCGCCAGTTGGCGCAGAATCCTTCAAATAAGTTGAAGGTTCGTGCAATACTGGAACACCAACCTTCAATCGGATCCCCATGCCGACCGATCGCCGCGATCTCCAGCACAAGCTCCGCCGTCTGGCCGCCACCCAGAGCGGGTACTTCACCGCTGCCCAGGCTCTTGACCTCGGATACTCCTACCCGGTCCAGAGCTACCACACCCAGAAGGGCAACTGGCAGCGCGTCGCCCGGGGTATCTACCGTCTCCCCGAGTGGCCGGTGGGTGACCACGACGACCTTGTCAGATGGACGCTATGGAGCCGAGGGCTCGGGGTGGTCTCCCACGACACCGCTATCTCGGTCCACGACCTGGGAGATGTCAATCCCAGCCGGGTGCACCTCACCCTCCCGCCCGGTTTCCGCGCCAAGGCAAAGGGGGTTGTGCTCCACCATGCTGAACTTGCCGAAGGCGACGCGTGGGAGCGTGAGGGCTATCGGATCACTACCCCATTTCGAACCGCCGTTGATGCCGCGGCGAGCGATCTCAGCCTGGAGCAACTCGCCGAGGTGGTGAAGAACGTCTCCAAGCTGGCCCCTCACACTGCTCCGCAGCAGCTGAGGCGGGAGGCCGAACGCCGAGGACATCGGGAGGCGCTTCGGATGGAACGAGCTCTCCGCGAGGCCGGTGCGCTGTGAGCTACGAGTCTCTCGGCGCCTTCCGACAGGCTCTTGAGCAGCGGCTTCTCAATCAGGCTCGAGAAGAAGGCACTGACCTCAATCGTCTACGCCGTCGAGTGGTGTTCGAACGAATCCTGATCCGCCTGACCGCGAATCAGCCGGGGATGTGGGTGGTCAAGGGTGGCATGGCGGTCGAGCTTCGCATCGGTGATTCAGCTCGGATGACCAAGGATCTCGACCTCAACCTCCGCACTGATACAGAAACGGCAAGCGAAGCTCACGAACGCCTCGTCGCCGCCCTGTCGACCGATCTGACCGGCGACGGCTTCCTGTTCGAAGTGTCGGAACCCACCGCTCTCGAGCCGGACCAAGCAGGCCGACCCGGATGGCGCTTCAGCATCTCTGCCGGTATGGCGGGAAGGAACTTCGCCACGGTTCGAGTCGACGTTGTCGCAAGAACCGATGAGCTGACAGGCACCGAGACGCTGCCTGTGACCTCCCTGCTGTCTTTCGCCGGCTTCGAGGACTTCGAGATCGAGGCAGCCGACGTTGCCCAGCAGTTCGCCGAGAAACTTCACGCCATGACCCGACCATGGGACGATCGAGACAACACCAGAGTCAAGGACCTGGCCGACATGGTCGCGTTCATCAGCGGTGGGCTCGATCCAACAAGAGCGATTCGCGCGACCCAACATGTGTTCTCGGTTCGCGGTACTCACCCCGTTCCGGAGGAGTTGCCCGATCCGCCGCTCTTCTGGAACGAGGACTTTCCCCCACTTGCTACCGAACTCGCGCTCGCTGAAGCCAGCCTCGACCAGGCGATGATCACCCTCCGAGAATTCTGGGCCAACGCCCGGACCACAGCGAGCTAGTCCGAATCACGCGCGCCGCCGGCATACCCGAGTCGTTAGGTCTCCACGAGAGCAGTCCCAGCGCTCTGGGGCGTCGCCGTTTCAATAGCGGCGGGCCGTGTGATGATCCACCCCACACAACGCCGCAGTCGAACGAAACGACTTCGTCAAATCGTAGACCTCCAACACTTCCATAGTCTTCTCCTCAACCAACATGGATCCGGTTCCTCCTCGCAGCCATCGATACCCGTCACAGGCATCAATGACAGCCGCCGAGGAACCCGAACTCCAACAACCTTCCCGCGGCCCCCAACACACGCGGGGAGAACCGACGGCCATACGCGGGGACTTCCGGTGACCGTTCGCGGGGAGAACTACCGGCCGCCTATAGGGAGTTTCTCATGGCCGCCGTCAATTCCGCATCGGGACGTTCTTGGTAGTGCTGTGATTGCCGGCGACCCATCGGAGGACCTCCGAAGATGGAGGTGTCCACCACACCACTCCGAATGTTGCATACGAGTCAATCAATCTGACTCCGCCAAACCGCGGCAAGACCAGAACCTCCGAGAATCCCAGAACGAACCACGGAGCGTTCGTGGTATTTGCGGTTCTCTACGCCGCGATTGTGAGCGCTGTGGTCGCCGTGTTCACCTGAGGTGTGTCGCCCGGGTTCAAGGGCTCTTCGCGTTGGCGTTTCTGATCTGTCGCGATCGGGGGTCCGGGTTTCCGGGTTGTGTCTGGTCGGTGGCGAGTGCTCGTGCCCGCTGATGTGGCTTGTCGGTTCCCGGGTTGAAGAGAGGGGCGGCTGACGAACGCCCTCACGTATCGGAAGGTCTATCGATGAGATTGGCGAGAGACTGGAGCGTCGGGCAGGGATCGACGGGCGGTTAGAGCGCGGTGGGATCCGTGTTGGTGGCGAGGAACGCCTCGACCACGTCGGCGATGAAGGTACTGTCGACGACTCCCCCGTTGACGAATACGTGGTGGAGAAGTGGTCCGCTTAGGAGTGCGGTCGCGAGGTCGAGATTGAGTGAGTCGGGGAGCGTCCCGGTGGTGAGTCCGTGTGCAAGCGCTTGTCTCACTGGTGTATGCGCCCGCGTCATACGGGCGAGGCGGCGCGTCTCTTTGTCCCACTGCGCTCGTTGCATCATGTCGATCATGCCCATTCGTCGTTCGGCCGATGCGAGGCCGGCGGCCATGGACTCAAGTGCTCGCATCAGATCGGCCCGGAGATCGCCGGTCAGGTCGAGTTTCATTCGCCTCCCGAATTCGGAGACGAGGTCGGACCAGAGCAAGTTCAAGTCGGGCCAGTGGCGATAGAGGGTCGCCCGACCGACCCCTGACCGCGCTGCGAGCTCCGAGTAGGTGACGGCCGTGGGGCCACCCTCTCGCAGGAGATCCCGAGCCGCTGTCAGGACGCGTGCTCTCGTGCGCTCGATGCGGGGATCCGTGTGCTTTTTGCTCTTAGCCACTTCTCATGCTCCAGCTCTTGACAAACAAGACAGAGTGTCTCAGTATCAGTATGAGACAAAACGTATCACAAGATTCGCGATTGCACAAGACCAGATCTGTGAATGACAGGAGACACTATGACCACGAACGGAAACGGAATGGCGATCACCACCAGAGGCCTCACCCGACGCTTCGGTGACCTCGTCGCTGTCGACGACCTCGACCTCGAGCTGCCGGCTGGCGGAGTCATCGGCTTCGTCGGTCCCAACGGCTCAGGGAAGTCGACAACGATCAGGATGCTGCTCGGCCTCATCGAGCCAAGTGAGGGAGAAGCCGAAGTGTTCGGTTCGTCGATCAGTCATCCCAACCGCTACGCAGACCGGGTCGGTGCGCTGGTCGAGAACCCGGCCCTCGTTCTGAACATTTCCGGTCGCGCCAATGTCGAATCCATGGCGCTGCTCCGCGGCGTTCCAATGGATCGAGTCGACGAAGTGCTCGACATCGTCGGCCTCGCCGGGCGGTCCGGTGACAACGTCGCGGACTACTCGCTCGGAATGAAGCAGCGCCTCGGCATAGCGATCGCACTTCTCCCCGACCCCGAGTTGCTGCTCCTCGACGAGCCGACCAACGGTCTGGACCCTGCTGGCATCGTCGAGGTCAGGAGCCTCTTCCGCCGGCTCGCCGACGACGGGCGCACGGTGGTCGTCTCGAGCCATCTCCTGAGCGAGATCGAGGCGACCGCGGACTATCTCGTCATGATCCGTTACGGGAAACTCCTGTTCTCCGGACCACTGAACGAACTCCTCGAACAGGAGCAGCGCTTCGTGGATGTCGAACCCGAGAGCCCGGCAGACATCGAACCCCTGGCCGCGACCTACCGCTCGATGGGCCTCGATGTGGAGCCTGAGAACGGAGGTGTACGCGTGCTCGTGGATCCGACCAGGTCTGCCGACCTGAACCGGGCGGCCATCGATCAAGGGATCGTGCTGCGCCGTCTCGTGCCTCGTTCGGAGACACTCGAAGACGTCTTCCTCCGAATGACAGAGGACAGCACGGACACTCTCGGTGTCAATGAGGTGGCCGCGTGAGCTACAGAACCGCGCTCCACGAACGACCAGCCAAAGAGGAAGGACTCAACATGACAACACTCCTAGATGACACCGAACCCATTGCCCACGAGCGGGTCGCTCCGGCATCACCGCCGAAGCGCACGCTCGTCGGCGCCATTCGATCGGAGGCCAGAAGACTCACCCGCAAATCGTTCACCGGTGTTGGACTTGCCCTCGTGGTGCTCTTCTCACTGATGGGAACCCTGGTGACGTTCCTGGCCGGTGACGCCGGAATGGGTCCGAGCGTAACCGTCGACCTCGAGTCCGCCACCGGGATCGTCGCCGGCCTATCGATGGCCGGCAACCTCATCGGGATTGTCGCCTTGTCGCTGTGGGCTGCTGCAGTCTCGTCCGACTACTCGACGGGCTGGGTGCGCATCATGGTGCAAGCCGAGCCTCGCCGCTGGCGACTGCTGTTTGGGAAACTCGCGAGCCTGAGTCTGTTCACGGTAGTCGCCACAGGGATCGCGACGGCGGTCACCGTCGCTCTGGCGTTCGCCCTTGCCGGACCGGCTGGAGTCTCAACTGCCGCCTGGTCCGCTGGCGCTGCCGGGACCGTTCTGAGTGCGTGGTTGAATTTCACGCTCTCTACTCTCGCATGGGGAGTGATTGGCTTCACCGTTGCGACCGTCAGCCGATCGGCGATCGTTGCGATCGCTGGCGGCATCGGATACATGATGGTATTCGAGGGGCTGCTCGGATTGATCGCCGAAACCGCGACGACGTACCTTCCGGGATCCGTCCTCAACGCAGTCGCTGCAGGTGGGACCACCGCGGTGGCATACGGAACGGCGATGGCTCTCGCCACTGGCTTCGTCCTAGTCCTGCTCGTGGCCGCATTGGTGGCATTCAACAGAAGGGACATCACGTCCTAGCCGGGTACATCTAGAACTTGCCGCTATTGGGCTGGGGACCCTCGGGGATGGGCTCCATGTTGTCCCAGTGCTCGACGATCATGCCGTCCTCGATCCTCAGCAGGTCGAACACGGCGAGCTCTTGGACGAAGAGGACGTGGCTGTAGATCATGACCAAGTCGCCCTGGCCGATGATCTTGAACACGTTGCGGTAGGCCATTTCCTCGCCGGGGCCTGCCATGAACTCCTGGAACGCCTCGATGCCGTCGAGCACCAGCGGGTTGTGCTGGATGTACCGGTCGGCCGAAACGTAGTCGATGATTCGCTCTGCCCTGTGGTTGATGAGCACGTCGTCGACGAACGCCGCAACAAGCGCCTTGTTCTGTTCGGTCTTGTCCTCGTCGACGATCTCCGTCGGGCCATCCACCTGGGTGTGACCGTTCACCGAGGGCTCGTCGCTGAAGGCGGCGATCACGTCCCAGTGCTCGACGATCTTGTCGTTGTCGTCGGTGTCGAACAAGTCGGTCGTGACCCACTTGGCCTCACCGTTGTTGATGTCTTGGTAGACATGAACGAACACGAAGCCGCCGTCAACGATCGACCGCACCACCTGGATATCACGTGCCGGGTTGTGTCCAACGAACGGCTCGAAGAATTCGACGAACCCTTCGACACCGTCTCGGACGCCAGTGCTGTGTTGGGTGTACCGGTCGCCCGTGTAGGCCTCGACGGCGGCCCGCACATTTCCGTCGCGGATGCCTTCGAGATACAGGGCCGTTGCGTTTGCAAGTTTCTGACTCATCAGTCCATCTCCCTCGTTGCTATCGCCTTCGGCTGTCGTTTGGCTACCAAGAAGGTTCGACCCGGCCGTTCCAAGTGCCGGAACGACGGGATCACCGTCGCTCATCAAGATCTTTGACGCCGGAGTAGACGTCGTTTCGCAAGCCTGATGCTTGCCCATAGAGATTGACCCGCGAACCATGCCCGCCGTGCCCGCTTGCGGCGCCCGGAACGGCCACCAGTGGGGCCACAACCATCAACAGCGTCACCACGCTTCTCTTGAGTACGCCACAACCTCTTGCTCTCCTCATGTTCGTGGTTGCGGCCACTTCAGTCAACGGACTGCAACAAGAAGAGGTCAGGAGCAGACACTCCAGTGTCGTGAACCGGACCGACTTCACCGGAGATCGTCTCGCGCGGATTTGGCCATCGCGAGCGAGTTCGGCCATGGTGAAGGATTCGCGTATCGATCCTCGGCACAAACCCTAGAAGAGAATCTCGATCGCATCCCCGACCGGGATCACACCGAACACCATGAACAGGACGGACATCACAGCGGCGTTGTTTCCGATGAGCCAATCCTTGGTGCTGTCGAGCGTCGGTTGAAGACGTTCGCCCGCGATGAGATAGCCGAGCACCGGGATGGCAATCGTTAGTGACGCAACGACGGTGAATACTGCTATCGCCACAGCGCTGTCTCCCATGCTGAGATCGGCAGATCCGATGACGGCTCCGGCCGCAGCGGCTAGCAGCAGGTTCTTCGGATTCAGGGCGGAGAGCAACAGCACCAGCCCGAAAGCGGCTCCCGCACCCTCCACGATCTGGGGGGAAGCACACGCTAACGTTCGTTCGGTTGGTGGTCACAGCACTAGTGATCCACGTCGGAGAACCTATGCACCCGCCAATCATGGCATGCCGACCACACGGCGTGGACGAACTACCTTTCCGGTTCCAATACCTCCGTCACAGGTTCCGAAGAAACGTCCATTGCCGAAGGTGGAGTCGCCGCGAAGTAGCTCGGCCACCGACCAGATGAACCGGGCGTGGTTGTTGATCTGCTCGTTCGTCTCGGCCATGGAGCTCCTGTTTGTCCTGCTGTTCGTCACGATGGAGGCCGTTCCTCTGGCGGTCTCAGCTCGATAACACCACGCGCCGGGAGAACCCGAAGGCGGACTCTCAGCCGATGGTCAGGCCCCGGTCGCGCCCTGTCGTGCGCTCCGTCTCTCTGGCGCGTGCCCGTTCTTCGATACGCCGGCGGACGAGGCGTTCGACTCTGGCGTACTCGTCCCCGTCGCCAGGGTCGGGGAGTTGCCGGTCGTGGTGGGGGTCGAGCTCGGTTCTCCGGGCGACCGCGGGCTGGTCGATCCAATCACGGCCGATGGCCTGGGTGAGTACATCGACGGCGGTCCGGTTGTCATCGGTGACGACGTAGGCGTGGTTGCCTTCTCGTCCTCGGGTCATTGGGGTGTATACGCCGCGGCTGTCGGTGGGTGTGTCCATCAGGAGGAGGGCGGTGTCGACGGTGCGGCCTTGGGTGGCGTGGCTGGTCTGGGCGTAGCCGAGTTCGAGCTCCTCGGCTATGTACTCGGTTGGGAGTTGGATTGTGCCGGTGCGGCCGGTGAGGGTGGCGCTGTGATCGGGGTGGATCGTTTCGATGGTCCAGTGGTCGCGGTTCTTGACCATCAAGCCTCGGTCGGTGCGGAGGGTCCGGGCGTTGCGGCGGGTGACCACGTCGTCCCCAACCAGCATCCACCCATCTCCGGCTCGCAGGCGGGATGCCGTGGCGTCGAGTTCCCCCGTCCTGAGCCGGGTGTGTTGGGCGAGTCGGTTGAGCCGGGTGACGGTGGCGGTGGTGTTGGCCATCAGCGCCACGGATTCGCCTCGGCGCCGTGCCTGTTCCCAGGCGTTGATGGCTTCGGCTTCCATCTGGTCGCGGGTGCCGTCGTGGAGTCTGCCTCTCCGGTCGTATTCGGCGAGGACGCCCGGGTCGCCGGTGCGAAGACGGAGGCTGGCTTTGCGTTCCCAGTGGTGGCGGAAGCGGTGGACCTGGTCGAGTTCGATGCCGCCGTAGCTGTCGACGAGGTGGGCGAACATGCCGCCCCGTCCCACTGCTGAGAACTGGCGGGGGTCCCCTACCAGGACGATCCGCCAATCCTGGCGGTCGGCGAGTCGGGCCAGATCGGCGAGTTTGGGTGTGGCGGCGGTGCCGGCTTCGTCGACGATGACGGTGGTCCCGGCTGCCAGGTCGTAGGCGGTGCCGGGTGGCCGCGTCGGATGGTGATGCTCGGTGAGTAGCTTGTCCATGGTGTCGGCGGCCAGGCCTGTCTCGGTCGCCAACACTTCGGCTGCAGCCGCGGTCGGTGCAACTCCGAATGCCGGGCGTCCTTGGCTTTTCAGGTCGGCGACGGCGGAGCCGAGTGTCGTGGTCTTGCCGGTACCGGCCGGACCGACGATCAGCTCCAAGGCTCCGTGGTCGGCGACTGCGGTCGCCGCCTCTCCCTGTGCAAGGGTGAGCTCCTCGCCGGTGGCCCACACCCGGATGGCAACGGACTCGTGTGACCGGCGACGCTCGGCCCAGGCGATCAGATGTTCCTCTTCGTCGAGGATGGCCTGGGTGGTGAGCGCCCGGTCCACAGCGGCTTCGCTGATCGGCCTTCCGTCGCGTCGAAGGGACACACCAGCGGGGACGGCTCGGGAGATGTCGACGCAGCGCGTGGCGGCTGTGTGGTCGGCGAGTCGCTGCAGGTAGTCGGTCAGCTGCTCGGAGTCGACGGTGACCGTGGTGGGTGTGGCTGCGGCCAGTTCTCGGACCAGCTCGGCTGGCCGCCACGTTGATTGGCGCTCACCCAGCGAGCCAAGGCCCTCTTCGACGAGTAGCGCCGCTGTTGCGGAGTCGATTCCTCCGTGGCCGCGTTGGCGGCCGACCATGTTCCTGACGAGCCGTTCCGGGTCGCGACCCAACGTCCGGATTCTCTCCTGCCATTCTTGGCGCAACTCGGCCGATGTGTGACCGTGAGGCTTGCAGGGTCGGCTATCGACTACTGCCTCCCGCTCCAGCTTCCATCGCTCGTTGGCGGTCGGATCTCGCTCCAGATCCGTACGAAACCGGCTGAGCTTCTCATCGAGGCGGTGAACCACGTCGTTGGTGCGTTGGGAGAACTCGGCGAGAACGTCTGGGTCGATGTCGGCGATCTCTGCAATGCCGTGCTCGGGTGGCTGCCAGCGGACGCCGAGCCGGCGGGTCATCTCTGCTCGGAGGTTGGCGTGATAGAGCGCCGAGAGGGTGCGTTGGTCGAGTTTGATGGTGCGGGCGTCGAGGGCGAGCCAGCGGCCGTCAGGTGCGGCGACCCGGTTGGCGATCACCGCATGGGTGTGCAACTGGGGATCGAGCTTGCGGCTGGCGTGCTGACGGAACACGCCGACCACGATCCCTTCTGCATCGACACACACGATGTGGCCGCGGCGACGCATCCTCGTGTGCGCGTGGGTCTCGACCCAGCCGAGTACCGCCTCCACCGCCCGCTCGTGGGCCTCCACCACCTGTCGGCGCATCTCCGGATCGCCGAGACCGAACATGACGGAGACCGACTTGGGTGCGGAGAAGGTGGCGTCATAGCCGCGGACCGACCCCTCCCCGAACCGGCGCCCCAGATCCCGTCCCGACGCCGGATCTCGTCCGGCCGTCACCGCCAGGAACCCCTCGTCGGCAATGTCGCCTTTGAGGCCGAGACGGTCGGCACCCCGGCCCCACCATCGGCCCGGCGGCTCGTCACCGTCGAGGTAATACGAGGGCAGGTGCTCGGTGTAGTAGCGGCCCGCCCCCGCCCCCTTCAGTGTGGTCACCCGCACCGTCACGACCCGCCTCCCCGCCATCGACCGCAGGTGTGCACTCGTCTGTTCTGAAAGGGCCGGTGTCCTGGCTGGTTGCTCATGGGGTCTCCGTCGTTAGCTGGACCGGGGTGTGGAGTCGAAGAGATCGAGCTGGTTCTTGGCGCGTTGCTGGCGTCGTCGAGTTCGCTGGGACGTCGGTGAGCTTTGGGGAGGTGTTCCCTTGGTTGGTTCACTCGTTCGTCGTATTGGCGGCTCCGACGGCTCTACGGCTTGCTTGGTCTCTTCGACCCGATTGGGGTTGTCGATCTCGGTCAGTTCTGCACCGATGAGTTCCTCGAGTGCCCGCCGTGGCACCCTCAGTACATGACCCAGGTCGATCACCGGGAGACCCGACCGACCATCGGTCTCACGCCACTCTCTCGCCATGGCGTACGCCTTGGTGCGCCCGATCCGCAGCAGTACCCCGGCTTCCTCCACTGTCAGAAGAACCGAAACCACTTCGTCAGACATAAACGACAACCTTTGTTGACACTGCTTGCAAGTAGTATCATATCAGAGTGTCAGCGCATTACCACCACAAGTGGCGAGTTGTGTATCCTTCGGTGATGACCAAGAATCCCAATCCGGTCCCGCCCGAGGACATCGACCTCAACCAGGTCGTCGCCTACAACATCCGAGAAGCCCGCCAACTACGCGGATGGACCCAAGAAGAACTCGCCGACCGGCTCGAGCCCTACCTCGGCCAGCGGCTCACTCAAGCCGGCATCTCCTCCATCGAACGAGCGTGGGACGGGGACCGGCGCCGAGAGTTCGACGCTCACGAGCTGCTGATCTTCGCCATGACCTTCGACCTGCCCATGCTCTGGTTCCTCCTCCCCCCACCTGGTGATCACCGGGTCATGCGATCCACCACCCGTCCCGTCGACGAGCTGTACGCCGTGTTGCTTGGACAACCCCACCAGCTTGAACCGCTCTACGAACGGCTCCGTCAGATCGGCGTCACCGACCCCACCACCGCCGAAGAAACCGTAGAGAAGATCACCGGCATCCCCGCCGCAGCAAAGCAATGGAGCTACCGCGAGCGCCGCAAAGAACTACTCCTCGCCCTCCTCGACGAACACGCCGACTCGCTCGACAACGCCGTAGACGAACTCGGCCGGATGGTCGACCACCTCCGCCAAGTCGGCATCCGAGGATTCATCGCCGAACACACCGGCGACGAAGACTTCACCTACCCCGACGGGCACGCCCCGGCAGTTCCGCCATCTGTGGACGAGGTGACATCAGACGGAACAAGCCAGCATCGGCCACCAGAGGAGGAAGAGAGATGAGAGGCCACATCACCAAGAAGGGCAACCGCTACTACGCGGTCATCTACGAAGGCATTGACCCGGGGACAGGCAAAGGAAGACACCGTTGGCATGCCGCCGGCTCGACCCGCAAAGAAGCCGAACGCCTCGTTGTTGAGTTGGTCAAGCGACATCACGACGGCGAATACCGGCCACCGGAGAGGATCACCCTCGGCGAATACCTCGAGCGTTGGCTACCGACCCAGAAGCAGCCCCTTGCAGCGTCGACCTTCTCGTCATATCAGCGGAACATCAGACTCCACGTCGTTCCCTACATCGGCGCCATCCCGATTCAGCGCCTTACCCCGGAGGACCTCGACAACCTCTACGCCCAGCTCCTCAGCAACGGAAGACGGAACAAGGGCGGTGGCGCTCTTGAGCCGAAGACCGTGCGGCTGGTGCATGCCGTGATCCACAAGGCGCTCGCCGACGCACACCGCAAGGGGTCAGTAGCTCGCAACGTCGCCGACCTCGCCGACCCACCGAAGATCTCCACCCACGCCCGCCCGAAGATGAAGGTCTGGAACGCCGACGAGCTACGAGGCTTCTTGAAGCTGGTCGAGGGGCACGACCTCTACGCTGCGTTCTACGTCAAGGCCAACACCGGGATGCGGCGGGGCGAGCTGCTCGGTCTCACCTGGAGGGTCATCGACTTCGACAATGCCCGACTCTCGGTGGCCCAGACCGTGACGGCACCCGACTACCGGATGGTCGTCTCGGACGTGAAGAGCGCCCACAGTCTTCGAACCATCGATCTCGACGAACGCACCGTCGCCGTCTTGCGGTCGTGGCGCAAGCAGCAACTTGAGGCCTACATGCAAACCGGCGTCCGGACGGACGACTCGGGATTCGTGTTCGCCCGCCCTGACGGCGATCCCCTCCACCCCGACTACTTCTCCCAGACTTTCGAGCGGCTACTCGCCAAGATGGACCTGCCGAGGATCAGGCTCCACGACCTCAGGCACACCCACGCCACACTCCTCCTCAAGGAAGGCGTACCCGTCAAAGTCGTCAGCGAGCGCCTCGGCCACTCCAGCGTCGCCTTCACCATGCAGGTCTACCAACACGTCCTCCCCGGCATGCAAGCCGACGCCGCCGCGACGTTCGGCGAGATCGTGTTCGGGGAATCCGGCTCACTGTCTTGATCGATCAGTCCAGGAATCACTCCCCCCTCATCTCGGGGTTGGCCGAAGCATCCGG
>CBESWV010000104.1:0-12391 GCA_965533305.1 uncultured bacterium | reverse complement strand
CCAGAGCATCAAGGAGTTGGCACATCTCATCCGGCAGAACCGCTCAACTTAGGTCTGAATCATGAAACCAGCCCCGGACGATTGGTCTTGAAGCTCGAGGCATTCAGATCCCAGGGGCCTCCGAGCCACGATCTCGCCTTTGAGAGCGAGATGCTCGATCGCGCTGCAGACGGCCGGTGCAGCGCCTTGGTGACATCGTGGCCCGGCCCGGCGGTGGTGCTCGGATATGCTCAACCTCCCGAGGATGTCGATCTCGATTGGTGCCGCGGTCGGGGGATTCCGGTGCTGCGCCGGCTCACCGGCGGAACCGGGGTGATCCATCGGGGGGACCTCGGTGTGGCCCTGTCCCTGCCAGCGAATCATCCATGGGCGGAGGGCATCGTCGGTCTCTACGACCGCTTTCTCGACGTGGTCGAACCCGCATTGGTCGAGCTCGGGAGTGCCGTCGAACGGATCGAGGATCCTCGCCGCGGCAGTCGCGTTCGATCGCCGATCTGCTTTGAAGACCAACTGGCCGATACCTTGCTTGTCGACGGCCGCAAAGCGGTCGGCTGTTCGCAGACCAGAAGAAAGGGCGGTGTCTTGATCCATGCGGCCGTTCTACTGGGGCTGGATGCCGATCTCTATTCCCGGATCTTCGGTGTCGATGCCCGCCGGGTGCGGGAGGGTTTGTCGCCGGCCGTGACCGGGGTTGCATGGGCGACGGTCGGGGGCGTCATTCTCGATCGTCTCGCTCGCCAACTGGAACTCGAGATCACGGTTGAGGCCCGTCCGGATCCGACCGGTAAGGATCTGGCGGTGTATCTGGACGATCGATGGGCTCCGGTGCGAGATGGCGGAATGCAGTCAGGATCGGCGGAGTTGATATAGTCGGTCGGTCAATATCGCTCGGGCAGTTTTCTACCATTGAATGCAGATTGCGGATTCGGGTTCTTTTCGACAGGGCACCGGATCCGAAATACCCTGACCGGTCAGCATGTTTTCGTGAGTAACCATAGCGGATGAAAGGCGGGCGCATGCCGCGAACCCAAATCTACAACGCCGTCACCGAACGTCTGGAGATTCTCGATCCCAGCGGGATCGTCGACGAGGAATTGATGCCCGATCTCGAATCGGATCGGATTCGCGAAATCTACCGCGACATGATTCGGATGCGTGCAATGGATGAGAAGGCCCTCAAACTTCAGCGCCAGGGACGCATGGGCACCTGGCCGCCCATCAAGGGACAGGAAGCGATTCAGGCGGGCGTTGCATACGCGATGGAGGACGGCGACTGGTTGCTCCCCGCGTTCCGTGAGCACGGAATCATGCTTCTTCGAGGGGTGCCGGGGCATCTCATCTACGCCTACTGGGCGGGTGATGAGCGAGGCTCCTGCTACCCGGAGGGGGTGCGGGTCTTTCCGGTCGCCGTTCCGGTCGGCAGCCAGTGGCAGCACGGCACGGGTGTCGGACTTTCGCTTAAATTTCGCGGTGAGAATGCAGTCGCGGTCACCCTTGGCGGCGATGGTTCGACCTCGGAGGGCGATTTCCACGAGGCCATGAACTGCGCCGGGGTATTTCAGTCGAACAGCGTCTTTGTCATCCAGAACAATCAGTGGGCCATCTCGATACCCCTGCACAAGCAGACGGCGGCCGAGACCCTCGCCCAGAAGGCGCATGCCTACGGAATTCCGGGGATCCAAGTCGACGGTAACGATGTCTTTGCGGTCTACTCGGTTACCAGGGAAGCCCTCGATAGGGCGCGCAACGGCGGTGGCCCGACTTTGATCGAGGCCGTAACCTATCGGTTGGGCGATCACACGACCGCGGATGATGCGAGCCGATATCGCGAGGATGAGGAAGTGGCCGAGTGGGAGGGACGCGATCCCATCCTGAGGTTGCGGCACTATCTCGAAGCCCGCGGTCTCTGGGACGAGGAACAAGAGCAGGCGCAACAAGCTGCGGCGCAGGCATGGGTCGACGAGCAGGTCGCCGCCCTCGAGGCCATGCCGCCGCAAGATCCATCGGATATCTTCAGCCACATGTATGCGGATCTGCCGCCCCACCTGGCCGAACAGATGGCCGAGGTCCTCGAGGAGGTGGGTTCGTGAGCACCGCGGAGATCAGGGTGGCGGACGACGGCAATCCTCAGCCGACCGAAAAGCTGACCATCGCCCAGGCGGTCCGCGATGCCATGGCCGATGAGATGGATCGCGACGGATCGGTGGTCGTTCTCGGTGAGGATGTCGGTGTCGATGGTGGCGTCTTTCGAGCCACTGACGGCCTGATCGAGCGTTTCGGCGCCGAGCGCGTCATCGACACTCCGCTCGCCGAGAGCGCCATCATCGGTATGTCGGTGGGGATGGCCGCGACGGGGATGCGGCCGGTGGCCGAGATCCAGTTCATGGGTTTCGTCTATCCGGCGGTCAACCAGTTGCTGGGGCATGCCTCGCGGATGCGGAATCGTACCCGGGGCCGCATCACGCTGCCCATGGTGGTTCGGATGCCTTTCGGCGGTGGGATCCACCCGCCGGAGCACCACTCCGAGAGTTACGAAAGCATGTTCCTCAACTCGCCGGGTATCAAGGTTGTCGTGCCGTCGAACCCCTACGATGCCAAGGGTCTGTTGACCGCCGCCATCCGCGATGAAGACCCGGTGCTCTTTATGGAGCCAAAGAGGATCTATCGTGCCTTCCGCGCCGATGTCCCGACAAGCCCTTACACGGTTCCCATAGGCAAGGCCGTGATAGCCCACGCGGGCGAGGACATCACCTTGATCTCCTGGGGGGCCATGGTTCGGGTCTGCCTCGATGCGGCGGAGATGATGGCCCGCGACGATGTCAGCGTCGAGGTCGTGGATCTGCGGACCCTCAACCCGCTCGATCGCGAGACCATGCTGGCGAGCGTCGAGAAGACCGGGCGGGCGGTGGTTGTGCACGAGGCGCCTCGAACCAACGGTTTCGGGGGCGAGATCGCCGCGCTCATCGGCGAGCATCTGCTGCTCCAGCTCGAAGCGCCGGTGCTTCGGGTCGCGGGCTTCGATGTGATCTTCCCGGCTGCCAAGAACGAACAACTCTATCTTCCAAACAGAGATCGGATCGCCAAGGCGATCAGAAAGACCCTGAATTTCTGAGCGCTCCGCACTCTGAGTTCAGCGGATCGAATTCGAAAAGACTCGCGAGGCAATTGATGGCAATTGAATTCAACTTCCCGGATGTGGGCGAGGGTATTCACGAAGGGCGGGTGGTCGAATGGCTCGTCGCCGAGGGTGAGACCGTAGCCGAGGATCAACCCCTGCTCAAGGTCGAAACCGACAAGGCGGTCGTCGAGTTGCCGTCACCCGGCGCGGGCACGGTGCTCAAGCTCCACGCCCCCGCGGACGCCGCCATCGAGGTGGGTGACGTCTTGGTCACCATCGGCGAGGCGGGAGAGGTCATTTCGGGTGGTGAGACCTCGGGTCAGACGCCGACCCTGGTCGAGGTCCCACGT
The DNA here is from genome assembly GCA_965533305.1 of uncultured bacterium. GTDB lineage: Bacteria > Acidobacteriota > Thermoanaerobaculia > Thermoanaerobaculales > Sulfomarinibacteraceae > JAHECW01. The sequence goes on along the minus strand of CBESWV010000104.1, from coordinate 8,923 downwards.
CCGAAGCCGGTCGAGGTCCCCGCTGCGGCCGCATCCACCGGTAAGCGCCGTCCGTTGGCCACCCCGAGTACCCGTGCTTTGGCGCGCCAGCTGGGTGTGGACCTCGCGTCGATCCAGGGCTCGGGTAACGGTGGCAGGATCACCGATGAGGACGTCAAGCGCAAGGCTGAGACCCCTTCCGTAGCGGCCCCTCCAACCGCGGTGATCGCGCCCGTCGGGATTGCGGAGGTGACTGCCCACGGCGAGGTGGAACGCGTTCCCATATCCCACCTGCGCAAGCTCATCGCCGGCGCCATGCGGACGTCAAAACAAATTTCTGCCCATGTGACCCACGTGGAAGAGGCCGATGTCACCGATCTCTTCGAGCACTACCGCACCATCAAAGCATCGGTGGAGGCGGATGGCGGGAGATTCACCCTCCTGCCGTTCTTCATCAAGGCCCTCGTGACGGTGCTCAAGGAGTACCCGATCTTCAACGCCAGCGTTGATGAGGAACGGGGTGAGATCCTACTCAAGAAGTTCTACAACATCGGCATCGCCGTCGACACTCCGCAAGGGCTCATCGTGCCGGTGATCAAGCAGGCCGATGGGAAGGACATGATCGAGCTCGCCGCCGAGATCGTCGATCTCGCCACGCGGGCTCGCGAGCGGACCCTCAGTCTCGATGAACTCAAGGGCGGGTCCTGCACCATTACGAATATCGGTCCGCTCGGCGGGGTCTTTGCCACTCCCATCATCAACCAACCTGAACTGGCCATCATCGGACTGCACAAGATCCAGGACCGGCCGGTGGTGGTCGACGGTGAGATCGTGATCCGGAAGATGATGTATATGAGTATTTCGTTTGATCACCGGTGGATCGATGGCGCCGAAGGCGCCCGTTTTATGACCGATCTGGTCAACCTGGTTTCAAAACCGGGACTTCTGATGGCGAGGTTGTAATGGTTGTCGGTTCCGTTTCTCGTGGTTGTCAGGTTGTGGTTGTGGGGGCCGGTCCCGGTGGCTATGTGGCTGCGCTGCGGTTGGCTCAACTCGGCAAGGATGTGATCCTGATCGACAAGGGCCCCCGTCTCGGCGGTGTGTGCCTCAACGTCGGCTGCATCCCTTCGAAAGCGCTGATCCACGTTGCCGATCTCGCTTACGAGGTGCAGCACGGAGAGAGCATGGGGCTCAGCGTCGATGGCCTGAGCATCGATCTGCCCAAGATGGTCGCTTGGAAGGACGGGATCGTTGAACGCCTCACCGGCGGCGTCGAGTTTCTGTGCTCGAAGAACGACGTCGAGGTGGTCTACGGCTCGGCCCGCTTCACCTCCGACCGAAGCCTCGAGGTTGCGGGAGACGATGGAGTGATCGAAATCCAATTCGAGATCGCCGTCATCGCCACCGGCTCCAAGGCCATGGAACTGCCGAACCTTCCCTTCGACGGTGTGCGCGTCATCGGCTCCACCGAGGCCCTTTCTCTCAAGGAAGTGCCTTCCCGGCTGGTCGTCGTGGGCGCCGGCTATATCGGGCTCGAATTGGGGACGGTCTACGCCAAGCTGGGTTCGGAAGTGACAGTCGTCGAGTTCCTTCCGGAGATCATGCCCGGGCTCGACCGCGACGCTGTAAAAGCGCTCCAGCGGCGATTGAAGAAACTGAAGATCAAGTTGTTGTTGAATCACCGCGCTGAGTCCTACGACGCCGGAGAGGATCCGGCGCTGGTCGCCATCGGCCCCGACAACCAGGAGATCCGGATTCCGGCAGATCTCGTGATGATGAGCGTCGGCCGGGTGCCGCGGTCGGCCGATCTCGGACTCGAGGAGATCGGCGTCGAGACCGACGGCAAGGGATTCATCACCGTCAACGATCGACAGCAGACCAACGTCCCCGGCATCTACGCCATCGGCGATGTTGCCGGCGGCATGCTGCTTGCGCACAAGGCCTACCAGGAGGCGAAGGTGGCGGCGGAGGTCATCGCCGGTGAACCCGCTGCGTTTGACAACGTCGCCATCCCGGCTGTCGTCTACACCGACCCCGAAATCGCATGGGCCGGTCTCACCGAGACCGAGGCCGTCGATCAGGGCTACGAGGTCGTGACCGGGACCTTCAACTTCAAGGCATCGGGCAGGGCCATGACACTCGATTCCACCGACGGATTCATCAAGGCGATCGCCGATGCCGAGACCAAACTGCTGCTCGGTGTGGTCGCGGTGGGTCGTGGGGTTTCCGAACTCATCGGCGAGGCGACCCTGGCGCTCGAGATGGGCGCCTTCCTCGAGGATGTGGGCTTGACGATTCACGCCCACCCGACCATGTCGGAGGCTTTCCAGGAGGCGGTCGAGGCAGCGCTCGGCAAGGCCGTGCATCAGGTCAACAAGTGAGTCGTGAGTCGTGACTCACGACTCCTGAAGTTCCTCCCACGCTCTCACCGCGCGCCTCAGATGCGGAATGACGATAGACCCACCGACGACGAGCGCGATGGACATGGCTTCCTGGAGTTCTTCGGTGCTCACACCTTCTTCGTGACAGCGATCGAGGTGATAAAAGATGCAGTCATCACACCTGAGAACCATGGAAGCCACGAGACCGAGCATTTCCTTGGTTTGAACGGGCAGCGCGCCTTCGCGGTAGGTCTGGCTGTCGAGGCTGAAGAACCGTTTGATTTCGAGGTTGGCCTTCTCGAGTGTCAACTCGGTGAGTTCGGTACGTTCGGTTCTGAATTCGTCGATGGTCCTGTGCGCCATGGGTACTCCTTGAAATGGTGGACGGCGCCGGGTTCGCGCCCGGCGCCCTATCCTACCGAAACGGGACATCCCCCGCACATCGGAGCGGGAAGGCTCGATGGGTGGTTCTCCAGGACCAACGGTTTTGAAACCGGATATCACAGCCGCTGACCGTAGGGTCTTGGGATTCTGATGTCTCGCGTCATCACGGTTCAACAGCGATGCTCCTGTTCGGCATCCAGCATCCAGAATCGCGCCGCCGGCAATGCTACTCTTTTCACCCGATGAAAGGTCGAAGATGAACCCCGTTCGTCCCGGTGGCGGTTGGATCGAAGTCGTAGCCGGCCCGATGTTTTCGGGCAAGTCGGAAGAGCTGATCCGACTGCTCCGGCGGGCAGCGATCGCCCGCCAGCGGGTCCAGGTCTTCAAGCCGAAGCTCGACAACCGCTATTCGGATGACGATGTTGTTTCGCACTCGCAGTTGCGGATTCCGTGTGAGGTTGTCGAACGTGCGGACGATGTGCTCGCGAAGCTCGATCCGCGAACCGAGGTCGTCGGCATCGATGAAGGACAGTTCTTTGATGATGAGCTCGCTCGGGTCTGCACCCATCTGGCAAACCTCGGCAAACGGGTGGTGGTCGCCGGTCTCGACATGGACTACCGTGGGGTTCCCTTCGGACCCATGCCCGTATTGCTGGCGATTGCCGAGGAAGTCCACAAGATCCAGGCGATCTGTTCCCGGTGCAGCGCACCTGCCAGCTACACCCAGCGGCTGACCGAAGATGAGAACCGCGTTCTGGTCGGTGCCTCCGGTGTGTACGAGGCGAGGTGCCGGCGGTGTCACGAACCCGATGGGGCTACTCTCGGTTGGGAGCAATGGCTTTTTCAGCCGTCCAAGGACGAACCAAATGATCCCTGACCTCATCACCGGCAATCTGACGGGATGATGATGGCTCGGGACCTCCAGGTCGGAACGAAACTCGGGCGATATCGACTCGAGAAGCGGATCGGCGAGGGTGGAATGGGTTCGGTATGGCTCGCGCGGGATGAGCTGCTCGACCGGGAGGTTGCCCTCAAGGCCTTGCCGCGGGCGTTGGTCACCGATCCATCGGCGGAGCGTCGATTTGAACGGGAAGCACGGGCCATGGGTCGGTTGCAGCACCCCAATGTCGTCGGAATCTACGATATCGGCACGGCCGATCCCGGAACAGGGAGTGGACTCCCGTTTCTGGTGATGGAGCTGGTTCGGGGGCGCCCGCTCAACGAACTCATCGCAGGAAGACTGCCGTTCCGGCGGGTATTGCAGTGGATGGAGCAGGTCACCCGAGCACTCGCGGCCGCACACGAGGCCGGGATCGTGCACCGGGATCTCAAACCCTCGAACATCATGGTGGACGACGAGGACTACGTGGTGGTCCTCGACTTCGGGTTGGCGCGGCTGGCCCACCGAGACGGTGATGTCCCAGAGGACACGCTGACCAGCCCGGGCATGGTCCTCGGGTCCTGTCCCTATATGGCGCCGGAACAGGCGCTCGGGCAGGAGGTGACCCCCGCGAGCGATCTGTTTGCGTTTGGTGCGGTGCTCTACGAGGTCATCACCGGCGAGCGCGCGTTCAAGGGTGACACTCCCATGCGGGTGCTGCAGGCAGTGGTGCGCTGCCGGTACACGCCGATGGAAGATCTCGCCCCGGGTCTGCCGCCGGCGATCTACGAGATCGTCGATCGGTGCATGGCGAGCGAGGCATCGAAACGCTATGAATCGGCAAACGAACTCGGACGAGATCTTGCGACGGTCCTCGAAATCGAGGCGTCCTCTCCATCGAGTGCAGCGACGTTGGCTCAGAAGCCGGGTTTGGTTGCGGCGAGCAGGTTGCGCAGGTCTCAGCGTCGTCGTGTTCTGTTGGCAGTGGCTGCGACGGCGGTCGTAATCGGTGGAATCATCGGCCTCAAGTACGGACGCCTCGATTGGGAACCTCTTCGTCCGGACCCCGGGCTCTGGTCCACGATTGAGCTGCTTCAGGGACCGGGGAGCCTCAACCGCCCGGCGTGGAGTTCAAACGGCTCGTTGATCGCTATCGGCCGAACCCAGGAAGAGAAAGGCGAGGTGCTGATCATCCCCGTCTCCGGGGACGAACCTCGAGTTCTTGTCAAAGGAGGCGGTCACCGGGTGCCGGGGGCTCCCGATTTCTCTCCGGATTCGGCGGCGGTGGTGGTGTCGGTCTTGACCGGGAGCACACAGTCGCTCGAGATCATTCCAACGGTCGGCGGACCCCCTGTTGCGGGCATCGCGAACGCTCTGAACGGGATCTGGCTCGACCGTGACACGCTGGTTTTTACTCGGATCGTTGATGGTCGTTCCTCGGTCTGGACAGCTGATCTCACCAATGGAGCCGAGAAACTGCTCGTCGACGCCCAGGACAGTGTCTCCTGGTGGGAAGTCCAACCGCGTCCTGGAGGCGGCTATGCCCTGCTCGGCGGCGCCACTGATATGAACCACGGGATCTTTGTCAGCGATGCCTCGGGTGCGAATATCGAGCAGTGGCTCGCGCCCGGTCGGAAAGTACGCGGTGTGGACTGGACACCGGATGGCGCCTCCCTCGTGGCCTCCGTTGACGGCCAACTGGTCAATCTCTCCGGGGGCAGACTGCAACCCTTGCTGCCCGGCAACCAGGAGTCGCTTATCTTCCCGGTTTTTTCCCCCGAGGGGAAGCTCGCGGCGGTTCAGCGCCGGAGGACCTACGACCTCATCTCGGTGGATCCCGACGGCGGGGGTTGGGATTGCATCCTCTGTGACAACCCTCTCGTCGGGTGGGGAAGCGTGGGTGCTGATGGTGCGGTTGTGTACCGAATTCGCCAGGGCGAGCGGTACAGATTGTTCATCCGGGAGCCTGACTCCTTGCCGCGGGCGTTGACCGATGCCGAGGAGTCGGTGGCGTGTCCGGTCCTGTCGCCTGATCTGTCTCGCGTCGCATACCTGGCGCACAGCGAAGGCTCGACCGAGTTGCGGATTCGCCCTCGCGGTGGCGGCGAAGCAGTGACTCTGGCTCGCGATCTCGAGGATTCGGAATTTGTCTCGTGGTCTCCCGATGGAGGGAGCATCGCCTTTGCCGGCGGGTCACCGCTTCAGGTTTGGGCGGTGTCGGCCGCCGGGGGATCGCCAAGGGCTATCAGCGGTCCGGGCGGCGACTATCCGGTCTGGAGCCCGGACGGAGCCATGATCGCGTTTTCGATCTGGACTGAGGAAACCGATCCCGACCAGGGAACGTGGATCGTCGACAGCGATGGACACAATCCACGCAAATTGAGTGATGACCCAACCCGAGTGGTCTGGGATTTGCGATCAGGGGATCTTCTCCAGCTCCGGCGGTCGACCGACGACGCCGCGATCGAACTTTGGCAGGCGAATCCCGTCGAGGGGCGATGGACCATGCGAAGTCGTCTGGATCTGGGAGTACGTCCGCCGATTCACCTCGAGTTTCTCCCGCTGACGGTCGATCAGGCGACCGGCAAGTTGGTGATGAATCGGCGAACCGGCAGTAGCCGTCTGCTGGTCTTTGACGGGGTGGATGTCGACCGCTGGTGAAGACAGTTTGTTCTTTGACCAGGTTCTCAAGTGTCGTACTTCTGGAGATTTGCAACATTTTTGAATGTTTCGTTGTATAATCATATAGGAACGCAAGGTGTGGAGCTGACCCAAATGCCGTCACCGAATTGTCGTTCTTGATCGAGTCCTGAGACAGTGCTACATTCAACCCACATCGGCCCGCAGCGTCGGCCGATAGCAAAAGGAGGGTACGCGATGAGAAAGACCACGATCATAGTTGCTTTGGGACTGGCGGTCGTCGCTCTTGCCGCGTTGAACGTCGCGGCCGGGGATCACGCCTACGTCGGAGCCGAGAAGTGCAAGATGTGCCACAAGGTTCAATACAATTCATGGTTGGAAACCACCCACGCCACGGCGACTGATGCCGCCAAGGCATCGACCGATCCGGCGTTCGAGGCCAAGTGCCTCGGTTGCCACGCCACGAACTCGGACGAGAGCCTCGCAGGAGTTCAGTGCGAAGCCTGTCACGGCCCGGGCGCCGACTTCAAGAAGATGAGCATCATGAAGGATCTGGACACGGCGGTCGCCAACGGCCTCCAGATTCCGACCCAGGCCACCTGTGACGGATGCCACCAGGACAACGACCACTCCAAGGCCGTTGTTTTGGCCGACAACAAAGACAACAAGGCTGCGATTCACGAGTTCAAGAACCCGCCGGCCGAATAGGCGGCAGTTTCAAGTCAACCACGGCGGGCGCGGATCACACCGCGCCCGCTTTCTTATTGCGAGCTGACCCATGCGATCATTCGAAGTACCCGGGATGGAACCGGCCGAGTTCGTCGGTGCGATCCGCGCCAAGCTCGCTGCCCGTGATTTCGATCGATACGTGTCCATCAGCCTCGATGGCGACAGACTCGGGGTCGAACTCAAGTGGATGGGCACGACGCGATTCGGATATCGGATCGAAACAGCAGGGGAGGGTTTTCGAGCCGAACTCGTCTCCCAGAAGGTCTCCCCGTTTCACGCCCCCTTCACCGATCGGTTCGAGGGCTATTTCGACGAAGCTCTCGCCAAGGTCGGCGCGCATGTGACGTAGCCGCTCTTCGGTGCGCACTCTCGAACGCTGCGCCCCCCACCCATCGCGTTTCAACGGGCGTCCAACCGACATCGAGCACTTCGGAGACGAAAACGCCCCGGCTTCCACCGGGGCGTATTGAATCGAGTGTCCTCGAAGTGACGCGGGTTACGCCATCTCGAGCAAGTACGCGAATCCCATCCCGCCGCCGATGCACATGGTGACGATGCCGCGCTTGGCGTTGCGGCGTTTGAGTTCGCCGAGAATCTTGACCGTCAGGACCGCACCGGTGGCGCCGAGCGGGTGGCCGGTGGCGATGGCGCCGCCGTTGACGTTGGTCTTCTCCTGGTCGAGACCGAGTTCATTGACGCAGTAGACCGACTGGCTGGCGAAAGCCTCGTTGATTTCGATCAGGTCGATGTCGTCGAGGCCGAGCCCGCTCCTGGCCAGAAGTTTGGGAACAGCCTTTGTGGGGCCGATCCCCATGACATCGGGTTCGACGCCGGCCGCCGCCCACTGGCGGACAAAGGCGATGGGTTCGAGACCGAGCTCTTTGGCCTTGTCGTCGCCCATGATGACCACGGCGGCGGCGCCGTCGTTGATCTGTGAGGCGTTTCCGGCGGTCACGGTTCCATGCGGATCGAAGACCGGCCGCAGTTTGGAGAGTCCCTCAATGGTCGTGTCCGCGCGTGGACCTTCGTCAGTTGCAAAAACGAATTCCTTCCAGGCGCCGTTGGCCCGGGTGCGAACATTCAGAGGGACGATTTCCTCGTCGAACTTGCCTGATTCGAGGGCCGCCACCGCCTTCATGTGCGAGTGGTAGGCGAACTCGTCCTGCTGCTCGCGTGTGACGCCGTAGTTGCGCGCCACAACCTCGGCGGTGGTTCCCATGGCGGTGTAGGCGGTGGGCATGGTGTCCATGAGTCCGGGATAGGCGATGGGCTTGTTGCCGCCCATGGCGACCATGGACATGGACTCGACTCCGCCGGCGATGATGATGTCGGCGTTGCCGGCCCGGATGGTGTCGGCGGCCATAGCGATGGTCTGCGAACCCGAAGAGCAGAATCGGTTGACGGTGAGGGCGGGGACTTCTACCGGGAAACCCGCCGCGAGCCCGATGAGACGGGCGATGTTCATTCCCTGTTCACCCTCGGGCATGGCGCAGCCGAGGGTGATGTCGTCGACCATGGCTTTGTCGAGACCAGGGGTTCGGTCTACAAGCGCTTTGAGCATCTCCGACGCGAAATACTCGGGCCGAGTGTCCTTGAGGCTGCCCTTTCTAGCCCGGCCGATGGGGGTTCTGGCAACGGATACGATGACGGCTTCTCGCATGATTCTCACCCCCCTAGTTTCGGAGCGGCTTGTTGTTAACGAGCATGTACTTGATCCGGTCCTGGGTCTTGGGTTCACCGCAGAGTGAAAGGAAGGCCTCTCGTTCGAGATCGAGAATCGTCTGCTCGCTCACCGGATCGTTGATGGTCGTGTCGCCACCGGTGAGGATGCGGCCGAGATGGGTCGCGATTTTCTCGTCGTGCGATGAGATCCAGTGGGTGAGCTTCATGTTGAACAGCATCATTTCGAGGGTCGCGAGACCCTCCTTGC
>CBESWV010000103.1:0-12475 GCA_965533305.1 uncultured bacterium | reverse complement strand
CTAGGTGAAAATCCCAAAAAGTGGAGATTGTTTCACCTAAGAAACAATCCTAAGAGACAAAAAGAAAACGGGACCCCGAAGGGTCCCGTCAAGGTCATTGTCGAGTGATCCTGCTACGGAAGCAGCAAGAACGCGATCACGAGAGCGTAGATCACGAGGGACTCAATCAGCGCGAGACCGATGATCATCGTGATCCGGATCGGGCCGACCGCGCCGGGGTTGCGGCCGATGGCCTCACACGCGGCGGCAAGGCCTTTGCCCTGACCAAGGGAGCCACCGAAGGCGGCCAGACCGATTGCGAGCGCGGGTGCGAACATCCCCCACGGAATGGCGGCATTGCCATCGGCGGCGATGTCGTGATCCTGTGCCATTGCCGGAGCGGCGATCGCGAGCGCCACAAAAATGATTGCCAAGGTTGCAAAACGTCGACTCATGCTCTTCCTCCTCCAACGATTTCTTCGTTACCGATTTGAATTAATGTTCCTCAGCCCCGACGGCGCCATTGAGGTAGGCCATCGTGAGCATGACAAAGATGAATGCCTGTAGCAGCGCTCCGAAAACGCCGAGGGCCATCATGGGCCAGGGCAGGATGAACGGGAACATACCGAAGAAAATGGCGGTCGCCGAGTGTTCGCCGAAGATATTTCCAAAGAGGCGGATGGCCAGTGACAAGATCCGCGCGGCGTGGGAAATGAGCTCGATGACGAACATCAGCGGTGCCAGAAAGATCACCGGCCCGAGGAAATGCTTGAGGTACTTGGGCAGGCCGTTGTCCTTGATTCCGATAATGTTGTAGAAGACAAACGCGGTGATGGACAGTGCAAAGGTCGTGCTCGGGTCGGCGGTGGGCGGCTGAACGAAGTAGAAGATGCCGAAGATGTTGCCGATGAAGATAAAGAACGCGAACGAGCAGATGATGGGCAGGAAGCGCTTACCCATCCCGTGCCCGACCACATCCTCGATGAGATCGTCGAGCCCCGTGATGAGGACCTCGAGCATGGACTGCAACGTGCCCGGGGTTTCCACCGAGAGCCTGCGGCTGACCGGTATCAACAACAGTGCGATAACGGAGACCACCAAAATCGACATGATCGCGTTGTCCGGCAGCCAGTAGCCCTCGCTGTGGAGACCCATCCAGCCCTGCCACTGCTCGCTGGAATCACCGAAGAGCGCAATCAAAATCCTATTGACTGGGTGGTAGAGGATCGAAAAGGCGTGTTCCAACTCAACCTCCTCCAACTCGGCTCTGGCGTACCCCCTCGACGATGAGAGCGGCCACCGGGGCCGAAAACCCGAGGACTATCGCCACCGGGTCGATGTGCGGCAACCAAGCGATTGCCGCGAGTACAACAGCTAACAGCGCGAACCGCCCGATGATCCGGAAGATGCTCGAGAGGTCATAACTCGGTTTACCGGGTTGGACCACTCTTTCGATGACCATCTCCAACCATCGAAAATTGATAATAGCCACCGAGCCCGCCGCGGTCAAGCACAAAGCACCTGAGATTGAGAGAAAAATCACAAGTTCTGAGAGTGCGCCCACGAAAACCAGGATCCAGGCCAGGCGAACGACCTTTTTGAACGAAAATTCGGGCTTCTGCTCAGGGGGCTTCGGGGCCGTCACCGGAATCCTGATACTCCTCAGAAAGGCGCTCTTCTTCGCGCGCGGTCATCATGGTGATCCGGAATAGGTTCACAAAGCCGGCAATGAGTCCGAGGATAAAAAAGATGATGGTCAGCCATGGCTCGGTACCGAAGAGCCCATCCATCCACTTGCCCCAGAAGTAGCCGATGGCCATGGCGACGGGAAACTGAATCCCGACGATCGAGGCGTTCAGCCAATTGCTGCCGTATTTGACGGCCTTCTTCTTCTGCGCCATACCTCTACCCTACTCGATCCCTCTCGAAGCGCTCGGATCAGACCAGACCGAGAGCGATCAAACCACTCTTTGCCCACCCCACCAGGGGCGCAGGCCAGACACCGAAGACGAGGGTCAGAACCGCACACACCGCGATGGCGGCGCCGGTCCAGCGATCATCGAGGAGCTCCGCCGGAGATTCACCATCGGATTCCCCGTCCTTGAAGTACATCTGGACCACGATTCGGAAGTAGTAGTAGAGACTCACAGCCGACATCAGCACCGAGATGACCGCCAAGACGATGTACCCGGCTTCGACGGTGGCGGCCCACAGATAAAGCTTGCCCATGAAACCCGCTGTCGGAGGAATCCCGGCCAACCCCAGCATGAAAATCAGCATCCCCGCAGCCGCACCGGGATGACGCCGCGAAAGGCCTGCAAAGTCGTCAATACTTTCTCCGGCGTAGCCCTTGGATTCGAGCAGAATGACAAATCCGAAAGCGCCCAGGTTCATGAAAGCGTAGACGACCATGTACATGAGCACTGCCCATGTGCCGGCATCGGATGCCGCAACCAGGCCCATCAAGGCATATCCGGCGTGGGCGATTGATGAGTAGGCCAACATCCGCTTGACGTTGTCTTGGGTCAGAGCGACCACATTGCCATAGATCATGGTCGCCGCTGACACGATCCACAGCAGCATCCGCCAGTGTTCGACCTCTCCGGCAAAGGTGCCTGCAAAGAGTCTGAGGAACATGGCGAAGGCCACCGCCTTGGGCGCCACCGAAATGAACGCCGTCACCGGTGTCGGAGCCCCCTCATAGGCATCGGGGGTCCAAACGTGGAACGGCACCGCCGCCACCTTGAAGAGCATTCCAAAGGCGACGAGCACAATCCCGAGCAGCAGGAGAATGTTCTGGTGCGGCACATTCACCAGGCTCAATCGGATGGTCTCGAGATCGAGGCTGCCCGTCGCACCGTAGATCAAAGAGATTCCGTAGAGCAGAACCGCCGACGAAGCGGCACCGAGGACGAAATACTTGACCGCTCCCTCGTTGGATTTGACCTCGAGTTTGAAATACCCGACAAGGACATAAACCGACAGGGCCATCAACTCGAGACCGACATAGAGGCTCGCGAGGTTGGCGCCGGATGCCATGACGAACATCCCGAGATCGGCAAAGAGGATCAGGGCCGCAAATTCGCCGCCGCTGTAACCCGCGCGATCGAGATAGCCGGCGGCCATGAGTAGAGCCAGTGCCGACGAGGCCAATACGAGGAGCTTGAAGAAGACCGCAAACTGATCGACGACCAACATGTCTCCGAGGATCAACTGAGGCCCGGCCACCGGCCGTCCAACCAGGAAAACCAGGGCGGTGGTCACCGCGAGGGATGCGATGGCCAAGGCGATCACCGGCCGCGATCCCCGGCGCCCGAGGGGGATCCCCGCCAGCAGTATCACAAAACCCGCTACGGCGAGGAAGATCTCCGGCAGGAACGGGACGAAGTCCGCAAGCGACATGGTCTACTCCCCGTGCTTCGACTCGGACTCTTCGCCGTGATCGGTGTCACCCTCGCCACCGTAGAGGTAGCCCAGATCGGCCTCGGGCAGAGCGATACTGACCCGCTCCATGACTCGATCGACCGTTGGCTGCATCCGATCGAAGAAGGGCTTGGGGTACAACCCGATCCAGAAACACGCGATGATCAGCGGGATCAGCGTCCACTTCTCACGGAGGTTGAGATCCTTGAGGTTTTTATTCTTCTCGTTGGAGAGCTCGCCGAAGAAGACCCGCTGATAGAGCCACAACATGTAGGCGGCCCCCAGAACGATGCCCGAAGCGGCGAAGAGCGCCCACACCCAACTGTGATTGAAGGCGCCGATAAGGATCAGGAACTCACCGATGAACCCGTTGAGGGTCGGCAGTCCGATGGAGGCCATGGTGATGATCATGAAGAAGGTCGCATAGACCGGCATCACCTTGGCAATCCCACCGTACTCTGAAATCAGCCGGTTGTGGCGCCGCTCGTAGACGATGCCGACCAAGAGGAAGAGGGCGCCGGTAGAGGCACCGTGGTTGAGCATCTGCAGGATCGCACCGCGCAAACCAGGATCGTTGAGGGCAAACAGCCCGAGAATGATGAAGCCCATATGACTCACCGAGGAGTAGGCCACCAGCTTCTTCATGTCCTTCTGGGCCATGGCCACCAGCGCTCCATAGACGATGGCGATGATGGCCAACACACCGACCCAGGGCACCGCCTTGACCGTGGCGTCGGGGAGAATCGGCAGCGAGAGGCGGACAAAGCCGTAGGTCCCCATCTTCAGCAGAACACCGGCCAAAATCACCGAACCGGCCGTCGGGGCCTCAACGTGGGCGTCGGGCAACCAGGTGTGGAACGGGAACATGGGCACCTTGATGGCGAAGCCGACAAAGAAGGCGAGGAAGACCCAGAACTGGAGTTCCGGCGGAATACTGGGTGCGATGCTGTAGAGGTGCGGAATCGAGAAAGTGGCTTCGTTGCCGAGACCCGCGAGCCCAATGGCCTTGAGCCCGCCCGAGTTGAAGAAGTAGAGGGCCAGGATCCCGATCAACATCAGCACCGAACCGACCAGGGTGTAGAGGAAGAACTTGATCGCCGCGTAGAGCCTGCGGGGACCGCCCCAAACACCGATGAGGAAGTACATCGGCACCAGCATGACTTCCCAGAAGACATAGAAAAGAATGAAATCGAGGGAGCAGAAGACTCCCATCATCCCGGTCTGCAGCAGGAGGAGAAAGACGTAGTATTCCTTCTCTCGGTCGGTGATCGCCGTGAACGAGCTGTAAACGGCAATAAAACCGAGTAGCGTCGTCATCAGGATCAGCAGAATCGCGAAACCATCAACCCCAAATAGATACTGCACACCCACCGACGGAATCCAGTTCGCAACTGTGGCGAACTGGAACTCCGCACCATCGGTTCGGTAGAGAAACCACAACGGCAACGACAGCACGAAATCGATGGCGGCGATGGTGACTGCCGCAAGCTTGACCGCGCGGTTGTTCTCCTTCTTGATGAAGAAGATGATGAGCAGTGCTCCTGCCAGGGGCAGGTAGCAGATCAGGTTGAGGAGCCAGCCGTACTGTGTGTCCATGGTTGTCAGAGCTCCCTAGAAAAGATTCACAAAGAAGAAAATGCTGAGCAGCATTGCCGCTCCGAAGACCATCACCATGGCGTACCCCTGGGCAAAACCCACCTGGAGCCGCCGGAACTGTCGGCTGGCCACTTGATAGCTGTTCCCGACAAGATTGACCAGTCCGTCAACGATCTCGAGATCGAAGATTCCCGACAGCCACGACGAGCCCACGGTCACGTGTCTGATGCCGTTGACCGCACCGTCCACGACCCTCGTGTCGAACTCCCACAGCAGATCAGAGACCTTGAGCAGGGGTCGGATGATGGTGGCGGCATAGATCTCATCGATCCAGTACTTGTTGAGCAGCAGTTTGTAGACGAGCGGGAAACGGATCGCGAGATGAGCGGCTCTGGTGAAGCTCTTGTCGAGGTAGTAGAAGCGGTAGGCGAGCGCGATGCCCGCTGCTGCCACCGACACCGACAGGATGACCAGCCCCCACTCGAGACCGAAGCTGAGCGCGTGGCCGTGGTGCTCGCTTCCATGCGCCGACAGCACGATCGGTCCCAGGAAGCGATCCATGAAGTTCCAGCCCTCGAGGTGGAAGAGCTGGCCCGGAAAACCGAGCACCAATCCACCGAAGATCGAGAGAACCGCCAGAATCTGCAGCGGCAGCGTCATGGTCCACGGCGATTCGTGGAGGTGGTGCTCCGCTTCCTCACCACCGCGGAATTCGCCGTAGAAGGTCATGAAGACGAGCCGGAACATATAGAAGGCAGTCAGCGCTGCGCCTGCGAGCCCAAGCATCCACAGTAGGAAGTAGACCCCACCGAAGTGGTTGAGATCGGTGTAGCCGGCCTCGAAGACCTTGGCAAGGATGGCATCCTTGGAGATAAAACCGGCCAGGGGCGGGATTCCTGCGATGGCGATGGTCGCCGCCACGAAGGTCCAGTGGGTCGTGGGCATGTACTTTTTGAGCCCGCCCATTTTGCGCATGTCCTGCTCGCCGCCGCAGGCGTGGATCACCGAACCCGATCCGAGGAAGAGGCAGGCTTTGAAGAAGGCGTGGGTGACGACGTGGAAGATCGCCGCGATGTAGCCGCCGACCCCCGCTGCGAGGAACATGTAACCGAGCTGCGAGACCGTCGAGTAGGCCAGCACCTTTTTGATGTCGTTCTGGACAAGGCCGATGGTAGCGGCGAAGACCGCCGTGACCCCGCCGACGATGGCCACCGTCAGCATGGCGGTGGGGCTCAGCTGGTAGAAGTAGTTGCACCGGGCCACCATGTAGACACCGGCGGTGACCATGGTTGCGGCGTGGATCAGGGCCGACACCGGAGTTGGGCCGGCCATGGCGTCGGGGAGCCAGACAAAGAGCGGAATCTGCGCCGACTTCCCGATGGCGCCGACAAAGAGCAGCAGCCCGATGATGGTCGCTGCGGTGGCGTAGTGACCACCGTGGTCGCCGACAATTGCATCGTACAGACCCTTGAACTCGAGGGTGCCGAAGTAATAGAAGGCGAAGAAGATTGCGAGGAGGAAACCGAAGTCGCCGATGCGGTTGACGATGAAGGCCTTCATCCCCGCCGCCGCACACCACTCCTTCTGGAAGTAGAAACCGATGAGCAGATACGAGCAGAGTCCGACGCCCTCCCAGCCGACGAAGAGCACCAGCAGATTGGACCCGGTGACCAAGGTCAGCATGGCGAACATGAAGAGATTGAGGTAACTGAAGTAGCGCGCGTAGTCTCGGTCCGGCTCGTCGTGCATATAGCCGATCGAGTAGAGATGGATGAGGAATCCAACAAAAGTCACGAAACCGACCATCACCGCTGAGAGCGGATCGACCTGGAACGACGCGGAGATATCGACCGCGGCGACGCTGCCGTCAGCGATGGTGAGATCGCCGCCGGAGATCCAGGTGAAGACCTTGACCACATAGGGAGTGGTGCGATCTTCGGTGAAGAACCACTGAATGACCGCGGCCCAGCCGTAGAGCCAGGCGGCGCCGGCGCCGAGAAGGGCCACCGTATGGGTGGTCTTCTTCGACAGGCCCCGACGGTTGGAGACAAACCCGTTGAAAATGGCGCCCATGAGCGGGAAGAGAGGGACGAGCCAGATGAAGTCGTAGAGCTTCATTCCGTCAACCCCGCATCACGTCGGCCTCATCGAGGGCGACCGTGTCCTTGAGTCGGACCAGAGCGATGATGAGCCCGAGCCCGATGGCGGCCTCCGCGGCTGCGACCGTGATGACAAAGATCGCCAGCACCTGACCCGCCAGATCCGACAATCTGAAACTGAAGGCGATGAGGTTGATGTTGACCGCGTTGAACATGAGCTCCAGCGACATGAGAACGGTGATGAAGTTGCGCCGCATCATCACCCCGATCAAGCCCAGGCAGAAGAGGATCAGCGACAGCGCAACATAGTGCGTTGCGTCAATCATGTCTCACGCCCCCCTCCCCCGGCTTCAAGGCCGGCCGTGCGCCTACCAAAGACGATTGCACCGATCATGGCCACCAGGAGCACCACCGAGACCACTTCGAAGGGCACCAGATACTTGGTGTAAAGGACGGCGCCGATGGCCTCGGTGTTGCCGATCTCCACACCATCCACCGACCGCAGGGCTGTTCCGTCGCCGTGTCCGGAAGCCAGCACCCCGAAGACGAGTCCAAAGGCGATGAGCACTCCGAGGAGGACCCCGCCGACGATCGCCAACGGCGCGAGCCGCGACAGATAGACCTGATCGGGCGTCAGACCCTTGATGTTGACCAACATGATGACGAAGAGAAAAAGAATCATGATTCCGCCGCCGTAGACAAGAACCTGAACGGCGGCCAGCAATTCGGCATGGCGCAGCAAGAAGAGCACCGCCACCATCACAAAGCAGAACAGTAATGAGAGCGCCCCGTGCACCGGGCTTTTGAACACCAGCACCCCGATGCCCCCCGCCACCGTCAGGACGGCCACGCAGTAAAAGAGGATTTCGGCGAAGTTCGCGGTGAGAAAGTCCATCTTCCTCGCCTCCTACTCTTTCGGGCCCGAGTCGGTCTCGGGCTCTTCGGGCAGCTTGTTCATCGGATCCTTGGGATTCTGGCCCTCGGCGGGTGTGATGACACCGGGGAAGGCGGTGACGCCTTCCCAGTTGGCCAACCGCTCCTTGAAGAAATAGAGCCCTTCGTTGCGCTCGTAGGTGGAGGTCTCATAGGTCTTGGTGGTCAGCCAGATCGAACGTGGTTCGGTGGGGCAGGCCAGTTCACAGAGACCACAGAACATACACCGCTTGACATCGATGTCGTAGCGGTCGATGACCTTCTTTTTCTTCTTGGTTTCGGGGTTCACCTCGACATGATCTTCGATGAAGATGATGTCGATGGGGCAGGCTTTGGCGCAGAGACTGCAATCGATGCAGCGGTCGAGGTCATAGCCGAACATCCCGCGAAACCGATCCGCCGGCTCCATGCGCGATTCCGGATACTGGATCGTTTCTTTGCGCTTGAAGAAGTAGCCGCCCGTGACCGCCATCCCTTTGAAGAGCTCGAAGGGCACCAGTTTGCCGAGGAAGTCCATGAAACCCATTCCTATCCCCAGAACCTGAACACAAGTTTGAAGATGCCGACCAGCAGGACGTTGGCGAGCGAAAGCGGCAGCAACCACTTCCACCCCACCGCCATGAGCTGATCAAAGCGATAGCGCGGGAAAGTGCCGCGGAACCAGATAAAGACGATGATGAAGCACATCACCTTGGCGAAGTACCAGGCGACCGGCGGAATCCAGGCCAGGACGGGCAGCTGCCAGAGACCCGAGAGGAGGTTTGGGAAGGGCGGCAGCCATCCGCCAAAGAAGAAGATCACCGCCAACGAGGAGACCAGCAGCATGTTCATGTACTCGGCGAGGTAGAAGAGCGCGAACTTCATTCCCGAATACTCGGTGTGGAAGCCGGCCACGAGCTCGGCCTCGGCCTCGGGAAGATCAAAGGGGTTGCGGTTGGTCTCGGCAACACCGCAGACGAAGTAGATGCCGAACCCGAGCAGACCCGGGAAGACCCACCACACGGAGGCGTCTCGTTGCGACTCAACGATGCCGACCATGGAGAGCGTCCCCGCGAAAAGCAGCACCGACACGACGGCGAAGCCCATCGGCACTTCGTAGGAGATCATCTGCGCCGCCGATCTCAGACCACCCATCATCGAGAATTTGTTGTTCGAGGCCCAGCCGCCAAGGATGAGGCCGTAGACCCCGATCGACGAGATCGCGAGGATGAAGAGGACGGCGATGTTGATGTCGGCGATGAAGGGCTCCACCACCACCCCGGCAACACTGAAGGTCTCGCCGAAGGGGATCACCGACCACACCAGGAACGACGGCACAAAAATCAGAATCGGCGCGAGAATGAAGACGAACTTCTGCGCCCCCGCAGGTACGAGGTCTTCTTTCACGAAGAGCTTGAAGACATCGGCGAAGGGTTGGAACAGACCCTTGGGACCGACGCGGTTCGGTCCGAGCCGGACCTGCATATAACCGAGCACCCTGCGCTCGAGCAGGGTCAGGTACGCAACCGTCACCAACAGGACAGTGAGAATCACCACCAGCTTGATGACGGGTAGGACGACGAGCTGAACCAGAGGATCAGTCATCGGTCGATCTCCCCAAGCACAATATCCAGGGTGCCGATCACCGCGATCATATCGGCCACGAGAAGGCCCTCGATCATCGCCGGCATCGCCTGGAGGTTGATGAACGAAGGCGGTCGGACACGACAGCGATAGGGCTTGGTGGCTTTCTCAGTCGTGACGATGAAGTAACCGAGCTCACCCTTGGGCGCCTCGACCGCCCCATAGACCATGCCTTCCTTGGCCCGCAGGACCTTCGGCGCACGCGCCATGATGGGCCCATCGGGAAGCCGATCGAGACATTGCTGGATGATCCGCACCGACTGCCGCATCTCCTCGACCCGCACGAGGTACCGATCGTAGGTGTCGCAGTTCTTCCCGATGGGGATCTCGAAGTCAATCTCGTCATAACGGTCATATGGGAAGACCTTACGGATGTCCCAGCGGATCCCCGAGCCGCGGAGCGGCGGTCCCGTTAGACCCCAGTCGATCGCCTCCTCGGGCGAGATGACGCCGATGCCGATGGTGCGTTTCTTCCAAATTCGATTCTCGGTGAGAAGGGTCTCGTACTCGTCGATCTTGGCCGGAAACGCATCGGCCACGGCGCGACAGCGGTCGACCCAACCATCGGGCAGCTTGTAGGGCACTCCACCGATCTTCATGGTGTTGAGGGTCAGGCGGGCGCCGCAGTACTCCTCGAAGAGATCGAGGATCTCGTCTCGGTCTCGGAAGGTATAGAAAAAAGGCGTGATCGCGCCGAGGTCGATGGCGTGGGTGGCAAACCAGACCAGATGCGACGCCAGCCGCTGGAGCTCGGCGAGGATCATCCGGATATAGGCGGCCCGCGGCGGGATGGAGATCCCGAGGAGCTTCTCCATGGTGACGCAGAAGCCCTGATTGTTGGTTGCCGCAGCGACATAGTCCATCCGGTCGGTGTGCGGGATGCACTGCGGAAAATCCATTGTTTCGAAGAGCTTTTCGGTGCCACGGTGGAGATAGCCGATGATCGGCTTGGATTCGACGATCTTCTCGCCGTCGAGCTTCACCAACACCCGGAGCACGCCGTGCGTCGCCGGGTGTTGAGGCCCGAAGTTGATCTCCATCTCTTCAATATCGAAAAGGGGTGTTTCGGGACCGCTCATGCCTTTTTCCCCTTCTCGGTGTCCTTCTCCGGCTTCACCACCGGCCCACCCCCTGTCGGGTAGACATCGGGATAGATAGCGGCGCCGGTGTCGATTCCCTCAAGGGGAAAATCCTTGCGCAGGGGATGGCCGTTGAAACCTTCCCAGGTCAGGATGCGCTCGAGGCTCGGGTGGTTGGCGAAGACGATACCGTAGAGATCGTAGACCTCGCGTTCCATCCAATTGGCGACCTTCCAGACCCCGGTCACCGACTCGATGATCTGATCCTCTGCGACCACCGCCACGAGGCGAAGTCGGCAGGAGTCGTCGAAACGGTGCATCCAATAGACCACGTCGAAACGGCCCTCTTCGCGCTCGGGCCAATCGACGGCCGTGAGATCGACGAGAAAGGCGAAACCCCGCTCGGCTTTCAAAAAACTACAGACATCGACGATCTTCGCGGCCGGGATCGTCACCGTGAGGTCACCGGCGAAGCGGCCGGCGGCGAGAACCGAATTCTCGACACCCTCGGCCAAGGCCACGACATCGGGATCGTCACTGCCGTCTAAACGCTCGGGTGGGACCGGCTTTTCCTCCCACGGTGGCTTGGGTTCGGCATCTTCCTCCGCTGCCTTCTTCGCGGCCGCCTTGGCCTTGGCCGCGGCGATCTTGGCGGCCTTCTCTTCGTCGGTCATCTTCGGCTTGGCTTCGGCGGGCTGATCCGCGTCCACGGCGGAGGGCTCGGGCGATGGTTTGGCGGTATCGTCGGTCATCGGCGTATCTTCGGGGGGCTTGGAAATATCGTCAGTCATGGCTGCCTCACGAAGCTTCGGTCTTGGCGATGGTCCGCTTGTCGATCTTTTTCTGGAGTTCCATGATCCCGTGGATCAGCGCTTCCGGCCGCGGTGGGCAACCTGGAATATAGACATCAACCGGAATGATCCGATCGACACCCTGGGTCACCGCGTACGTCTTGTACGGCCCACCACAGGTGGCGCACGAACCCATGGCGATCACCCACTTGGGATCGGCCATCTGGTGATAGAGCCGCTTGATCATGGGCGCCATCTTTTCGGTTACCGTGCCGGAGACGATCATGAGATCGGCCTGACGCGGCGATCCGCGAAAGACCTCGGCGCCGAAACGGGCGAGATCGTAGCGCGCATCAAGCGTCGCCATCATCTCGATGGCGCAGCAGGCAAGCCCAAACTGCATCGGCCACAGCGAGTTCTTCCGCGCCCAGTTGAAGAGCTTGTCGTAGGTGGTGGTGATGACGCTCGGTTTGAAACGGTTTTCGATCATGCCCATTCCAGGGCTCCCCTCTTCCACGCATAGACGTAGCCGACGAGCAGGATCGCCAGGAAGACCACCATCTCGACAAAACCGAAAACGCCCAACCGGTCAAAACTCACCGCCCACGGGAAAAGGAAGATCGTCTCCACGTCAAAGACGACGAACAGAACCGCTATGACGTAGTAACGAATTGAAAAGCGCGTATCGAACGCAAAACTGGTGGGCTCGACACCGCACTCATAAGGCTCGCCTTTGATCGGATCGGGCGAGCCGGCGCGGATCACCTTGGTGAGCAACAACAACAAAATCGGAATCGTGATGGCGACCAGCGAGAAGACCAGTATAGGAACGTAATGCTCCATCGATTCTCCTTCGTCTCGAATCACTCCGCAAACGCTGCGCCTGCCATTCTAGCTTCGCCGACTGCACTGTCAATCCGACCGGCGGGGGGGCACAGGCTCCCCCCCCCCC
>CBESWV010000102.1:0-12691 GCA_965533305.1 uncultured bacterium | reverse complement strand
GACATCGTCAACGGGGGTGGTTGATCAGCATCGTCGCCGCCCGTTGCCGGTCGGGGTTTGAAACACATCGGACACATTGCAGTTTCACCGCAAAGATCGCCAAGAACGCAAAGAACATCGCAAAGGACATCGCGTGATTGAGCCATCGCACCATAGCGAGAACTCATCGAAGGTCGAGCACTCAGGTTCGCTGAAATGATGATCACCCGGTGAGGTCGTCCTTCAAACCGGATGCCGTCATCCGACTCCTGTTGCGATGACTTCTTGAAGTGTTTCTTTGCGATGGCCATAGCGGTCGTAGCGTTCTTTGCGTTTCAAACAATTCGTTGAAGCCACAACCGTCGGCCCACGAAGTCGTTTGGCGCCGAGGAACCGAGGTCCCACTTTCAACTGCAATGCTTTGTGGTGCCTTTGTGGATCTTCGCGTCCTTCGTGTTTCAAACAAACCGCCGAAGTTTCGGAAACCGTTGCACGAAGTTTTTTGGCGATCCGGCAGGGCGCGCCGACGACTCACGACTTACGTCCGATGGTCTGTCAGTCACGCATATCTCGTCGGATCAACGACTTCCGCCTCGACGAACCCCCTTCGTCGTAGCGTGCACGAATCGCAGTCACCGCATGCGCGACCGCTGGCATCGGGGTCGTAGCACGAGTGAGTGAGCCCGTAGTCCAACCCGAGCTCGACGCCGCGAAGGATGATCTCGGCCTTGGTCAGATCGATGAGCGGTGCGTGGACCTGAAAGCGCGCCCCGTCCTCGGCCCCGGCGACGGTGGCGAGATTGGCGAGGGCCGCGAAGGCGTCGAGAAATGCCGGGCGGCAGTCCGGGTAGCCTGAATAGTCCACGGCATTGGCGCCGATGAAGAGATCGACGGCCCCCATGACTTCGGCGTGGCCGAGCAGCAACGCCAGCAGCACCGTGTTGCGAGCCGGGACATAGGTGACCGGAACCCCGTCCCCGACGGGGCTGTCACCGTGGGGAACCTCGATCTCGTCGGTGAGAGCAGAGCCGCCGATGGCTCGGAGATCGAGGCTGAGGACGCGGTGGGACGCGGCCCCGAGGGCAGCGGCGACGCGTGCGGCGGCGTCGAGCTCCACCCGGTGCCGTTGACCATAGTCCACCGTAAGGCAGTGGCATTTGAACCCATCGGCCTTGGCGATGGCCAGCACCGTCGCCGAATCGAGCCCACCGGACAGAAGAATCGAGGCTTTTCGTGGATCGCTCATCACCGCATTGTGCCCCGAATCCGCAGACAACGCCACAGAGTCAATCCACGTCCGCGTCCGTGTCCGCGGCCATGATCAGTGATCCGTGAACCGTGGTCTTTTCGCGGGCGGGACGCCCGCGCCACAAAGGGCCGAGTTTTATTGTGGTGCGGGCGTCCCGCCCGCATGATGCCGATTCGGAACATCAGATCCTGTGGTCCAGAACTCGAGTTTTGCAAGAGGCGCCGCGATGCCTAATACCTAATACCTAAGACCTGACACCTACGTGCTCGCCTCCGAGCGAGCACGTTCCCACAACTGCTCCACAGTGGTGTCATCGGGTGCTGGGATGGCGGCGCCGCCGCGGCAGAGCTCGCGCCGCAGCGTCCCCATGCACGCGGCCATCTCGAGCAATCTGGTGCTCAGCGACGAGTCGGTGGCCATTCGCTCTGTGAGGTGGGCGGCGATCTCGGGCAACCGATCGAAGGCCTTGCAGACGAGAACCCCGTGGGCCCGGGCGGCGAGGGCGGCCTCAACCCGTTCGGGGAGATCACCGCAGCTTGCGAGGGCGCCCATCTCGATGTCATCCGAGAGAATGATGGGGGACCCGGGAAGCTGGGCCGCTCGCCGGACCAGAATCGGCGAGAGCGAAGCCGGGAGGTTTCCGTCACCGAGACCGGGTGCAACGACATGACCGACCATGACGAGGGGGATCTCCTCCGAAAGGAGGGAAAAGACCTCGAGATGGTCGCCGAAATCAGTTTCCGGAAGATCGAGGAGCGGAAGTTCTTCGTGGGTGTCGATGGGGATTTCCCCGAGACCGGGAAAGTGTTTGAGGCAGCCGCGCACACCCCATGTCGCCAGACCCTGATTGAAGACTCTCGCCAGGGTCGCGACCCTTTCGGGGTCGGCCGAAAAACAACGGCCCTGTTGGGCCATGAGGGCATCCGGACGGTCGAGGTCCACCACCGGCGCCAGATCGAGGTGGATACCGAGGCTGCGGCAGGCGGCGCCGGCGGCTTCGCCGAGTGCGCTCACGGCTTTGCGCCCCGCCGCTGCGGCTTCGGCGGCGCTCGGCAGCTCACCCCAGATCGGTCGGAGCCGGTTGACCATGCCCCCTTCGAGATCGGTCGCGACAAAGGGCCGAGGATCGATTTCAACGAGCTGGGATACGAGCTCGCGGACCTGGCCGGCCGACTCGATATTGCGTTGGAAGAGGATCACACCGGCGGGTTGGATGTCTTCGAGGACCCGAATCTCATCGGCGCTCAGATCGGGTCCGGGGACGCCCACCACCAAGGGCATGCACTCAATCATCGTTCTCGGTCTTCTTTTTGAGCTCGGCGAGGAGGTTGAGGGCCTCGATGGGGGTGAGAGCGTCGATCTCGATGCTGCGCAGCTCGGTGATGAGTTCGTTCGATGGCGCTCTGAAGAGCTCGAGCTGATGGGTGCGTTCGGCGGTGCCGTCGGCCGGCGTCGCGATCACCGGGTCTCCGGTGACGTTGACTTCGTGACGTTCGAGATTGCTGAGGATCTGCTCGGCGCGACGGCAGACCTCCTCCGGGACACCGGCGAGTTCGGCAACGTGGATCCCATACGAGCGATCGGCCGGCCCGTCGGTCACCCGGTGGAGGAAGAGGATCGATCCGCGCCACTCCTTGACCGCCATGGATCGGTTGACGAGGATCGGCAGCAGGCGGCTCAGTTCGGTCAACTCGTGGTAGTGGGTCGCGAAGAGAACCAGGGCCGCGTGTTCGGCCCGATCGTGGAGGTGCTCGACGATGGCCCATGCCAGCGACAGCCCGTCATAGGTTGCGGTCCCCCGGCCGACCTCATCGAGGATCACCAATGATCGTGGGGTGGCGTGGTTGAGGATGTTGGCGGTCTCGATCATCTCGACCATGAATGTCGACTCGCCGCGGGCAAGCATGTCCGAGGCCCCGACCCGGGTGAAGATCCGGTCGGTGAGGCCGATCCGCGCCTCGGCCGCGGGTACGAAAGAACCGCAGTGGGCCATCAGCGTGATGAGCGCCGTCTGTCGGAGGTAGGTTGATTTGCCGCCCATGTTGGGGCCGGTGAGCAGGACGATTCGGCTCCGGGCGGGATCGAGGTCGGTGTCGTTGGGGATGAACGGCGGGTCGCGTTGGGCCTGCTCGAGCACCGGGTGGCGCCCCTCTCTGATCATGATGCCGGTCTCTTCTTCGATGACCGGGCGGCAGTAGTTCCAGCGCCGCGCGCGGTCGGCAAACGCTGCCAGGACATCGAGCTGGGCGATGACTCCCGAGGTCTCGGCGATTCGCCGAGCGTGACCCGAAAGGACGTCGAGCAACTCGCTGAAGAGTTCGCGTTCGCGCGCGTTGGAGATCTCCTCGGCGGCGAGGATCTTTGACTCGAGCTCCTTGAGTTCGGGGGTGGCGTAGCGCTCGGCGTTGGCCAGGGTCTGCCGTCGCTCGTAGTCGTCGGGAACCCGGTCGAGTTGCGACTTGGAGACTTCGATAAAATACCCGAACACCCGGTTGTATTTGATCTTGAGGGTGGAGATCCCGGTGCGTTCGCGTTCCCTCGCCTCGATTCCGGCGAGGAGCTCTTTGCCGCCGCGGGCGAGCTGTCTTTGCTCATCGAGCTCGTCGTCCCAACCCGTTGCAATCACTCCCGGGCCGACGACGTGAGGCGGCTCGGCGGCGAGACGGGTGTGAAGGATCTCCAGTACATCGGTCAGGGGGTCGAGGTCGGCCGCGAGCCGGTGCATCCGTGGCGAGGTTGCCTGACCGGCGGCGTCGGCCAGCGCCGGGAGCATGTCGAGGGCGGCCCTCAGGGAGGCGAGTTCGCGCGGAGTGGCGAGGGCCATGCCGACCCGCCCTGCGAGGCGTTCCAGATCAGGGATGCCGTCCAGGGCGGATCCGGTGGCGGTCAGAAGACCGGCATCCTCCACGAGCTCGGCAACGGCCCGCTGGCGCTCGCCGATTTCCTCGAAATCGATGCTCGGAATCGTGATCCAGTCGCGCAGCAGTCGAGAGCCCATCCGGGTCGCGGTGTGGTCGAGGACCGCGACCAGAGATGTCGCACGGGATCCATCGGCCGCCTGTTCGATTTCGAGGTTTCTCAGGCTGGCGCGGTCGATGACCAGGGCATCGCCCTGTGATCGGCGAACAAACCGTCTCAGGTGGTGAAGCGCCCCCTTCTGGGTCGATTCGATATAGCCGAGGAGGGCGCCGGCCATCCCGACGAGTTTCTCGCCGGACTCGAGTCCGAACCCGCGCAACGACCCGACTCCGAGAACCCGTTTGAGCCGCTGCTCTCCGGCGGTGGGGGAGAAGAGGTCCGGTTCCATGGGCGACAGCGTCGGCACTTCGAGATCGGCGGGCCAGAGGCTTTCCCAGTCGTCCCAGCCTTCGGCCACGAGGAGTTCCCGGGGCCGGATCTGGGCCAGGTGTTCGGTCAGCACCCGAGGGTTGTCGCATCGAAGACCCTCAAAGGTCCCGGTCGAGACTTCGATCCACGCCAGGGCAAGGCTCTCGCCGTCGTCGCCGTACGCCGCGAGATAACAGCGCTCGGAACCATCCAAGAGATCGGTCTCGGATACCGTGCCGGGTGTGTGGGTGCGGACGATTTCTCGTCGAACCAGGCCCTTGGCGGTAGCGGGATCCTCGACCTGCTCGGCAACGGCCACTCGGTACCCGGCGTCGAGGAGTTTGCCGATATATTTTCCAAAGGCGTGGTGGGGCACACCACACATGGGGGCCTCGACATTGTCGTTGTGTCGTCTCTTGGTCAGCGCGATCCCGAGAACCGGCGCCGCGACCTGGGCGTCCTCGAAGAACAGCTCGTAGAAGTCGCCCATCCGGTAGAGCAGGAGCGCGGTGCCGGCCTGCCCCTTGAGATCGAGGTATTGTCGAAGCATGGGGGTCATCTTCACTCAGGCATTATCCCGCAGCTGAGGATTCTGTCCACTCCAACCGTGGTTCCGTCATGTCTGAGATCCGGTCGGACAGTCGATGGCGTCAGCCCTTGCCGCCTCGAATCCACCAACTCGAGTCACGGTCGAACCACCACCGGTCTCTGTTGCCGGCAAGAATGGACTCGGCGAGTTTCCGGCCGCCATCCGTTCGCAGCCTTTTGAGGACAAAGGGCACCCAGTCTTCGGTGGATGGGACCCCGGCGTCCCGCTGCTCGACGAGTTGGAGCAGCAGCTCGAGTTGATCCGCATCGTGGGCCACGATGGATTCCTGCGTTTCTTCCTTGCGGTATTCCTCGAGGAGGGCGTCGAGTTCTTCGGAAAACGGCAGTCCCTCGACCATGTCCGCGGCGGCGCGTTCTTCATCGACCTGGACATATTTCTGATTCATGTAGTTGAGGTCGCTGGTGCGGGCTTCGGGAAGATCGTGCACCAGGGCGAGCCGGAGCACGCGGTCGGCATCGATGTCGGGGTTGTCGAGGCGCGCGAGGACAAAGGCGATCATGGCGACCCGGAACGAGTGATCCGCGACGCTTTCGCCTTCGGCTCCGGCCAGGAACTGCCAGCCCGACCGTGGGGTACGTTTGAGCATCCCGACTTCGAAGAGGAAATCTGCGATTCGATCCACGGGCACCTCCGGGGGGAGAGTGTAGCGGGTACGGACACGGACGCGGGATTGGCGGGAAATACTCCCAGTCGCTATTCCGTTGTCACGTCTACATCATCTGGAGGACCTCAACACATGGCCATCGACCTCGATAACCTGGATCCTGATACCCGTGAAGCGTTTGAACGTCTGCGCAGCGTTAACATGTCAATGGGTGCGTATCTGAAAATCGTTGAAGGCGCGCTTCTCGCCGCCTGGACCGCCGGTGAGGCGCCGCGTGAGGCGGTCATGGCCAAAGACGACGCCGAACTCACCGACGAGGAAAGGAAGACCCGCACCGCTTGGGAACTGGTCCGCGAAATTGTGCTGAGAGTGCCCAAAGAACGTTGACTCGGCGGAGTTATAAGTGAAGAGTAGGACGTGAGACGAGGGGAGTTCACGCCTAGCCCTCTAACCCCTCACCTCTCACGTCTCACTTTCCTCCCACGACCGGTAATCCGCCCGACCTGCGCCGCGATGTCTCGACGATCGCCGACCGCGAGATACCTGGGATCGACCCGAGCACGGCTCCCGGAACGCAGGCCTCGAGATCGATTTCGCTGACTTCGTTGGTGAGATCCGTATCGGCGCCGGTTTCGGTGAGCACGCGAATATAGTTGTCGGTGAGTCCGCTCCAGCGGAGGTCGTCGCCGTGCACCTCCGCATCCTCCCAGAGCACCCTCAGACGACGACCGAGGAATCGCTCGTGGAACGACGACATGAGCTGCTGCCCGATCTCGTGCAGACCACGACTCCGTTCCTTGGCGACCGGCCCCGAAATCTGATTCTGGAGTCCCGCCGCACGGGTGCCTTCCCGACGTGAGTAGCGAAAAATGTGCAGCCGCGAAAAGGCGAGATCTTCGACGGCGGCGATGGACTCGGCGAACTCCTCTTCGGTCTCTCCGGGAAAGCCGACCATGATGTCGGTCGAGATCGCGATGTCGCTGACCGCGTCTCGTGCGGATTCCACCAGATCGGTGAAGCCGCGCATGGTTGTTTTGCGCGCCATTCTCGCCAGGGTCGCATCGCACCCGCTCTGCAGAGGAAGATGGACGTGGGGAAGCAATCGCGGGTTTTGGAAGATCGCGAAGAACCGGGAATCGAGGTCCCACGGCTCGAGGGATGACAACCTGAGGCGCTGGATGTCGGTCTCGTCGAGAATCCGACGGACAAGATCCTCGAGACCGCGCGATTGTCCGAGATCATGGCCGTACGATCCGAGGTGGACGCCGCTCAGAACTACCTCGCGATAGCCGAGTGCGTGCAGATGATGGACCTCAGCGATGATTTCCGCTGCCCCCAGGCTTCGGCCGTGCCCGCGGGCGATCGTTACCACACAGAATGTGCACTTGTTGTCGCATCCGTCCTGGACCTTGAGAAACGCCCGGGTCCGTTGGCCGGGCGTGGAATTGGTGGATCCGGATATCGATTCCTCGTCCGAGCCCGGCTCCAATACACCACTTTTCTCGAGGATCTCGGGGAGGCTGTCCTTGTCGTCGTTTCCGACGACAAGATCGACCCCGAGGGCTTCGAGACTGGCCGGTTCGAGTTCGGCCAGACAACCCGTGACCACGACCTTGGCCCTGGGGTTGTGTCGTCGGAGTTGGCGGATAAACTGACGCGACTTGCTCGATGCGGTGGCGGTGACGGTGCAGGTATTGAGGACGCAGAGTTCAGCCTTGTCGCCTTGGGCGACGATCTGATGTCCGCCGAGGGCGAATCGGCGCGCCATGGCTTCGATCTCACCAATGTTGAGCCGGCAGCCGATGGAATCGAGTCTGATTCGCAAGGCGAATCAATCCAATTATGAGTTATGAATTATGAATTTTGAATTGCATCGCACCGGACCTTGCCTGGCGACGCTGGGCATGTGCGATGACATTCATAATTCATAATTCATAATTCATAATTTGCGATGCTAGCCGCTCTGTCCCTCGAGGAGTTTCCTGATCCTCTCGCGGATCTTCTGCTTCTCGATCTCGAGGTAGCTGGTGTAGTTGAGCACCACCCCGTTCTTGACGATGAACATCACAGGGTTGTGGCGGACATCGCCGTAGTCATCGAACTGGATCGGCCCGGTGACGCCCGGGAATTCCTTGATCTCGAATTGAAGCCCCCGGCGAATCTCTTTGGCGTCCCAGGCGCGCACGATCCCGGGAATGGTCATGGCGACGCGTATGGCGTCATAGGCGTGGGCCGCGAAGATATCCGGGTCATGAGCGTACTTTGCGCGGAATCTGTCGACAAAGGTCCGACTCACTTCGAGATCCGATTGAATCTCGAACGCCGGTTGCGGAAAGAAGACGCCTTCCACCAGTTCGGGCTCCCGTTCGATTACCTCTCCCGAGTGGAAGGCGGACGTGGCGCAGATGGTTCCGCTGTAGCCCTTTTCCTTGAGGTGGCGGAGGACTTCGAGGGTCTTGTTGGCGTACGCAATGATGTAGACCGCTTCCGGTTGACGGGCCGCGATGAGATCGGCGCACTCTTCGTGCCAATTATCATCACCGACGAGGACGCGTCCGACAATTGAGCCTCCCATGGCCCCTTCGTAGTTCTGGCGAAAAAATGGTTCTATGCCGCGAGCCTGTTCGGAGTCTTGCGAGAAGATGAGAACGGTGCTCTTGCCCTGGCCTTCGTACAGGAAGCGGCCGGCCCGTTGGCCTTCGAGTTCATCGGAGGCGAAGAGTCGGAAGAACTTCTTCGAATCCTTGGTCAATGAGGGAGCCGACGCCGACGGACTCAAAGCGATGACATCGCTGTCTTCGAGTTCGGGGAGGAATGCCTTGGCGGTCCCGCTGGTGGTGCCGGTCACGATCAGTTTGGCGCCTTCGCCGGCGAGTCGTCGGATCTCGGATCTGCCGGTGGCGGGATCGGATGCCGAATCGCCCCACACAACGGAGAGATTTTCTGGATACGACCCGTCCGCCTTGGCCTCCTCGATGGCCAGGTCGATGGCCTCTTTCATTGACTCGCCGTAGCTGCCGGCATCCCCGGTCATCGGGAGGAGGATACCAATCACAGGTTTGCCGCCACAGCCTGCGATGATGAGGAATGCGAAGACGAGAACGATGAGCCTGGAAAACAGGGACCGGGCGTGCACGATGGCACCTCCATATTGCGCAGTAGGCACGGCAGTAATCATACAGAAAAAACCTGCTCCCGGGGGAATTTCTCCGGTCCCCACGGGGCGCAGGAGACCAGGTTATAATCCCAGCATAACGATCACACGGGATTGCATCCCAGTGACAAGCGACGCGATTGGAGGCTGATCAATGCTTGAACTCGGCAAGGGGACGGAAATCCTCGAGAGCATCGGTGGTATTGAGACGATAGACGACGCCTGGGCGCTTTTCCAAACGAAAATGGGTGAGACCGAGCTGGCAAAGCTCAAGAGAATCACCACCGAGAAGGCGCTTCTCAAAATCGCCAACTCGATTGCGATGTGCCGTCCGGATCGGGTGATGATCAACAGTGGGAGCGAGGCCGATCTGGAGACCATCCGCGAGCTGAGCATCGCCAAGGGTGAAGAACGGGCGTTGGCCATGCCCGATCACACGATCCACTTCGATCTCGCTCAGGAGCAGGCGCGCATCGTCTCCCGGACCTTCTACATCGTCAACCCCGACGAGAAGATCAGCGTGCTCGCCAAGAAAATATTGCGCGACGACGCCCACGCCTACATCGAGGACAAAATGGTCGGCGTGATGGCAGGCAAGGTATTGCTCGTCGGCTTTTTCAATCGTGGGCCGGCGGGTGCCCCGGCCACCATTCCGGCAATCGAGATCACGAGCTCCGCCTATGTCATGCACAGCGCGGACATGCTCTACCGGAATTCGTACACGACCTTTGACAAGCAGGTCGAGGAAACCGGGTTCTTCTTCACCAACCTCCACTCGGAGGGTCCGTGGCGGGTTGAGGATCTTCCTCATGCCCGAGTCTTTATGGATCGCTCGTGGCTCACCACCTACTCGATGTTCTGCACCTATGCCGGAAATACCCTGCTCATGAAGAAGGGGAACCACCGATTCGCCGTTGATCTCGCGACCTATTTCAGGTCGGGTCAGCAGCTCTCCGAGCACATGTTCATCACCGGGTTCGACGGACCGGGCGGACGAGTAACCTATTTCTGTGGTGCCGCTCCCAGTGGATGCGGCAAGACCACCACCGCCATGGCCGGCGATCGGTTCGTGGGAGACGATCTCGCCCAGATGTGGTTGGCGGACGATGGTTCGTTGCGAGCCATCAACCCGGAGAAGGGGATCTTCGGCATCGTCAACGACGTCAACTGGGACGGCGATCCCTACCTCATGAAAGTGCTGCGTGAGCATGGGGAGGAAGTGATCTGGACCAACGTGTTGGTTGATGACGATCGCAAACCGCACTGGGAAGGCAGCGGCGAGGAACCGCCGACCAAAGGGCGCAACTTTCAGGGTGACTGGTGGGAAGGCATCACCGACCCCGACGGGAAGAGAATTCCCATTTCGCACGGCAACGCCCGGATCACGGTGCGCAATGAGGCGATCGGCAACTACGACATCGAGGTAGCGGAGTCCGCAGCCGGCGCCCACGTCAAGGTCATCACCTACAGCGGTCGTGATTCGGACACCATGCCGCCCATCTGGGTCGCCAAGAACGCAGATCACGGCGTGGTCATCGGCGCCTCAATCGTTTCCGCCGCCACCGCGACCGAACTCGGCGTGACCGGTGTCCGCCGGCAACCCTGGGCCAATGCTCCGTTCATCCCGGGCGCCCTCGCCGACTACATGACCGCCCAGTTCAAGCTCTTCAATTCACCGGACCTTACCGACCCGCCGATTCTCGCCGGGTTGAACTACTTCCTCACCCATCAGGCGCGAGGGGGAGAGGGCCCGGGCCTGCTCGGCGAAAAGCGGGATGTCAAGGTGTGGCTCAACTGGCTCGAGAGGCGGAGCCACGGTGACGTGGGCGCTATCGAGACCCCCATCGGATTCCTCCCGTTGTATGACGATCTCAAGACTTTGTTCCGCGACATCATCGACAAGGACTACCCGCGCGAACTCTATGACAAGCAGTTCTCGCTCTACATCGACAAGATGCTCGGCCGGATCGAACTTCAGGAAGAGGCCTATGGCAAGGAGGAGAACCTGCCGTCCACCCTCTTCGAGGTCTACGCCGAACAGCGCGAGGGCCTTTTGGCCATGAAGGCGGAGTTCGGGTCGGTAGTGATGCCGGAGCAGATCGGCGGCTGAGAGCGTCGAACGCCGTACGGCCTATTGGCCGTGCGGCAGACGGCTATGCGGGAAGACGGCTATTCGGTTTGACATCACAAGAGCGCCAATCGAGGCTCCGTGCCGTAAAGCCGTCAGTCCCTATCCTGCGAGATGTGGATTCCCACCAGCGCTGCGACGGTGATCGCCAGATAGAGCTGGCCAAGAACAGCCTGAACCCAGGCGAGGGTGCGGGCCATCTCCGAGATGGGCGCTATATCGCCATATCCGAGACTTGTCATGGTGACAAAGCTGAAGTAGGTGAAGATGCCGAAATTCTGATCCTCGTGCTCGATGGCCAAATAACTGGCCAACGAATCCGAGAAGGCGAAGGCGTCGGGATTCACGAGAAAAAGGAAACCATAGACACTCGAAAACAAGAGCCCGATCAGGAGATAGGCGCAGACCGAACCGAAGATCTGCTCCGAGGTGATGCGGTGGCCGAAGAAAACGTCCTTGAGAATTCTCCACACGAGAAACCCGAGGAATGCGGCGCCGAGAATGGTCGGAATCGCGTTGATTGCCGGAGTATCGGGGGTTGCGGCGTTGAAGATTCCGCTTGCTACGGCCGGAATGCCAAGAGCGAGACCGATGACCAGGTCGGCGCTCCTGCGGGTGATCTGGTATAGCGCGAAAATGAGGAATCCCGCGACGAGATAGCTGTCGATTCTCGATGATCCGAAGAATTTATCGAGTACGGGAGATGAGACGAAGAGCAGCGTCAAAGCGATGGTCAGCCTGCGATAAATGTGACCTTCGAGAAGGAGACCTTGATGGTTTTTCTTCATTCAGACTTCTCCTCTTCGTACGGTGGCCGGACCCAAGCGTATCCTTTCCCCATCAGTCGAGGACCCGATCGAGGTTCTCGGTCAGGCGGACGATGGTGATCCAGTCAGAGGTCACGATATCTTGAGCGTGGGCGAGATTGTTGCGAAGCGTCTCGATCATCTTGATGGTCTCCCGTCCCTGTCGGACTGACGCGATGCCGAGGGACTTCCGGGTCGATTCGATTTTGATGAGGATCTGACCCTTGTCGGAAAGCTGCAGGCATTGCGAGAGGTGGACGGTCTGGTTGCGTCGCCGGCGCTCCTCGAGCAGCTCTCTGGCCTTTGTCACCCGGCCGGCTGAGAGCAGATCGATCCACTCGTCGTCCTCGTATTGTTCGTCGATGAGTTCGGAAAAAGCCATCTCGAGGATGGTGATGAGCCCGAAGAGCCACATCCGAGCGGGCGGTTTCTGGAGATCCGAACGGGTGATGATGGCGCCCACCGGTCCCAACATTTTGACAAAAACGCGATCCGCCCGATCGAGGATGACGATGGCTTCGGCAAAGGAGGAGTTC
Source organism: uncultured bacterium (assembly GCA_965533305.1). Taxonomy (GTDB): domain Bacteria; phylum Acidobacteriota; class Thermoanaerobaculia; order Thermoanaerobaculales; family Sulfomarinibacteraceae; genus JAHECW01. Next base: position 298 of record CBESWV010000102.1, on the reverse strand, counting down.
TCGTTGAGCAGGTCGGAGGTCTCGAAGGGCCTGAGATGTCCGCCGCAGATGCCGTCCTTGAGCTCATCGCGGAGCACGTATCCCGCCGCCGAGCCCGCCACCCGGACTCCAGCCGCGTCGAAGTCGAATTCGGTCATGAGGTGACCGGCGTGAAATGCGGAGGATTCGAAATCGAAGGAGATCAGTGACTCGGCGACATCGAGGGCTGAGAAGCCGTCAAGGAACAGCCGTTTGAGACGGGAGCGATTGGAAGGGATCATCACCGTTAATTATGAATTATGAATTAGGAATTATGAAT
>CBESWV010000101.1:0-12715 GCA_965533305.1 uncultured bacterium | reverse complement strand
GAGGAGGGTCGGAAGACTTCAGTGTCCGATTCTCGAATTTTGCAAGAGGCTGAGTTCTTAGTGTTCTGTTTCCATCCCAAATGCAAACCAACGCCTCGGGATCAGGTTGCGATGTAACTAAAAACTAAGAACTAAGAACTCAAAACCACGCCGCATTGAGTGCGAGCGGCGAGTACAATCATCGAATGGCGCGGTTTCATTTTCGGTGCAGCGAGTGCGGGTTGGAGCTCGACGAGCGGCCGGGGCTCTATGTCTGCCCCACATGTTTGCAGAGGCAGGTCCCTGGCGGGGTCACCCGCGGGGTGCTCGAGGTCGTCATCGAGGATCTGCCGACCGCCTGGCCCGAGGCTCGGCCCGGGTCACCGGAGTTCCTGACCGCGTTCCTTCCCATCGATGACGCGCGCAACATCCCTCCCCTGCCGGTCGGTAACACCCCGTTGTTCGTCGCGCCCCGTCTTTGTCACGCGCTCGGCATGAATCGGTTGTGGCTCAAGGACGACACCCGCAACCCGTCGGGTTCAACCAAGGACCGCGCCTCGCAACTCGTAGTCGCCAAGGCGCTCGAATACGGCGCCGACACCGTGGCCACCGCATCGACCGGCAATGCGGCCACCGCGCTCGCCGCGGTCGCGGCCTCGGCCGGTCTGCGGGCGGTGGTCTTTGTCCCGGCAGGTGCGCCACCCGCCAAGCTGATCCAGATGCTGAGCTACGGCGCCGAGGTCCTGCCGGTGGCGGGAACCTACGATGACGCCTTTGAACTCTCGCTGGCCGCTTGCGACCGCTTCGGCTGGACCAACCGCAACACCGCTTTCAATCCTTTCACCATCGAAGGCAAGAAGACCGCCGCGCTCGAGATCACAGCCGCCATGGCGCCCGAGACACCCGACGCCATCGTCGTTACCGCGGGTGACGGCGTCATCACCGCCGGGCTCGCCAAGGGATTCGCCGATCTCGAGGCGGGCGGGCTCATCGCACGACGCCCACGCCTGATCGTGGTTCAGCCGGAAGGAACGGCCGCCATCGCCACCGCGCTGCGCAGCGGATCGGAAGCGATCATCCCGGTACCGGGCGCTGCCAGCGTCGCTGACAGCCTCACCGTCGAGTCGCCCCGCAACGCACTGCTCTGCCTCCGCGAGGTCCGGGCCTCGGAAGGCGCCGGCGTGATCGTCAGCGACGATGAGATCCTCTCCGCCATTCCACGTCTTGCGAGCCTCACCGGGGTCTTCGCCGAACCTGCGGCTGCGGCGGCCCTCACCGGGCTCGAAAGGGCCCTCGCCGAGGGGCTGGTCGACCGGACCGAACGGGTGGTGTTGATGGTCACCGGATCGGGCCTCAAGGACATCGCCGCGGCCGGGAGGGTCATCGAGAAGCCCGAGGCCATCGCTCCGACCATGGATGCGGTGATGACCGCCCTCTCTATTCAATCTTGAATCCCCGTCTCATTGATCGGTGAAATCTGCGGCAACACCGTCCAGCACACCCTGAATTCCGCTACAATCGGGCAGCAGGACGAACGATGATGGACAGATCACAAACGCTGAACAGGCTCTCTCGGAGTACCCGAGAGAAAGTGGATTCGCGTCTCATCACATCGGCGGAGGATCTGTAGCCTTGGCAACGACTTGGCGATTGAGGGGCGATTCACCGGGGGGCATCACCGATCTGCGCTTCGGAAGTGGAAGCCACATCGTCGGGGGCTCGAAAGACGCCGATCTCATCATCCGGAACCCCACCGTCTCACGCCGCCACGCCCGCCTCAGCGTCACCGAAGACGGCGTCATCGTCGAGGACCTCGGCTCCACCAACGGGACCTTCATCAACGGCACACGCACCGAAGGCCCGGTCCTCGTCGACGGCCGTGCGGATATCAAGTTCGGAGGGCTGACACTGACCATCGAGCCGGTTGCGGCCATCAAGCCGGTCAAGTATTCGAGCGATGATGCGTTGAGTTCCGGAGAGTCCGTACTGCTGGGCCCCGCCACGGTGGGCTTTCTCAGATCGGCCGGTGAGGAGATCACCTATCAGGCCGGCGAGATCGTGGTTCGCCGCGGCGAACAGCAGGAGTACTTCTACGTCGTCATCGAAGGCGTGGTCGAGCTCTCCATCGGTGAGAGCGATGCCCGCCGGCCGCCGCTGGCGAGGCTCGGCGAAGGCGGGATCTTCGGCGCCGAATCGGTCTTCGCCAAGGAGGGCGCCGCCGTCGACACCATCGCGGTGACTGATGTTCGACTCCTCCGTTATCCGGCGGCGTCACTCCCCTCCGCGCTCCAGGAATCCGAATCGCTTCGACGCAAAATGATCGGAGGGATCGCCCGCAACGTCCACAAGGTGACGGCCGACGCCCTCGATCTGCAAAGGGACAAGGAGGTCATTGCCCGGCTGGTCCAGGGCGACAATGATCCCGATACCCTGGTGGCGGATTCGGCCGGCGGGAGGGCGATTCAGAAGAAGATCGCGAAATCCGCTCTCTCGGTGGCTCCGGTGCTGATCATTGGTGAGGACGGCACCGGGAAAACCCTCGCCGCCCGACTGATGCACGATGGTTCGGCACGTGGGTCCGGCCCGCTCATCGCCGTCAACTGTCGCGACCTCGCCCCGGGGAAAGCGGCTGAACTCATCCTCGGTGAGGATCTTGGGGGGAGCCTTCCCACCGGTGACCACGGCAGTGGTGGTGTCCAACTCGCCCACGGCGGCACCCTGGTCCTGCGCGGCGCCGACAAACTCCTGCCATCGGTTCAACAACTGCTCGGCGCTTTTCTCATCAGGAACAAGAAACGCATTCCCGGATCGTTCCCCGACACCCGCGTCATTCTGACTGCGCGCGAAGCCTCGGCGCCGATCGACGGCCGCGAGGGGCTGGTCGCCTCGATCACCGAGGTCTGTGACGACGTGATCACGCTGCCACCCCTGGTCAAGCGACCCAAGGACATCATGCCGCTGGCCGAGGAGTTCCTCAGACGGCACGGCCCCGATGCCCCGACAATCACCGAGGGCGCCCGTCAGGCGCTGCTTTCCCTCCGCTACCGACGACGCAATGTGGCGGAGCTTCGCGAAGTGATGGATCTTGCGGTGAGGGTCGCCGACGGACCCGAAATCCGGGCCGAGCATATCTTTGGCGGCGTCGGTGACGACACCATCCCACCGGGCGTCGACATCACCGGGACTCCGCTCATCCAGCGGCTGCTCGCCAGCAGTGGTTTGCCGCTCCTTCGGGCCATGACGCTGCTGAGTTTCGCCGCCACCATCGTGCTCTGCCTCGCCTTCCCCATGACCCAGGCCGGCAATGTCGCCAACAGCATCATCTGGTCGGTCTGGGAACCTGCGGTCTTCGCCCTGTTCTTTCTCGCCGGACCGGTGTGGTGCACCATCTGTCCCCTTTCGTCGGCCGCCAGATTGGCGAAGAAGGCCAAGAGTTTCGATCGGCCGCCACCGGCGTGGATCGTCAAAAACGGTCCTTGGCTCGCCATTGTCGGGTTTGCTTTCATCGTCTGGGTTGAGCGCGCGTTCGACTCGCTGGCCAACCCCGTGGCATCGGGATTCCTCCTCGTCGGTCTCATTGCCCTCGCGGTGATCTTCGGCGTCCTGTTCAAACGCGAAGTCTGGTGCCGCCATCTCTGCCCGCTCGGTCGCCTGGGCACCGTGCTCGCGCCCGCTTCCCCCCTTCAGGTCACAGCCAAGCAGAGCGTCTGCGCCTCATCGTGCACCACCCATGTCTGCTACAAGGGCACCCCCGATTCCTTCGGTTGTCCGGTTTTTCACCACCCCTTGGAAGGCAAACAGGCCTATCGCTGCAAGCTCTGTTTCGACTGCCTCCAGGTCTGTCCCCATCACTCGGCGAATCTCCAGCTGAGACCGCCGCTCATGGCCACATGGCGCCTCGACGCAGACGCCAAAGACCTCGCCATGTTCGCCACCACCGTGACCCTCCTCGCCCTGGCATGGGTCGCGGGACGCACCTTTGACGCTCTCCAAGGCCCCGTTCGCTTCACCGTGCTCACCATCCTCGTCCTCATCGCCGGAGTGTCGTTGCACCACGTGATCATGGCGCTCTCGGTGAGCCACCGACGCACCGAAGTCATGATCAGGATCGCCATGGTCATGATGCTCCTCGGGTGGGCCGCGTTGATGACGGGCCAGTTCGCCAACGTCGCGTTCTTTGACCAGGCCCGGGTGACCATCGCTCCGCCATCGTGGTTCCAAGCCTGGCCGACCCTAGGGTTCAGTCTCCTGGTTGCACTCCAGGTCCTCGTCGTGCTCACCGGTCTTGTCCTGGCTCTGATCTCGCTCAGCCAGGTCAAATTCAGAGGTACCAGCTTCTGGACGAGAATCGGTCGGCGAACGGTTCCGATCATCTTCGTGGCGTACTCGGCGGCGGTGCTTCTCCTGCTTCTCCGATAGCGCACGGTTCAGGCCGATGATGCTGCCCCAACTCGCTGTGTTGCACGTGCACCGAGCCGTTGGATCTCGGCCTCGAGACGTTGTCGGTACGTCTCCACCTCTTCCGCGGTGAGGCTTTTTGGAATCTCGATGGGTTCGCCGACCTCGAGAGCGACTCGGGTGAAGGGCCATGGAACGGGCATCCGGTCCCACGTATTGAGTTGGAACGCCCGACGAGGCGCCGCGGCCATGGGCACGATCCTCGCGTCCGTCAGTTGACCGAGCATCACCGCACCCTTCTTACACTGGTGTCGAGGTCCCTTGGGGCCGTCGACCGCCACCACCGGCGAGCCACGCTCCTTGACGATGACCCGATAGAGCCCACGGATCGCCCTGGTCCCACTGCGGGTCGCCGATCCTCTGACCGTTCTCCCACCGATGACGTTGATCAGTTTGACGGCGTACTCACCATCTATGGACGGGCTGACCAGGTAGGTCACCCCAACCCCCATCTCGCTCAATCGGGACAGAAACCACGGCATCATGAAGAGGTTTCCGTGCCAGAAGGCGAGGACCATGGGACTGCCGTTCTCCGCCAGACCACGAAGGCCCCCGTCACCGCGGATCTCGAATCGATACGTCCACCACATGAAGCGGATCAGACCGACGATGACCGGCGCAGTGAGGGTGTAGAGCACTCGCCGCAAGGGCGTCATCCGGCGTCTTGAAGCCGTTTTAGGCGCATTCGTATTCTGCGTCGGTGAGGTTGCAGGTTCAGTCATGGCTCATCCGTTCGGATCGTAACACGATGAACGCGGTCGAGGCACTGCGGTCTCGACAACATCAGCGCACGAGGTTGAAACACGAAGAACACGAAGATCGACAAAGAGGGCCACAAAGCATCGCTTTTGAAAGTGGGGCCTCGGTTCCGGAGCGCCATACGACTTTGTGGGCGGTGAAACTGCGATGTGTCCTCTGTGTTTCAAAACTCGACCGCCACGGCTGAGAATCGCCACCGCAGGCTGGGAGTCGCACAGGGCCCCACTGGGCTGCGGACGAAGCCTGCGATGTGTCCCTCCCGTGAAGGTGCCATGAACCTCCGCAGCACGCGCCGATCCACTATCGAGAGGCGCGCTTCTGAGCATGCCCGCTCCACCTACAATGGAGGTGATGCAGAGGGCCTCACGGATCACGGTTGTCACGGGTGGGTTGCTGGTGGCGACCGCCTGGGTGGCGGGGACCTTCGGTCCCATGGGTCGCTACCAGAACATCATCGACGTCGCGGCCGAGGCCACTTCGGTGCTCTTGTTCGTCCTCGCATGGAGGTATCGCCGCGACCGGTTGGCCGTCATCACCCTCGTGATCGCGGCTGCCAACTTTCTGATCAGGACCGGCCGAGTCTCCATAACCGGGGAAACCTCCCTGACCGCTCTCTCGGTAGTCGTGGCTGCTGACTTCGCCATCATCGCCATCATCAGGGACCGCCCGGTTTGGCGTCCCATGGGAATCGTCTGGATGGTGGTGCTGACGGCTCAGCTGTGGTTTGTCGTCGCCGGCATCGATCTCGTCGGCGATGGTCTCGCCGATGGGTTCGCGAAGCCCGGCGTCATCGAGGGCGCCTTCGCCTCGGCCGGCATTGTCGTCATCATCGTGTTTTTGTTACGTCGCGGCGCCTTCGAAGGCAGCCTGATCTGGGCGCTCTTGGCCTGCGCTGCGGCTCTCATCGGGGGGCGTGGTCCGAATTCGGCGACGCTTTTGTTCGCCGCCGCTCAACTCGCGCTCCTCGTCGGGCTCTTCGAGGACTCCTACCGCCTCGCCTTTCACGACGAACTCACCGGGCTTCCCGGCCGGCGCGCCCTCGACGAGGCTCTCGGAAGCCTCGGTGGCACCTTCACCATCGCCATGGTCGATATCGACCACTTCAAGCGGTTCAACGACCGCCACGGACACGATGCCGGCGACCAGGTTCTGCGGATGGTCTCCGACCGCCTCGCCAGGGCCACCGGCGGAAGGACCTATCGCTACGGTGGTGAGGAGTTCACAATCGTCTTCCCGGCAAGGAACGCGGCTGATGTTCGGGACGACCTGGACGCCCTTCGAGCCTCCATCGCCGACCGAGAATTCACCCTTCGGGCGCCGGACCGGCCCAAAACCAGGCCCGACAAACCAAAGAAGAAGGCGAGTTCCGCGAAACGTGTCACCGTGACCGTGAGTATCGGAGCCGCGGGTTCCAATTCCCGCCGCCGCTCCCCCTCCTCGGTTCTCAAAGCGGCGGACAAGGCCCTTTATCGGGCAAAACGGGCGGGTCGGAATCGATTGGTCGCAGCCGGAGATCGACTGCCCAAGCGCAACTGAATCACTCCAATCCGGCGATGCCGGCGCACGGTGCGGCAGTGCACAATGTGTTCACCCGACCGTCTGGGACGGAGTACCATGGCGCACCGAGGCCCGCCCAACGGCGTCTTCGCAACGAGGGGAGAACGAAATGAGAAAAACCTGGTGGATCGCAACAGTGGCTGCGCTGCTGCTGACCGGCGCAGTGATGGCCGAAGAAACCGAACAACTGCAATGGGAGAACCGCAACGACATTCCGGAGGCCTACCGCTGGAACATCGCCGACATCCTGCCCGACGAGGCGGCCTTTGACGCCACCGTCGCCGAGGTCGAAGGGATGTTGCCGAAGCTGAAGGCGTACCAGGGCCGGCTGAGCGAGAGCCCGGACGTGCTGGCCGACGCCTTCGATCTCTTCAACGAGATCCAGAAGGCCACCGAGGACGCGTTTGTGTGGGCCAATCAACGTCAGAACACCGACACCCGAGACCCGGCGGCCAACTCGACTCAGGCCAAGTCCCGAGCCTTGATCGGCAAGGTCGGCGAGGCAGCATCGTTCCTGTCTCCGGAAATCGCACAGATCCCCGCCGACACCATTGCGGTATTTCTCGAGAATCCGCGGTTGGCGACCTACCGCCACCCCATCGAAGACATTATGCGCACCGCCGCTCACATCCGGTCGGCCGAGGTGGAACAGGTCCTCGCGGCGTCATCGCTGCTCCGCGGTGTGCCGAGCCAGACCTATTCCAGCCTCAACGATGCCGATATCGTGTGGCCCAAGATCACCGGCGCCGATGGCGAAGAGGTGACCGCCACACCTTCGCTCTTCTACTCCTTCCTTTCGAGCGACGATCGCAGGCTCCGGCGTGACGCCGCCCTCGCGATCTTAGGCACCTACGACGACTTCGGCAACACCTGCTCCTCGACCCTCGGGGGCTCGATCCAGAAGGACGTGTGGCTCGCCCGCACCCGCAACTACTCGTCGTCGCTCGAGGCCGCGCTCGATGAAGACAACGTGCCGCGGATCGTTCCCGACGCCATGGTCGAATCCGTCCACGCCAATCTCGACGCCATCCACCGCTATGTCGCCCTGCGCCAGAAGGTGCTCGACATCGAGGACTATCACATCTACGACATGTACGTGCCCATCGTGCCCGAAGGCAAGGGAAGCTACACCTTTGACGAGGGCTGGGCCATGGCCATGGCATTCTGGACCGAGACCTTCGGCGACGAGTACGCCTCGGTTGCCGAGCGCGGCCGCAAAGAGCGCTGGATCGATGTCTACGCCAGCACCGGCAAACGGGGCGGCGCCTATTCCTGGGGCAGCTACAACTCCCACCCCTATCTCTTCCTCAATTGGGGCGGAACCCTGGAGGACGTCTTCACCCTGGTCCACGAGATGGGACACTCGATCCACACCTATCTCGCCAACGCCGAACAGCCCTACCACCTTTCAAACTACTCGCTCTTTGTAGCCGAAATCGGTTCGGTGGCCTCGGAGTCGCTCTTCTTCGAGTGGATGCTCGATCGCGCCGAGACTCCCGAAGCACGGCTGGAATTGCTCAACCACCGGCTCAACAGCATCACCGGGACCTTCCTCCGGCAGCTCTTCTTCCACGAGTTCGAAGCCGCGGCCCACGCCATGGCCGAACGCGGCGAGCCCGTCACCAAGGCCTCGCTGGGCGAGATATGGGGCGATCTCTGGACGACCTACTACGGCCCGACCGTGACCCTCGACGAGGTGTACAAATCCGGTTGGGCGCGGATCCCGCACTTCTACCGCACCTTCTATGTCTGGAAATACGCCTCGTCGTTCGCGGCGGGAGAGGCCATCGCCGGCCGCGTCCGCAGCGGCGATAAGACCGCGGTCGACGACTATCTCGCGTGCCTCAAGCTCGGCGGCAGCGTCTACCCCATGGACGCCATCAAAAGGGCCGGTGTCGATCTCACCGACCCCGAGGTCATGGGCACCGTGATGGTGCGCTGGAACGAGATCCTCGATGAGATGGAGAGCCTCTTGTTGGCTGAATAGTCCACTTCGATTCCACTTCAAGACCGCCGGCCGAAAGCCGGCGGTCTCTTTGTCTGAACGCAACCTCGTTTTCAATCGCCGGCCTCCGAATCACGGTTCAAATCCCCCCAACCCGGTCAATCCGAAACATCCGGAATTGGCGCATGTTCATGCTGTGTTCAATTCGGTTCAAATAACCGATAATTCTCCCTGTCGATTCAGGATCAAGGGAGGATCACTCGATGAAACGAACCATCGCCGCACTCATTGTTCTTGCCACCATGACCTTCGCCGGCTTCGCTGAAGCCGCAGCAACGGGTCAGGACCTCTTTCTCGTGTCCGTGGGACGCGGCCCCGGTGCACAAGGATCGTTCTGGTACGCCACCGTTTGGATCTACAACCCGAACGGAAAACCCGTATCGGTCGATATCTCCTTCCTCGCGAGGGGATCCGCCAATACCTCACCGATCCACAGTTCGATGACGGTCGACGCCGGGTCGACCGCCACTGTCAACGATGCGCTTCACACTCTGTTCGGGTTTGACGAGGCGTTCGGCGCCCTCCGCGTGACATCGGACCAGGACATTGTCGTGGCCGCTCGGTCCTACAATCTCACGGCAGCTGGGCTCGCAGATTCTCAGGGGCAATTCATGGCCGCGCTCCCGGTGGAACTCGCCATTGGCGCAGGAGAATCGGCATCGATCCCCGGCATCACCCAACCGTCCGATGGCAGCTTCCGAAGCAATTTTGCCGTGGTGGAGTCGACCGGCAGCAACGCGGAGGTTCACGTTCAACTGCTCGATCCTGCCGGCCAACCCATTGCGAGCAACACCTTCAACCTCGCTCCTTACGAACCGAAACAGGTCAATGTCGGACAACTCCAGGGCACCACTACCGTCAACGGTGGCCGCATTGAAGTGTCCGTCACATCGGGAACTGGACGCGTCCTCGCGCTCGGCTCCATGGTCGGCAACGGTCATCTCTCGCAGGACCCCTCCACCCTCGAAATGGAGTACGACCTCGAGACATCCATCGTGGCGGGCGAGGGCGACATCACCGCCGTTTATGCCGGCGGCGGCCTCGGCGGCGGGGGGGTCACCGGCGACGTGACCCTGAACCTCGCCAACAACGGCGTTACCACTGCGAAGATCGCCAACTCCACGGTGACCACCGGCAAGATGAGCCCCGCCGGATCGACCTCAGGACAGATCCTCACATCCACCGGCAACGGCGTGGCCTGGCAGGATCCACCCTCCGGATCCGGGGACGGCGACATCACCGCGGTTCACGCCGGCGATGGTCTCAGCGGCGGAGGCACCACCGGTGATCTCACCTTGGACCTCGCCGATGGCGGTGTCACCGGCGTCAAGATCGCCGACAACGCCATCACCTCCAACAAGATCGCCAATGGCCAGATCCTCACCGCCGACTTGGGCAACAGCGTCGTCACCGGCGCCAAGATCACCGGCAACGCCATCACCACCAGCAAGATCGCCGATGGCCAGATCCTCACGGCCGATCTCGGCAACGGGGTTGTCACAAAGGGAAAACTGAGCGCGAGCGGCGGTTCATCCGGTCAGGTCCTGAGTACCAACGGCAGCGATCTGGTATGGCTGGCCGCTGCCGGTTTCAACCTCCCCTACAGCGGCACCACGACTGTTTCAGGCGATGCACTCTACATCGGCAACACCGGGAGCGGCAGGGCGATCCAGGCCTCCTCCGGCGCCGACACAGCGCTGTGGGCCCACAGCAGCACCGGGAACGGCGTCGACGCACGAAGCGACCTGGGGGTGGCTCTCGTGGCCACAAGCAATGGCCACGACGGTATCCACGGCATCTCGTCGGGGGCCGAGAAATCCGGCGTCTACGGTGTGAACTCGCAATACAGTGGTTACGGCGTCGCCGGCCGCAACGGCAACACCGGCGCGTGGGGGGCGCTGGGTCGGCAGAACTCCGGCGTCTGGGGCGAGGGATCCGCGGGAGGAAATTTTACTGGACAGGGTACCGGGGTGTTCGCCGAGTCGACCGAAGACGAGAGCTATGGAATTCTTGCGTATAGTCCCGGAAACAACTCGCTCGCAGGCTATTTCCTCGGGGACGCTCAGATCGATGGGACCCTCGATGTCGGCGGCACCAAGAACTTCAAGATCGACCACCCTCTCGATCCAACCGGAAGCTACCTTGTCCACGCGGCGGTAGAGTCATCCGAGGTCCTCAACCAGTACTCGGGAACCGTCGTCCTCGATGAGGGCGGGAAGGCAACCGTCGAGTTCGATCTCTGGTTTGGCGAGATCAACACCGATTTCAGATACCAGCTCACGGCCGTCGGCGCCGCAGCACCCGATCTCCACGTCGCTCAGGAAATCGCCGACAACCGATTCGAGATCGCCGGCGGGCCTCCCGAACTCAAGGTCTCATGGCAGATCACAGCACGGCGAAACGACGGGTATATGCGACACAATCCATTTCAGGTCGAAAAACCAAAGATCGGCATCGAAGTCGGCACGTTCCTCTGTCCCGAGTGCCACGACGAACCTGAATCCTCCTCGACCCGAACAGCGATCGTGAAATCGATGAGAGATCGAAATCGGACGAACAACTGACGGCGACTCCAAGGTAGGGGGTCGACCAGACCCTGAGTCGCGCTCCAGAAAGGCACCCGTATTGGGTGCCTTTTTTTATTTGCGCACTCACCACACGCCCGCATGAACACGCTCGACAGCATCGGCCGTGAGGAGTACCATCACAGGCCGCGAAAGGAACGTCATGCTAATTGCCATCCCATCCGATTCGTCCGAAGGCCTCGACTCAACCATTTCCGAACACTTCGGCCACTGCGGAGCATTCACCCTCGTCGAGGTCTCCGACAGCGAGATCGGCGAGGTCACGATCCTGCCGAACGGCGGCCACGAACAGGGCGGCTGCATGGCGCCGGTCCAACTACTCAAAGAGAAGGGCGTCGAGGTCCTCCTCGCCGGCGGCATGGGCCAACGCCCGCTCGCGGGATTCCAGCAGGTCGGCATCGCCGTCCATTTCAAACAGGAGGCCGAGACCGTCCGAGACGCCGTGGAGCTCTTTGTCGGCGGCGGCTGTCCCTCGTTTGACGAGGCGCAGACCTGCGGCGGTGGTGGCGGCGAGTGCGGCGACCACCACCACGAGGTTCAACGTGAGCCCATCGAAGGCGTCGCCGACATCCGCGAGGGACGGATCATCACCCTCGATTTCGAACTCGGGGACAGCGACGGAAATCCCCTCGACTCGTCAACCCGAATCGGACCCATGCGCTATCTCCACGGCGCCGGTCAACTCCTCCCCGCCCTCGAGAGTGCGATTGCCGGCCTCGAGATCAGCGCGCAGAAGACCATTGAGATCCCCTGCGCGAATGCCTTCGGCGAACACGACGAGAAACGGGTCATCGAAATTCAACGGAACCAGCTTCCCCCGGATGCCGAGATCGGGACAATGGTCGCCACCAAGGACCAACAGGGCCGGCAGGTCCCACTCATCATCATCCACCTTGATGACGAAACGGCGCGGCTCGACGGGAACCACCCGTTCGCCGGCAAGGATGTGGTCTTCAAAATCACGGTCGCCAATGTGGAGAACGCCACTGCCGAAGAGATGGCCCACAACCACGCCCACTGAGGGCGATGGAGGCGGAACAGCTCATGAAGATCCATGAGATCGGCCGTGAGGTCGTCGCCTTCCCGCGCGTGGAACTCGGTTCGCTTCTCGAACAGACAAGAACTCTTCGCGAGATCGACACTCGAATCGCGGGGCACATTCGAATCCTCCTGGATGAGGACCGGATCCTCATCCAGGAGCGAACGCCCGAAGGCGATCACTTCGTCCGAGAGCTGCCGTCCGAGGACGCCGCAACGGGCTTTGTCGATGCACGCCTCGCCGCCTACGAACGGATGTGGGACGGTTGAGGCTGCAAGATCGACTACCTCGGGGTCTTCGAGGCTGAACAGCAACCGTAACCTTCAGCACTCC
>CBESWV010000100.1:0-12720 GCA_965533305.1 uncultured bacterium | reverse complement strand
AATCGAGGCGAAGTCCGCAAGACCTCGACAGAACGCGGGACGGGTGCCTGGCACCGACTTTGTTCGCCGCGATCAAAGTTGCGTGCTGCGCACCCTTTCCATCGCGCTAGTCGATGCGCACCCGCTGAAGAGCCGTTTCCGCCTCGGAAACGGTGCGGCCGATGACTTCCGCCACGCTTGGGGTGTCGTTCATCAACCCGGTGCACTGACCGAGGGGCAGGACGCCGCGCTCGACATCGCCATCGGTACAACCCTTTTTGAAGGCGTCGAAGCCGATGGCCATGCGCGCCATCTGGACCGAACGGCTGTAGCCTGACAGAACGATGCCCGTCGCGAGCTTGAACCACGGCAGCCCGAGCAGGCTGGCGATCTCGCGGGATCTCATGAGGGCCGAGAGCGGGTTGAGCCGCATCTTGATGATCCTTCGAGACCCCGGCGCCTTGACATACCGGCCCGGGAGGCCGTCGACGCGGTTGGTGTAGATCGTTTCGGCAATGGATTTCGCCACGCTGACCTTCTTGGCGTCGTCGTGGACCGGGCTCTCCTCGGTGTTCATGAAGCGGGTCCCCATGGCGACTCCATCGGCGCCGAGGGCGAGCGCCGCCGCGAGACCGCGGCCGTCGGCGAAGCCACCGGCGGCGATGACCGGGATCGAAACCGCGTCGACAATGGTGGGCACCAGGACCAGCGACGTGACCTCTCCGCCGTGTCCGGCAGCTTCGTGGCCGGTGACGATGAGGGCGTCGGCGCCGTCGCGTTCGGCGGCGAGTGCGTGCTTGATGGTCGTCACCGTGGCGATGACTTTGCCGCCGTAGGCGTGCACTGCATCCGCGATCCAGTCACCCTTGCCGAGCGAGTAGTTGATGACCGGAACCTTTTCGGCGATGAGGATTTCCGCGTTGGCACGGTTGCCCGGAAAATAGAGCGTCACGTTGGCAGCGAACGGTCGTTGGGTCAGAGATCGGGTTTTTTGAACGGCCGCCAGGGTCTGGTCGGCATCGAGGACCCCGGTTGCCAGGATACCTAGACCACCGGCTTCGGCTACAGCTGCGACCAACTCCGGGGTGCTGATCCAACTCATCCCGGACAGAACGATAGGATGGTCAATGGCGAAAAGGCCGGTGATGCGAGTCTTCATTCTACGAAACCCAAACTCTGGCGGTTGCTCGCCGGAGTTGACTATTGCTCAGGCGTTTTCTCGGGCGTTTCGCCAACCACTCTCTCAGGGTCTGAGGGGATCGGCTCTTCGTCCACGTCCTTGGTTTGGCGTCGTTCGAGCTTCTCGCGCCGCTTTTTCTGCTTGTTGAGTTCTTTTTGCCGCTTCTCGAATTTGTATGATCCGCCTTTTCGTCCCAAATCGTCCTCCTGGCATACACCCTATCAGAACCGGTTTGATTCAGGCGGAGGGTGTCGGGTTCAGTCCGGGCGGTGAGCCTCGTTGTAAGCCGCAATGGCCGCCTGGGTCTTGCCGATCATGGCGTGCGGGGCGAGGCGGCCGCAGTCGCCCAGGGTGCCGGTGGGTGTGCAGATCTGGCGGCACCAGGTGATGCGGTGGCCGTAGCGCGGGCAGGTGAGGGTGCGGTATTCGGGGAGTCCGCGGCGTGAGAGGTCACGGTCGGATTTGGGCTGAAGAATTGACATGGCGACGATCCTCCGATCTTCGAGGAAACAACGATATCAGTTCCTGTTCTGATTTGTCGTCAACTTAATCGGGATGGCCCTCGTGGAGGTTACTTATTGAAGCGGGGATGGTCGGGGCGATACCAGCAGCTGTCGCACGATCCGCCGAGCTCACAGAGACCGAGTGGTCTCAAACAGGTGTCTTTGTTGTCCGCGGCCCGCATTTCGCCGACCTTGACGTACTCAACGCGGTGGCCAACCGCAGGGGAGGGTTGCGGCTTGAATCTCGAGGCGTCGGTGTCTTCACGAGCACGTGTCATCGATGGATCCTAGCACTGCCTGGCTTCGATGTGCCGTGACCATTGAATGTTCTGCTGCTAGTGCACGCCGCCACACTTGGAGTCGGTATACACTAGACTCGCCAAACACGCGTCTGGGATGCCCTTGCGGCCGAGTTGTGGTTTGAAGATCAAGGGAGTGAACTCAAGGTGGATCTAACCGAGATTGACCCGCGAAAAGAAGCGCGCGCCGCTGTTCGCAATCTACTCGATAAATTGACATGGCTTGCTCTCACCGTGGGTGTGATCTCGACCATCTTCGGTCTTGCTCGTGTCACCAGGGTCGGCTGGCATCTGAATGTCGTTGTCGACCAGGTGTTCCTTCTCTCGATCGTGGTCGTACTTCTGCTTCGTAGGCGGCTGCCCCTTTCGTTGGTGGTGACGATCCTGATCGCACTCGGCACCGTGGTTGCGGGCGCGGGTTTTCTGGCCTCCGGCCTCGGGACCATGAGTTTCGTGACGCTGACAGCGTGCTGCACCATTGCCGGCGCGGTATTCGGCATGCGTGTCGGTTTCCTCTACCTTGGAGGAACCATCGCCGGCGTCGGATTGATCGGGAATCTGGTGTGCAGTGGCAGGATCGATAACCTCATGGTTACGGATCCCTATCTCCTGTCTCCAGAGGCGTGGATTTCGCAGCTTTCCGGTTATGCGGGTTTCGCCGCCGTGATTCTGGTGGTCGGCGGCGCCCTCCAAACGCGTCTCTCCAACTCTCTGTTAGCGGTGTCCCAACAGGCGGGGGAACTTCGGGAGAGCGAGGGTCGCTATCGTCTGCTGGCCGACAACATGCGAGATGTCCTTTTTCTCCAGGACATGGATTTCGGTGTCCAGTATGTGAGCCCTTCGGCGGAACGGCTTTTCGGCTACACCGTGGAAGAGTTCCTCAGTATGGACACCAGGGAAATGATTGCGGCCGGAAGCCGCGAACGGGTCGCCGAGTCATTTCAACACGCCCTCGCTTTGGCCGAAGAAGGGAAGTTCGAGTTTCCCAGTTATGAATTCGAGTACATCCGAAAGGACGGATCGACCTTCTGGGGCGAGGTCACACCGACTTTCGTGCATGACCACGAAGGGACGATCGTCGCTACCCAGGGTCTGCTGCGTGACATCACCGTTCGCAGACAGATTGAGGCCGAAAGAGCGGAACTTGAACGCGAACTCCGTCAATCCGATAAGCTCAAGGCCATCGGGCAACTCGCCGGCGGAATCGCACACGATTTCAACAACCAGCTGTTGCCGATCATGGCGCACGCCGATCTTCTGGTGCGGGGTCTGGTCGACCGGGAATCGGTCGCGGCCCACGCGCGAAAGATCATCACCCCGGCTCGAAACGCGGCCGATCTCACCGGTAAGCTGCTGGCCTTTGCCCGCAAGGGAACCTACGAACACCAACCCGTGGATGTTCACGAGTTGATCAACGAGGTTGCCGAGATTCTCGTCCACGGCATCGACCGACGGATCGAGGTCAAGCGTCACTACGAGGCGGCTTCGGCCGTCATCGAGGGTGATCGGACTCAGATTCAGAACGTCCTGCTCAATCTGGCTCTCAATGCCCGCGACGCCATGCCCGATGGCGGGGAAATCGTCTTCAAGACCCGGGCCTCCAAGAATCAGGAAGAGCAGTCGTCGCCATCGGGATCGCAATTGCTGATCAGCGTCGAGGACACGGGTGAAGGGATGGACGAGGCCGTTCGGGAGCGCGTATTCGAACCGTTCTTTACGACCAAGGCTCCCGGCAAGGGAACCGGGATGGGTCTGCCCGCAGCGTATGGCACGGTTGCCAGCCACGGCGGGCGGATCGAGATCGCGAGCCGGGTGGGTCGGGGAACGGTGGTCTCGATCACCCTTCCGCTTTCGACGGTGCCGACGGGGGTCAGAGTCGAGAGTTTTGCAGAGAAAATTGCCGCTGGTGTCGGGCGTGTCCTCGTCGTCGATGACGAGGACGGAGTTCGTTCGGCGCTCACCGACCTGCTCGAGAGTCTGGGTTGTTCGGTGGTAGCCTTCGGCCGGGCACTCGAGGCCACCGAGTACTTCAATGAGAACTGGGCCGATCTCGATCTCGTCGTCCTCGACCTCGTTCTGCCGGACATGAACGGCTGTGAGGCCCTCGCCGTCATGCGAGAGGTGAACCCGGATGTGCGGGTCCTGCTGATTTCCGGATACACGGCTGACGACGAGATCAGGGAACTTGTGAGCAGCGACGCCATCGAGTTCCTCGAAAAGCCATTCCTCCTGGCCGATCTGGCGGAGAGCTTGACGCGGTTGACGAGTTTGCGTTGACGATCTTCGAGGTTCTGGCCATCGCCGTGGGTCTTGCCATGGATGCCTTCGCCGTCTCGCTGGCGGGCGGTGCAGGAGGGAGGCTGCGCCATCCTCGGCCGGCGGTGCGGCTGGCCTTCCATCTCGGGCTCTTCCAGTTCATGATGCCGGTGATTGGGTGGTATCTGGGTTCGCGGGCCGTTCGGTTTGTTGGTGGTTTCGGCGGATGGATCGCGTTTGCGCTGCTCGCGTATATCGGCGTTCGCATGGTCGTTTCCGGTATCCGGTCCAACTCCGAAGACGAGCGGGGTGAGACCGATCCGTCGCGCGGGTGGACCCTCGTCGCCCTGAGTGTCGCAACAAGCATCGATGCGCTTGCGGTTGGTGTGAGCCTGGCCATGGTGGGCGTGGGGATCTGGCAGCCGAGCGTCATCATCGGCGTGGTGACTGCGGCGATCTCTCTGGTCGGCATCGCCATTGGTGATCGGGTCGGGACAACGTGGGGGAGGCGGGTCGAGATTGCGGGTGGACTTCTGCTCGTCGGCATCGGAATCCGGATTCTCATCGGCCACCCTTGACGGGGCCGCACGGCGGGGGAGGTCGCGCCGTGGAAGAATGGTCGCCGTGAGCGCTGAAGAAACGCGACCGTTGAATTCGAACCTGAGCCGGGATACTTGGAAACGCCTGGTGGTCAGCTTTGGGCTTGTCGCCCTGCTCGGGATCTCCCGTTTGGTGGTTTTTCCGGCCTCGATCTGGGAGCAGGATGAGGCCTATTTTGCGGCGGCGGTGGCTGAGATCAGCATCGCCGATTCACAGCCCCATCCGCCATTCTTTCCACTGTGGATCGGACTCGGCAAGCTTGTTCATCTCACCGGTGTTGCGCCCGCTGCGAGTCTTCAATGGCTCAGCGTGGTGCTGGGGACGCTGCTGCTGTTGCCGCTGACAGCGCTTTGGTCGCGCATTCTTTCACCCGGCCTCGCGGTGGCCGCCGCCGTGCTCGGACTCATGGCGCCCGGGGTGTGGCTGCTTTCGGGCCGGGCGTTTACGGGGACCGCGGCGACGGCCTTTCTGGTCCTCGCGCTCGCATTGTGGACCCGAGCCGAAACGAGCCGTGCGATCTGTGCGGCGGGCTCGGTGGCGGCAGGCCTCGCGGTGTTGATCCGGCCACAGTTCGTGCTCGTCGTCCTTGGTGTCGGGTTGGTCCTGCTGAGCCGATGCGGCGCCGGAAGGCGGCTGGCGATTTGGCTGCCGGCAGCGATTCTGGTGACGGGCGGCTTGGCCGCATTCGTCGTTGCCGCCGGTGGTCTCTCCGAGGTGGTAAAAGCGCTGCTCATCCACGCGGAACTGCACTTCAGCGGTCTTTCGGAGGCGGATCTCGGTTTCTCGAACTCGGGACTCGCACGAATTCTCGTTCAACCCGCGGTCGCGCTGGCGTGGATCGGCCTGGCCATAGTGGGCGGTGCGGTCGCGGTGCGAAACGAGGACACTCGAGACGTGGCGGCGCCGGTCATCGCGGCTCTGGTGATCCTGCTGATTCTGACTTTCGGTCTGTCGAATCCGACCCTCCCTCGGTATGCCGTGCCACTGGTCCTGCTGTCGAGTGGGTTTGTCGTGGTCGGACTCCATCGATTGTTGGGGAGGCTCGGGGCGATGGTCACGGCCGGAGCGGCGGTGTGCTGCTCGTTGGCCGTGGTACTGCCTTCGGCCCCGGTCTATCGGGGGGTGCCGAGTCCGCCGCTGCGCGCCCTCGATCGAGCCGATGAGCTTGCCGCGATCAATCAGACGGTGCTGATCGTGGACCGAAGGCTCCACGCTTTTGTCCGGTACCGCGCGGCGGTGGACCCGCTCGCGGCGCCGGTCTTTTTTGACCACCTATTGGAACTCGGCGCCGCGCCTCCGGAGAAGGCGGTGGTGATCTTCGACGGCTTCGATCTCGGGACCAGGGCGGTTGGGGATGGAGCCGAGGTCTTCTCCTGTGAAGATGAACTCCTTCGTCGTCTTGGTCAGGAGCGATTCCTCGATCTCACGGTCGGTCGGGCTCGGTCAACCGGCTCCCAGGGCGCGGAAGACATCATCGCGTCGATCGGAGAGGGTTCCGGTTGGTGACGCCGAAGAGGTCCAGAAGCAGATCCTCGAGGGACCCGGAACTGCCGACCTGGGCGCGGAGGTCGAGACCATCGACCGCGACGACATTGCCGAATTTCTTGTGCAGACCGATGGTCTCTACGGCTGGTCCCGGTGTGTCAACCATGCCTCATCTTACGATTGACCAAGCGGCGGTGTCACCGGTTTCGAAATCGTCGACGAAAATGGTTCCCGACTCGAGTGCCCCGAGATCGCGTGCCCCGTGATCGGGTCTGAGAGTGGCGCGCTGATGTCGCACGTACTGCCACACCGGCTGGTGTTCGGGCGTGGTGTCCGTGTGGAGCGGGCCTCCCCGATCGATGCAGACGCTGCTCTGTGACGGTGAGAAATCTCCGGTGGCGAAATCGGCAAACCCTGGGTCGGTGCCGGTGACGTTGCTGCCGTGATCGATGACGGCGCCACCGCCCGAGTGGCTGTTGACCCAGCCATCGCGGATCCAGTTGTCGCGGAGGTCCAACACTCCGGCCGAACTGAGCATTGCCAGATGTGATCCGGTTGCCGTGGTGTAGAGAATGTTGTCGCGGACATCGGCATGTTCATCGTCGGTGGACAACCTGACAAGGGTCGTGTTGCCGGAGCGGGTCGAAACGAGGGTGTTGTGGAAGAAGTGCAGGATGCCCTTGCGGTAGCCGCCGGTCGCGCCGCTGTCGCCGCCATAGTGGATGATCTGGCTGTTCCCTTGAAGATCCGCTTCTACGAGGATATTCCCGTAGACAAAGGTCGTGCGGTAGTCGGGATGGGTCGCCACCACCGATCCGTCGGCGGCATCCACCAGATCGAGTTGGCGGTTGCCGTCTTCAATCCAGTTGTAGCGCACGACGAGTCCGGCGGAACGGTCTTTGAGGTTGTTTCCGTCGCAGAGATCCCGGAGCCGGCCCATGTGGTTGCGCTGATAGGTGATCCCGATGGCCGAGGTGTAGGTGTTGTGCTCGTAGGCGCTGCCCTCGTTTCCGTTGCCGTGGATCGAGTTGCCGTCGATGAGGATGTCTCGGGTCTGGCCGTTGAAGGACCCGATGAAGAGACCGTTCCCCGAATCCGACAACACACAATTGCGAATCACCAGATGCTCGGCCTTCTCGACATAGATGGCGGCGGCGTTGGACGAGTAGTCTTCGGGATCGTCGTCGGTGTTGGTAAAGCCGTAGGGCGGCCGACCCGACCGGATATCTAGGTTTTCGATGACGATGTGCGACGGCAGGGTGTCGGGAGGAGTATTGGCGCCGCCGATTTTGAGTACGCCGCGGGACTCGTTCCAGTAGTCGAGGGCGAGACGGGTGGTTGCGTTTCGGCCGTCGATCACCGGGAGTTGGCCGGCCGGTCCGAGGACACCGGAGACGACGATGGGCTGAGTCTCGGTACCCTGGCGGCACAAGACCCATTTCTCGTGATAGGCGGTAGGTCGCCAGTGGATCAGCACCCGGTCTCCGGGTTGCAGACTTTCCCACGGCACATCGCCGATGGCGGTGAGCATCCCGGAGCCCTCGCCGACCTCGAAGTCGGTTGCGCCCACGGTTGCGGCGGCCATGCAGAGAACGGCGACAATGAAACGGCGGAGTTGTGGGTGGCAGTTGTCCATCTCCATCACCGTACCCGCTAGGGGAATCGAGTTCGGGTGATCTCGCTCACGGTGTCGGGCGAACGTCGGCCTCGGGCACGGACACGGGTTCAGGTTTTGGCGATGAAGATCGTGTGTTTGGGCCCTTTGGCGCCGAGCCGAGCAGGAACCGACACGACGCGAAAACGAAAACCGGCCCGTTTGAGCGCTCGTTCGTACTCTCGATCGGGTGAAGCGGACCAGACGCCGAGGATGCCGCCTCGGCGGAGGCTTCGTCTGATCGTGGCGAGACCCTCGGCGAGATAGAGTCGGGCATTGCGCTGGTCGGTGAGGGCGGCCGGGCCGTTGTCGACATCGAGGAGGATCGCGTCGAAGCCGTCGGGCTCTGAGGCCAGAACCCGGCCGACATCGTCGACGATCAGCGTGACCCGTCCATCATCGAGAGGAGATCCCGCGAGATCGGCCAGATGGTCGCGATTCCAGCGGACGATCTCGGGGAGCAGTTCTGCCACGGCGACCCGACTCGAGAACGATGCCCGGTCGAGGACCGCACGGAGGGTGTAGCCCATTCCGAGGCCGCCCACCAGCACGCGTGGATGGCGGGTCTTGACCTCGGCCATTACGAGTGCGGCCATCTCTTCTTCAGAGCCGTGCGCCCAGCTCGACATGAGCTCGCACCCATTCACCCGGATGGAAAACACCCCGTCGCGCTCATAGAGTATGAGCTCGTGCCCGTCCGGGGTCTCCACCCGATCCAGAGTCGTTTGCGGTTTCACCTAGTGAATTTCGTCGACGCCGCCTTTGGCTCGCTTGATCTGTGCCGCCATAGATGGCGATGTCCAGTTGACCGATCCCCGTGCCTGATGAGCCATGAATCCCTTGGGATCGTAGACCAGGGTCTCCGGGATCCGGCGCACGCCACAGAGATCTCCGGTTTTGCTGTTCGCGTCGAGGTAAAGGAGATCCTCCGGAATCCCCGCTCCTGCCGCGGCGGCCTTGACGCCCTCCCAAGACGGTGCCTGGGCGATGAAAAGGAAATCGACCGTCGGGTCGTCGGCGTAGCCGGCGGCGAATCTTGCTGCCGCCGTCTGCTCGCTGAGACTCACGTTCTGGGGGTCGAACCAGTGGAGGATCAGTACTTTTTCCGGGACACCAACGAGGTTTCGGCGTACGCCGCCGGCCGCTTCGACCCACAGGAACCCGCCCGCATCGAGCTTGGCGATGGCGTGGTCGTGGTCCGCATGCCGGGGAGGGGTCAGCGCAAAAAACATGTTGTAGGCGAGGATCGAACCGGCGACGGCGAGAACCACACCCAGGATCAAACGGTTTCTCGTAGCAGCTTTCATGGGCGCAGGATAGCAAAACGGTTCGTGGTGGCGCGTTCGGGACCGCGGACACCGCATCTTGAGAGCTGATATCCTCAGCCGCCACTCGGATGGAGGTCTGATGATGCGCCGAATCCTGCCTTGCCTCGTGCTCGCGGTCGCGACCCTCAGTGCTGAAGCTGCGGTTGTCTCCGACGAACTGCTCAACTCGATGTCGTTCCGTCTGGTCGGCCCATTCCGCGGCGGACGTGTGACTGCGGTGACGGGTGTTCCGGGCGATTCCATGACCTACTACATGGGTTCGACCGGCGGCGGCGTCTGGAAGACTTCCAACGCCGGTATCAGCTGGCGGAATGTCTCGGATGTCGTCCGATCGGTGGAACCGGAGCTGGAGTCTCGGATCATGGGCCAGGTCGATCCCAAGCTCGCCGCGGCGGGTGTGGTTCGGCCGCCGGTGGAGGGCCTTCCCCAGATAAAGACCAGCGAACGGCGCGGTGGAGATCCGTTCGGATCGGCCTCCGTCGGCGCGGTTGCGGTTGCCCCAACGGATCCCAATGTGGTGTGGGTCGGCACCGGTTCGGCCTGCCCACGCGGCAACGTCTCTCCTGGAGATGGGGTCTACAAGAGCACCGACGCCGGTGACACGTGGCGCCACATGGGTCTGGACAAAGCCGGCCAGATCGGGCGCGTCATCGTCCACCCGGCCGATGAGGATATCGTCTATGTTGCCGTGCTCGGGAACATCTTCGGGTCGAATCCCGAAAGGGGTGTCTACCGAACGACCGACGGCGGTCTCAGTTGGACCAAGATCCTCTTTGTGTCCGATGCTGCCGGGGCGGTGGACCTCGCCATGGATGCCTCCAACCCACGGGTGCTCTACGCATCCATCTGGCAGGCCCGACGGAATCCCTGGAACATGATCTCGGGAGGACCCGACAGCGGCCTCTACAAGACCGTTGACGGCGGCAATACCTGGATCAGGCTGAGCAAGGGCCTGCCCGAGGGTGAACTCGGCAAGATCGCCGTCGCGGTTTCGCCGGCGTTCCCCAAGAGAGTCTGGGCTCTGGTCGAGCACGAGGACAAGGGTGGTCTCTATCGCTCCGACAACGGCGGCGCCAAGTTTCGGCGAGTCAACTCGAGCCGTGAACTGATACAGCGAGCCTGGTACTACATCCATCTCGAGGCCGACCCGCTCGACGCCAACACGGTCTACGTCCTCAACGTGGCCATGTGGAAGTCGGTGGATGGCGGGACCAGCTTCCGCCCGGTTCGAACCCCTCACGGCGACAACCACGCGCTCTGGATCAACCCCGACAACGCGGCCAATCTCGTTCAAGGGAACGATGGCGGCGCCAACATCAGTTTTGACGGCGGTCGTTCGTGGTCGACCCAGGGAAACCAGCCGACATCCGAGATCTATCGGCTGACCGTGGATGACCAGCAGCCGTACTGGCTTTACGGCGGCCAGCAGGACAACTCGGCGGTGGCCATCCCCAGTCGATCGCCCTCGGGCGCCATCGCACGCCAGGATTGGTATCAGCCCGCGGGCTGCGAGACCGCGACGGTTGCGGTGGACCCACGGAACCCGAACATCACCTACGGCGGGTGCTACGGGGGATCCCTCAACCGATTCGACCGGCATCTCGGATTCCAGCAGGAGGTCATGGCCTGGCCGCAGATGGCGGTGGGCCAGCAGGCGTCTGACCTCAAGTACCGGTTCCAGTGGAATGCTCCGGTCCGGATCTCACCCCACGATCCATCGGTGCTCTATCACTGTTCCAACGTGGTCCACCGGACCACCGATGAAGGCTCCACCTGGGAGGTCATCAGCCCCGACCTCACCCGGGATGATGAGAGCAAGCAGGGCTATGCGGGTGAGCCGATCACCAGGGACAACACCGGTGTCGAGGTCTACGGCACCATCTTCGCCTTCGAGGAGTCTCCCCACCAGGCCGGACTCTTGTGGGCAGGCAGCGATGACGGGATGGTCCACATCTCCAGGGACAACGGTTCGACGTGGCAGAACGTGACCCCCGAAGGGATGCCCGAGTGGGGGACCGTCAACAGCATCGAACTCTCTGCCCATGATCCCGGCCGCGCGTTCATCGCAGTCCACCGGTATCGCACGGCCGACAACACTCCCTATATCTTCCGCACCGATGATTTTGGTGCGAGCTGGGTGCGGATCGCGGATGGGACTCACGGGATCGCCGAGGACCACTTCGTGCGGGTCGTGCGGGAAGACCCCGAACACAAGGGCCTGCTCTATGCCGGCACCGAGTTCGGTCTCTACCTCTCGTTGGACAATGGGTCGAACTGGCAGAGCTTCCAGCTCGATCTGCCCGTGACGCCCATTACCGATATGGCCGTCAAGCGCGGCGATCTGGTGCTCTCCACCCAGGGGAGGTCGTTCTGGATTCTCGATGACCTGAGCCCGCTCCGTCAGATCAGCGACCAGGTCCCCGAAGCCGGCACCCACCTGTTTGCGCCGCGGGACGTGATCCGCTGGGCGGACGGCAGTGGCGGGATGCGAGGACCCGGAGCGGGTGCGACGGGTGAGAACCCGCCCATGGGCGCGATCATCCACTATCTCCTGCCGGAGGGTGCTGACGAAGACGACGCGGATGAGGTTGTCCTCGAGATCCTCTCCGCCGACGGCGATGTTCTGCGGACCATGTCGAGCACCAAACCCGAGAAGCGCGCGCCGAGCATCTGGCTCAAACTCTTCCCTGAGTTCTTCGAACCGCCCAAGCTCGATGCCGAGCATGGAGGGAACCGTTGGGTGTGGAACCTCCGTCTGCCGGACGCGACCATCTACGAGAAGGCGGTGCTCTGGGGATCGGCGGCCGGCCCAAGGGTTCCGCCAGGGGAGTACCAGGTGCGGATGACGTTGGGTGAGTGGTCCCACAGCGAGAGCTTTGACGTCATCGCTGATCCCCGACTGGATCTGGATCCCGCGGCGCTTCAAGCCCAGTACGAGTTGGCCAGCGAGATCTGGCTCGATCTCTCCCGAGCACACGAGATGGTCACCGAGATCAACACAGTCCGTTCCCAGATCGAGGGCTGGAACTCCAGGATCGAGGAAGAAGAGACCACCGAGTTCGCTTCGGCGATCCTCGAGTCCCTCGACGACGTTGAGGGCCGGATTCGTCAGACCGAACTCGAGTCGAGCCAGGACATGCTCAACTTTCAGCCGATGCTCGACAACCAGTTCGTCCATCTGCGTGGCGTGGTCGAGGACTCGCCCGGGTTCCCGAGCGCGTCATCACGGGGGCGATTCGCCGAGTTGCAGGCCGAGTTGAGCGAGATCGATGCCACGCTGGAGGAAATCCTGAGCAACGAGGTGCCGAAGCTCGAGACCCTTCTCGAGGAGAGTGGGGTGCCGCGGATCGGAACGAAATAATTATGAATTATGAATTATGAATTTTGAATTACATCGCACATCGCACATCGCACATCGCACCGCTCCCTGGAGAGT